>NZ_KE386573.1:2947539-3270840 GCF_000427685.1 Haloplanus natans DSM 17983
AGCGAGCGCGAGCGTCCGCGGCCCTCCACGTCGGCGTAGTCGGCCTCGATGACGCCCAACTGATCGAGTTTGTTGACGATCTCCGTATAGCGGGTGTAGCCCAGCCCCGTCGAGTCGTGGAACGCCTCGTACACCGTGCCCGCCTGCTGGCCGTCGTGGTCGGCGATGGTCTCGACCAGCGCCTGCTCCGAGTCGGTGAGTTCGCGCAAACACCGCGAGAGGTGGACGTACTTCGACTTGTCGTACGCCGCCTCCACGTCGTCGACGCTGATCGTCCGACTCGCGCGCATCTCGGCGTTCAGTCCCGCCCGACGCAGTAAGTCGATACCGACCCGAAGGTCGCCGCTCTCGGCGGTCAACTCGGCGACGCGGTCGAGTTCCGGCGCCCCGATCACGCCGTCGTGGAAGCCGCGGTCGACCCGCTCGCCCAGGATGTCGACGATTTCGTCGGCGTCGTAGACGGGGAAGTACACCTCCTCCGGCCGGAAGACACTCTGGACCCGGCCGTCGAGTTCGTTCATGATGTCGAGACCCAAATCCGAGGAGACGACGATGACGCCGATCCGAACCCCCGCCGACCCTTCGTGGGCACGCAGGAGCGAGTAGAGCGTGTCCGACGCCTCGTTCTCGTAGAAGAGGTAGTTCACGTCGTCCAGAGCCACGACGAGCACCTCGTCGTCGTCGACGAGACGGTCGGTGATCTGCCCGAACAGTTTCTTGAACGAGATACCCGACGAGGGGGGTTCGTACTCGAAGACGTTCTCGAAGACGCGGGAGAAGACGGCGTAGCGAGTCGAGTCGAGCTGGCAGTTCACTCGGACCGTCCGCACGCCGGGCTGACCCGATAGCTCGCCGAACAGCTTCAGTACCGCCGTCGTCTTCCCCGTCCCCGGTGGGCCACGAACCATCGTGTTGAGCGGGCGGGAGCCACGCACCGCCGGGCGGAGGGCGTATTTCAGGTTCTCCAGTTGCGTCTCCCGGTGGTCGAAGGTCTCCGGGACGTAGTCGATCTCGAAGACGTGCTCGTCCCGAAAGACCGACTCGTCCCACGACAGCATCCCCTCGTCGGGGTCCTCCGTCATCACTTTCACCTCGCTCGCGTGACCACTTAACCCTTGCCGCGGGCCGCAAGACGGCCGTCCGACGGCGGCCGATAACGCGGCCCTCGTCGTCCGCCTCCACCCCGACTGTCGGCGTTCGTCCCCCTCTACGGACGTGTCAGAACTTCTCCAGCAAGCGCCCGTAGAACTCGCCGTCCCCCTCGCCCGCCAGTTTCTCGACGATGAGTTCGGGCGTCGACCGCGCGAGGTGGTCGGTCACGGGCGAGCGGTTCACCCGGAGTTCGCCATCAACCAGCCCGACGGCCTCGATACCGTCGACGGCCACGTCGACGGCCGCGGCGTCCCGAATCTCGCCCGCGAGGTGGGAGACGAAGACGGCCGTCACGGCCTGTCCCTGCAGGGATTCGAGGATGCCGGCGATGATCTTCGCGCTCGCCCCCGGCTCCGTGATACTCTCCAGTTCGTCGACGAGGACGAGCCGCGAGTCGGTGCCGCGGGCGAGGTCGGCGAAATCGCGGAGCGTCGCCTCGAACGCCCCGGCGTCGAGGGTTCCCTGACTCTTGGCGTAGTAGTGAAGTTCCGAGACGCGCTCGACCCGCGCCGACTCGGCGGGGACGGGCAGTCCCATGTGCGCGAGGACCGTCACCAGCGCCAGCAGGTCGAGCGTCGACGTCTTGCCGCCGCTGTTGACACCCGAGAGCAGGGTGACACCGGAGACGGCGTAGTCGACGGGTTCCACCTCGTCGAAGGGAACGTCGAGCAGCGGCGAGCGCCCGCCCTCGACGGCGACACCGGCCACGTCCGTACCGATCTCCGGGAGCGTACAGTCGAAATCGCGGGCGAAACGGGCGAGCGCGAGTTCCACGTCGCGGTCGAGCGCCGCCCGCACCAGATCGGTTGCGGGCTCCCGAAGCGTGCCGAGATCCGCCGCGAGGTCGGTTTTCAGCCGTGTCGCCCGGCGGTCGCGGGCCGCTTTCAGTTCCGTTCGGAGGCGGGAGACGGCCTCCGCGTTCCGCTCGACCGGAAAGGTGGGGTCGTCGTCGAAGGCACGCTCGGCGAGGTCAGCCTCGTCGGCGAGATCCAGGCTGTCGATCAGGTGGTCGCGCGCCTTCTCGACGGCACGGTCGAACTCGTCGGCGAGTTCACGCGAGAGCAGGGCGTCGACGCGGGCGCCCTGTTCGACCAGCGAGAGGAAGTCGGTGCCCTCGATGGTCACGTCGCGCTCTCGGATGGCGTCGCGGAGGTGGTCGTTGGCGACCGATTCGGCCGTCCCCACGGCGGCGTCGAGGTCGTCGACGGCCGTCGTCAGCCGGTCGAGTTCGTCGTCGCCGACGGGCGTCCCGTCGTCGTCGAGGCGCGCGAGGGCGTCCCGGAGCGCGTCGAGATCACAAGGCGGCTCCATCCCCGCCGTCTCGTGGACGCGGGCGGCCGCGAGCAGGGAGTCGCGGTTCGCCGCGAAAAAGGCGAGGGGGCGCTCGGGCACCACCTCGGCGGGGTGGGAGAGGGCGTCGGGCCGAACCCGTACGTCGCCCGCCACGTCGACGCCCGCGAAGGTTTCATCGAGCGCGATCACCGTCGCGTACGACCGGGCGAGCTCCGCCAGTCCGCGGGCGTCGTCGACCACTTCGACGGAGAGTTCGGGGATGGCGTCGCTGGCCGCGGCGTACGTCTCGGCGTCGGTGGTGGCGAGACAGCGGTCCCGAACCCGGGTCGGCGGCGGCGATTCGAGCGGGGCCACGTCCGCCAGGGCGTCGAGGGTCGCCGCGTCGATGTCGTGGGTCGTCGCCCGCTCGACGAGTTCGCGCACCTCCGCGATCCGCGATTCGGCGCCCGTGGGGACGAACGTCTCCACCCGCCGGGCGGCGTAGTCGGTGACCGTTCGCTCCTGCAGGAGCGAGAGGACGGACTCGAAGATATCGCGGGCGCGGTCGGTCGCGAGGAAGTCGCCCTCGGCGCCGTGTTCGTGACGGACGGCCGCGCGGGCGATGGCGGCGGCGCGGCCGGCGGAGATGCCCGGCGCCCGCGAGAGCGCCGCCACGTCGCCCTCCCGGAGCGCCCGGTCGGGGTCGGCGAGGTCGGCGAGAGCGGCCGCCGTCTTCTCGCCGACGCCGGGGATGGCCGTAAACTCCATTCGGGGCAGTGTATCCCCCCATCCGGCAAAACGTTGCGGGTCTCCAACAACGCTCTTTTGCCCGTCGACACGGTACGGACGGGGGATGACCGCCACTGCCCTCGACGCGAAACTCGACGCCGTCCGCGACGACCTGGCCGCCCGCGACGGCGTCGTCGTCGCCTTCTCCGGCGGCGTCGATTCGAGCGTCGTCGCCGCCCTCGCCCGCGACGCCCTCGGCGACGACGCCGTGGCGTGTACGGCCCGGAGCGAGACGCTCCCCGCCGCGGAACTCGACGACGCCCGCCGGGTCGCCGAGGAGATCGGGATCCGCCACGAGACGGTCACCTTCTCCGAACTCGACAACCCCGACTTCGTCGAAAACGACGGCGAGCGGTGTTACCACTGCCGGACGATGCGGCTGGGAAAGATGTACGAGGTGGCCCGCGACCTGGGTATCGGAACCGTCTGTGACGGCACGAACGCCTCCGATCCGGGCGAGGGCCACCGGCCCGGCCTCCGCGCCGTCGAGGAACTCGAAGTGTTCTCGCCGCTCCTCGTCCACGACCTCACCAAATCCGAGGTGCGCGAGGCCGCCGAGCGCTACGACCTCTCGGTCGCCGACAAACCCTCGATGGCGTGTCTCTCCTCCCGTATCCCGACAGGACTGGAGGTGACCGAGGAGAAGTTGACGCGCGTCGAGACGGCCGAACGCCTCCTGCGGACGTGGGGCTTCTCGCAGTTCCGCGTCCGCGACCACGACGGCCTCGCACGCATCGAGGTGGCGCCCGACGAACTCGACGCCGCCCTCGACCGCGAGTTCGTCCGCGCGGCCCGCGAACATCTCACGGACGCCGGCTTCGACCACGTCACCCTCGACTTACACGGCTACCGGACGGGGAGCGTGAGTCCCGGGGGCGACTCGGCAGGGCCGGATCCGGACCAGGAGTATCCGGTTCGCGAGGACTGACCGTTCACCCCGCCTCGTCGCCGTCGCGTATCGTCGTACGCCGCCATCTCGCGGAGGAACACGAACTTACAGAGCATCGAGACACCGAGGCCGACGAGCGTCGTAGCCGGCGTTCGCCGGACGACGCCCCGAACCGTTACCGTCGCGCCGAGGTTCACGACGTTCAGTCGGCCGATACGCGTATCCAGGGCGAACACGTCGTGACCGTCGGCGAGCCACCGGCGTTCGCCACGGACCGCGCGGGTCATCCACGCGTTGTCCGGCGGCGGCGAAAAGAGGATCGGATTGAGAACCGTGAACGCGACGGCGACGACGAACGCCGGGGGTTGCGGTAGTACGCGGCGGCGACGAGCGCCGGGCCGGCAAACGTGCGGGTCCAGCCGCTCAACGGGTGGGTGTGTCGCGCCCAGAACCACTCGCGGAGACTGGAGAACGGGGCCATGCGTCGGCGACGGCGCCCGCAGTCAAAACTATGGGGACGGCGCGTCGAGGAAGTCGGTCCGGTTCTCCACGACGACACGCGACGAACCCTCCCGAACCCGGAGTTCGTTCAGCGCGCAGTTGTGTTGTTCACCCTCCACCACCGCGGAGACGATGTCGCGGCCGGCGACGGCGCCGAGGAGCAGATAGAGGGGGCCGCCGTGGGCGACGACGACCACCGTCTCGTCGGGGTCACTCTCGGCGAGCACCCGCTCCCAGCCGGAGAGGACCCGTTCGCGAACGTCACGGAGGCTCTCGCCGCTCTCCGGGCGGGCGTCCACCGCATCGCGGCCGGCGCGGGCGAGCGACAGGCGTTCGTGGTCCTCGAACACCGTCTCGTGGGGAAGCCCCTGATACCGGCCGAAGTCGCGTTCGCGCCACGCCGACTCGAAGGTCGGGTCACAACCCACGCGGTCGGCGAGATACGCCGCCGTCTGTCTGGCACGCCGGAGGTCCGAGGCGACGACCCGGTCTACCTCGTACTCCGTCGCGACGGCGGCGGCGAGCGCCCGCGCCTGGTCGTGCCCGCGGTCGGTCAGCGGCGTCGGCGCCCAGCCCTGCAGTCGCCCGTCGCGGTTCCACGTCGTCTCGCCGTGTCGGGCGAGGAGGACGGTCGGCATGGGTCGGGGTAGCACCGTCCCGTACAAGAGCGTTCCTGGGGAGCGCTCCCCAGCGATACGGACGGCAACGGTCACCACGCTAGTTGCCCGTCCACCGCAGGAGCGCGAGCGTCCCTTCGAACAGCGCGATCATCGTCGCGGCGACGATGATGGGCGCCATCCCCGTCGGATCGGGGCTGATGAGGAAGGCGACGCCGAGGAAGCCGCCCCAGAACAGCAGACGACGGTCCTCCAGCCAGACCCGGGTGGTGAGGTTCATCATGATCGCGAGCATGATGAACAGGGGGATCTGGAAGACGAGCGCCATATAACCCATGAGGACGAGGATGAGGCTGAACGTCTCCTTGAGACCGAACGCGACGACGGCCGTCCCCGTCGTGTAGGCGGTGAAGTACGCGAAGATGGCAGGGAGGACGACGAAGTGGGCGAAGGCGACGCCGATCAACGCGAGGATGAGGCTGGTCGGGACGGCGGCGAGGTAGTAGCGGCGTTCGCGGGGGAAGAGACCGGGGCGCATGAACAGGTACGTCTCGTAGACGGCGATGGGGAGCCCGACGACGAAGCCGGCCAGCGCCGCCACTTTCAGTTCGGTGACGACGAGTTCGAGCGGGCCGTACAGTCGGGGGCGGCGGTCCGTGATGGTCTCCGCCCCAGGGATGTGGGAGTTCCAGAGGAAGTTGATGAGCTGGTCGGCGATCGGAAAGACCGCGAGGGCGACGACCCCGCCGACGACGAGGACGACGGCCAGCCGGCGCACCATCTCCTCGATGTGGGCCGCCAGCGGCATCTCCTCGTCCGAAGCGGGTCCCTCACCCACCAGTCCGTCGTCCAGCACGTCGGTCGACTCCTCGCCGGCCGCGGTGAGGTCGGTCGCCGGCTCCGCGTCGGCGTCGAACTCCGCGTCGACTGACGGCTCCGTCGGCGTCTCGGCGGGTTCGTCGTCCGTCTCCACCACCGAGTCGGCCGTCGTCTGCACGACCGAGTCGTCGTCCGTCGCGTCGGCGTCCTCGTTTTGCCAGTGCCGGGGGGTCGTGGAGCCGCGCATCTCCTGTCCGGACCGGGACGCGGAGTCGCTTCCGGGGGTGTCGTCGGCGTCGGCGTCCGGCGCACCGTCACTCGCCGCCACGCTCGGATCGAGTTCGAGTTCGGGGTCGTCTTCGAGTTCGGACTCGGGAACGGGCGCGCCCACGGCGTCGGAGACGCTCCGGCGTTCGTCCTCGTCGAACGGGTCCGGCGTCCCCGTCGCCCCCATCGGCGCCCGTTCGTCGGTTTCGATGATGGACTCGTCGTCGAGGTAGTCCTCGATGGAGCCGCCGGGAACGTCGTCGGACGAATCGGCCGCGTCCGTCTCGCCGTCGTCCGCGGCCGCGTCGCTCGCGTCCCCCGCCGTCGATGGTCGGTCGTCGGACTCGGACGCTGTCTCGGGCGACTCGTCGTCCGTCGGACCCGGCGGTGGTTCCGACTCCGATTCCTCAGCCATTCACCCGACATATCCTCCCGGCTGTTATAGGCCTTTTTCCATTGTGCCGCGCGGCCGACGAGGGAGAGAAAAGATTGATAGCGGCGAGACGGTTTCGATAACCCATGTCGAGCGCGCTCGATGAGGACACCCGTCAGACGCTTGATGCCGGTCGAGAGACGGCTGGCGCGATGCTCCGGTCCGCCCAGAAGGACCTACAGAAGGTGTTTATCGTCTTCCTCGTCGGGTTCATCGGCTCGTTTTACGCCCTCCGACTGTACGTCTGGGGCTTCCTCGAGAGTGTCACCCGATCGCGGCTGGACGAGGTTGCGTCGAGCGAACTCGAGATCATCGCCCAGACCCCCTTCGACGTGATCCTTCTGCAGGCGAAGATCGGTCTCGTCGCCGGCATTCTCCTCGGACTGCCAGTCTTCATCTACTTCTCGCGGGACGCGCTCCGGGAACGAGGCGCGTGGCCCTCCTCGCCGGTTTCGCGGTGGAAACTCGCCCTCGGCGGCCTGCTGGCGGCCGGCCTCTTCGTCGCCGGTCTCGCCTACGGCTACCTCGTTTTCTTCCCCGTGATGTTCGCGTTCCTCGCGAACAACGCCCTCTCTGCCGGCTTTACTCCCACCTACTCCATCGTCCTCTGGGCGCAGTTCATCTTCCTGCTCACCCTCTCCTTTGGTCTCGCGGCCCAACTGCCGCTGGCGATGAGCGGGCTCGCCTACGCCGAAATCGTGCCCTACGAGACGTTCCGCGACCGCTGGCGCTACGCCGTCGTCGCCATGGTCGCCCTGGGTGCCCTCTTCACCCCGCCGGACCCCTTCACGCAGATCATGTGGGCGGTCCCGATGATCGTCCTCTACGGGTTCAGCCTCTATCTCACGAAACTGGTGGTGACGGCCAGACGCGGGAGCGAGCAGATCAGCATCGGTGCGGCCGCCGCCGGGCACTGGAACGTCATCCTCGGGTTCGGCCTCGTCGGTGGCCTCCTCGTCTACGCCTTCTTTACCCGCGGCGGCCTGCCCGCCACCAACGACCTGCTGGCGTGGGCGGGGAGCAGCCGACGCCTCTCCGGCCCCGGATCGACCCTGCCGCTCTCCCGGAGCGCCGGCCTCGCGCTGTGGACCGGCGTCGGCGCCCTCGGCGCGGGGGTCGTGGCGTTCATGTACTACGTCTACGTCGAACTCGACGCGGCGGTCGATCCCACGGCGGTGGGCGATCCGACCGAAATCGACCTCGGCGAGCTCGACGCATCTGGGATTCGCGCCGCGCCACCGGAGGCCTTCGCGGACCTGAGCGAGGACGACGCGGTGGGAATGGCCGGCGACGCGATGGACGACGGCGACAAGGAGAAAGCGCGCGCGATCCTCGAACGGTTCGACGAGGCCGAGGCGCGCCGGGCCGTCGAGGGTGAGGACGCCCCCGGAACCGACGCCCCGCAGTCGACGACCGAGGAAATCGGCGACCGGGCGAGTCGCGCCGGCGGGACGTTCCTCGACGAGTTCACCGGCGGCGAGAAAGACGAGGACGATATCGGCGGCTACTACACCGATATCGCCTTCATCCTCGATTCGCTCACCTCACGGGCCTTCCGCATCGCCGCCTTCTTCGGCATCGTCCTCGCGTCGACGTTCGGCTGGCTCTACACCGGCGGGATCGGTCGCGTCTTCGAACAGTTCCTCTCGCAGTTGCCGAGTCAGGTGACGCCCGAGGACATCAACGTCGTTGCCCTCCACCCGATGGAGGCGCTCATCTTCGAGGTGAAGTTCTCGACGCTCGTGGCCGCCGCCGCCACCTTCCCCATCGTCATGTACTACGCGTGGCCGGCGCTCAGGGATCGTGGGTTCGTCCGCGGCAACCGTAACGTGATCTTCGGCTGGGCCGCCGCCCTCGTGGTCGGCCTGTTCGGCGGGTTCGTCGTCGGCTACACCACCGTCGCGCCGACGGTCATCTCCTACCTCGTCGCCGACGGCGTCCGGGCGAACATGATCATCGCCTACCGCATCACCAACTTCTTCTGGCTCATCTTCTTCACCACCGCCGGCATCGGCTTGCTGGCCGACGTGCCCGTCCTCATGCTCCTGCTCAACACCGCCGGCATCTCCTACCGGACGATGCGGGACCGCTGGCGCGAGGTGACCGTCGGCATCCTGGCTTTCGCCGCCGTCGCCACGCCCGCCGACGTGATGACGATGTTCATGGTAACCATCCCGCTGATGGTCGCCTACGGCGTTGGCTTGGTCGTGCTGTTCGTGGTGACGCTGGGTGGGAGACGCGATCTGTCGCGGCACAGGAGTGCGGCCGCCGAATCCTAATCCTCGATCAGCGTCAGTCGGAGGTCCATCACGTTCGTCCCCGTCGGACCCGTGACCACCGCGTCGTCGACCGCCCGCAGTGCCGGCGTCGCGTCGTGGCGACGCAGGTGATCGCGGGCGTCGAGTCCGCGGTCGGCCATGCGCGGGACGGTCGTGGCGTCGACCAGACCGCCCGCCACGTCGGTGGGGCCGTCGGTGCCGTCGGTGCCGAGAGCGAGTGTCGTCACGCGGTCGTCGTCGAGTTCGAGCGCGCTGGCGAGGGCGAACTCCTGGTTCGGCCCGCCCTCCCCACACCCGTCGTCGACTCGGACGGTCGTCTCGCCGCCCGAAACGAGGAGACACGGTGGCGTCACCGGGCGGCCGTACGTCGCCGCCTCCGTGGCGATTGCCGCCAGACAGGTCGCCACCTCGCGGCTCTCGCCCTCGACGGTTGTCGAGAGGATCAGCGACTCGTATCTCAGTTCCGCGGCACGCGCCTGCGCCGCTTCGGGGGCGTCCGCCGGTCCCGCGAGGACGACGACGTGGCCGTCGGTGTCGGTCGGCGTCTCCGCGACGGCGCCGTCACGACCGCGTTCGAGGTGTCGGACGACCGCCGGCGGCACGGTATCGAGGAGGTCGTTGCGCGCCAACACGTCCAGTGCGTCGGCAAAGGTCGTCGCGTCGCCGACGGTCGGTCCCCACGGCTCGCCGGCCACCTCGTCGACGACGACGAGCGTGACCGCCGTCGCCGGAGCGATGCGCTCGGCGAGACGGCCGCCCTTGATCGCCGAGCAGTGCCTGCGAACCGTGTTGATCTCGTCGATCCGCAGCCCCGCGGCCAGTAGCGTCTCGGTCGTCGCCGCGAGGTCGGCCAGCGTGAGGTCGCCGGCCGGCGCGACGAGCGTCGACGACGCCCCGCCGGTAACCGGGACGATCACGAGGTCGTCGGGGCCGGCCGCGTCCGCGACGGCGAGCGCCCGTCGACCGGCGGACAGGCTCCCGTCGTCGGGGATCGGGTGGCCGGTCCCGATCACTGCGACCAAGTCGGCGACGCCAGCGTCGGCGACGCCCGCCTTCGCGGCGACGACGCCCCCGGCGAGCCGGTCGCCGAGGATCGCCGAGAGTTCGGCTGCGACGGCGGCCGCGCCCTTGCCCGCGCCGACGACGGACACGTCGTCGACGGCGTCGAGGTCGTAGGATCGGTTGCCGACGCGGAGCCGGGTCCCGTCGCGGCCGATGGCCTGTGGGACGGTCCGGCGCGGGTGGACGGCGTCGACGGCCGCCCGCGCCACGTCGAGGAGGGTCGCCCGCGCCTCGCGGTTGCCGTGATCGAGGAGGGCGTCGCGGTTGCGGATCATCGGAGGGCGTCGCCGGGCGGGCCGAACGTCGCGGAGTCGCCGAGTTCGGCCTCGATTTCGAGGAGTCGGTTGTACTGCTCGGTCCGCTCGCCGCGGGTGACGCCGGTCTTGATCTGGCCGGCGGCGAGGCCGACCGCGAGGTCCGCGAGCCACGTATCGGGGGTCTGTCCCGACCGCTCTGACACCTGGACGGCGTAGCCGTTGCGGGTGGCAAGCCGTGCGGCCTCGGTCGCCTCGGTCACGGTCCCCACCTGGTTCACCTTCCACAGGAGGGCGGTCGCGGCGCCGCGGTCGATGCCTTCTTCCAGACGGCGTGGGGTCGTCGTGAACAGGTCGTCGCCGACGATCTGTACGTCGAGGCGGTCGGTCAGGTCGGCGACGCCCGTGAAGTCGTCCTGATCGAGGGGGTCCTCGAGCGAGACGATCGGGTAAGCGTCGACGAGGTCGGCGTAGAAGTCGGCGAGGTCCTCGCGCGTCATCGACTCGCCGAGCAGAGCGTAGGTCTCCGTCTCGGAGTCGTAGAAGTGGGTGGCGGCCACGTCCGCGGCGAGGGCGAACTCGTCGCCGTAGCCACACGCCTCGATCGCCCGCAGTTCGAGGTCGAACGCCTCGCGGGGGTCGTCGACGCCGATGGGGTTGTACCCCCCCTCGTCGCCCACGTTGCACGACGCCTCGCCGTACTCGTCCCGGAGGATGTCGCCGAGTTCGTAGTACACCTCGGCGGTCCAGCGGACGGCCTCGGCGACGGAGTCGGCGCCCACGGGCACCACCTGATGTTCCTGGAAGGGAAGGTCGCCGCCGGCGAGTTCGCCGCCCTCGATCAGATCGAAGAAGGGAAGGGGCAGGACGCCCGCGTCGGCGCCGCCGACGTACCGATAGAGCGGGAGTTCGGTCGCCGCGGCGCCCGCACGGAGGGTCGCCAGCGAGACGCCGGTGACGACGTTGCCGCCGAGGCGTTCGTACCGCCGGGTCCCGTCGAGAGCGCGGAGGGCGGCGTCGACGCCGCGCTGATCGGTCGCGTCGTGGCCGGCGAGGGCGGGCGCGACCTCTCCCTCGACGGCCGCGACGGCCTCCCGGACGCCCCGACCACGGTATCGGTCGCCGCCGTCGCGGCGCTCGTGGGCCTCGTGGGCACCCCTGGAGCGGCCACAGGGCACGTCGGCCCGGCCGGTGCCGGCGGGCGTCTCGACGGTGACCCGCAGCGTCGGCTCCAGTCGGTTGTCGAGGATTTCACGGGCAGCGACGGCCTCGATGGGCGCGGTTGTCATCGGGCGCGCCTACTACCGGCGGCTGTAAGTCTATACCGGTAGTCGCCGTTCGTAGTGACGAGCGTGATCCACAGCCGCCGGTATCCGTCGGCGGGGCGCGACGGAACTTCAGCGTCGTCACGGCTGCGGACCCAAGCCGTCGCGTTTAACTTCTCGACGGAGAATATTCGCTGGAGAACACCATGCGAATATTTCGGGGAGTCATCGGTCGCAGGGGGGACGCAGCGTGAGCAAGATCAGCGTCGAGATTCCGGACGAACTGCTCGCCGACCTGGACGACCACGTCGGCGAGGACGGCAAGTTCGTCAACCGAAGCGACGCGATTCGGGCGTCGATCCGGAAGACGCTCGATACGCTCGACGAAATCGACGCCCGGCACGGCCGGTTGGAGGACGAATGAGCGCGCGCACCGACTGGCCGGCGGGCCGCGTCGCCATCCTCGCGCTGTTCGTCACCGCCCTCGCGACCGCACAACTGACCGCGTCGAAGATCCTCGCGATCCCGCTTCCGACCGCCGTCCCGCGGGTCGGGGAGACGATTTTTCTGCCGGGGGCGGCGCTGGCGTACGCGCTCACCTTCTTCGCGTCGGACTGTTACGGCGAACTCTACGGCCGGCGCGACGCGCAGGTGATGGTGAACGTCGGGTTCGTGATGAACTTCGTCCTCCTGGCGCTGGTGTGGTCGACCATCCTCGCGCCGGGGCGAAACGCCGAGTTCGCCGCGCAGTTCGAGGGCGTCCTCGCCCCGGCGACCAACATCGTCGCCGGAAGCCTACTGGCGTACATCGTCAGCCAGAACTGGGACGTGATCGTCTTCCACCGTCTCCGCGAGGCGACCGAGGGCGACTTCCTCTGGCTTCGGAACATCGTCTCGACGGCGACGAGTCAGGCCATCGACACCGTCATCTTCGTCGGCATCGCGTTCTACCTCCTGCCGACGTACGTTGGCATCGGCATGGAGACGCCGTGGTCGGTCGTCGTCACGCTCATGCTGGGACAGTATCTGCTGAAGCTACTCATCGCGGTCGTAGACACGCCGTTCGTCTACGCCGTCGTCGGCGTCGTGCGCTCGCGGGCCGACGCGGCCGCGAAGGCTACGGCCACTGCGGGGGCGGGCGAAGGGGAGCCGGTCGAGGAGTTCTGAACGCTCACACCGACCGTCGTCCAGAGCCCGGCGACCCGGGCGCGGACAGTTGCGACCGCTACGACAGCCGTTCCGCGAACGCGAATCGGGGTTTCACGTCCACGATTCGCACCGTCACTTCCTCCCCCACGTCGGCGTCCGGAACGAAGACGGTGAAGCCGTCGACGCGGGCGATGCCGTCGCCCTCGCGGCCCTCGTCGCTGATTTCGACGACGAGTTCGTCGCCGGCGGCGACCGGCGCCGTGAGATAGCCCTTGGCGACGAGGTAGAGTTCGGACGACGAGTCCCGGGAGGCGTCGGGCCGGATGGAGCGTACGTACTCGAAGGACTCCTCCATGTCGCTCCGGAGGTCGGCGAGGTCCGGGCCGTCGAACACCTTCGTGACGAAGTCGCCGCCGGGAGCGAGCAGGTCGCGAGCCACGTCGAACGCCTGCCGGGCGAGGTGGACGGAACGGGCGTGGTCGACGGAGTACTCGCCGGTCATGTTCGGTGCCATGTCGGAGACGACGGCGTCGACGGCGTCGCCGACGGTATCGTGGAGGTGGTCGACCGTCCGCTCTTCGGTCATGTCGCCACGAACCGTCTCGACGGTCGCGGCGTCGAGGGACCGAATCCGCTGGCGGTCGACGCCGACGACCGTGCCCGACTCGCCGACGGCTTCGGCGGCGACCTGAAGCCACCCACCGGGGGCGGCCCCCAGGTCGACGACGCTGTCGCCGGCGTCGAAGAGGTTCGCTTCCGCGTCGAGTTGCTTGAGTTTGTACGCCGACCGGGCGCGGTAGCCCTCCTGTTTCGAGCGGTTGTAGTACTCGTCTTTACCCGTCATGGTCCCCTCCGGAACGCGTTCTGGGCTGGCGACTCGGCGGTCATACCGGAACACAGGCGGTCGACCCGGAAAGGCACGTCGAATCGGGCAGCGGGCGGTCAGACCTGCTCTAGCAGGCGTTCGAGAAGCGGCGGACCGTCGTACCGGATCCGTGACCGATCGGGTGCGTACTCGACGACGCCGGCCGCGTCGAGTTTCGGCAGGTGGACGTGTCGGAGCGAGACGACGAGCTGGTCCGGGTCCGGGTCGCCGGGCTCGCGTCCGGCCAGCGCCTCTGCGAGCGTCGGCACGGAGACGGAGCCCCCGGAAGACCGGAGGGCACGCACGACGCGGCGTCGACGTGCGTCGGCGAGCACGCCGAACATCGCGTCTACGTGCTCCTCGGTCGGTCGGTGTCGGTTCCCCCTTGATTCCTCACCCGTCGCCTGGTCGTGTCTATCGACGTTTGATGTGGTCATGGCACCCCCCTACGATGCGAATACCGATTCGACGTGAGCGTTCATGAAGGTGTTGGATAGAAATACTGTCACGTCCCGCGTCACTCGTCGTGGTCGAGTAGCAACGCGTTGGTCACGAACGTCACGATACCCCGACGCAGTCGTTCGGTGACGGCTTGATCGGAGATGCCGAGTTCGTCGGCGAGTTCGAGGGTCGTACAGCGACGCGGGATGTCGTAATACCCCCGTTCGACCGCGAGTTCGAGCGTTCGATGCTGTCTCCGTGTCAGCCCGTACCAGGCACCGGTTCCGCGTCTGGTCGGGCAGTACACACGGTCCACCTCGGCTCCGAACGCCCCGTCGGTACAGGCCGACCGGAACCCAGCGAACGCGCCTTGGGTCGGAAAGCACGTCTCGAAGACCCAGGCATCCGACGTCCCCGTACCGCGGCGGACGACGCCGTCGTGGTCGTCGAGCAGCCGGAAGAACGGATCGACCGCCGGATCCCACCGCATCGCGTAGACCGTCTCGTCGCCGAACACCTCCAGCACTTCGACCCGACACCCCTCCACGTCGGCGAACGAGTCCCCGACACCCCCGTCCGACGGATCGCCGAACGACCCCGAGAACGAGAAGACCGAAACGTCACCGTCCCCCACCGAGCCCATCCGTTCGATTTCCGTGACCTCGTCGTGTTGCAACGGAAACCGCCGACCGAACTCGAACTGATGGGCCGGTATTCGTAAATCTACGATCACACCCATATAGTGCGTTAGGAACTTGCCGACGAGGGGTCATAGCAGGTATGCTTGGTTAACCAAGTTTCGTTCGTCGTTGGCGACGCCCTCATAAAGCCCGGACGCGAACGGCGTCGGTACCGAGACCGAGCCACGCGCGCGGTCGCGCTCGAACAGCGGGTATTTTTAACGCATGGGGCGTACCACTGGATACATGTTCAAGGCCATCGTGAGCGCGTCGACGCTCCGGGATGCCCTCGACTCGGTGAGCGTGTTGGTCGACGAGTGTAAGATACGGCTCAACGAGGACGGCCTGTCGATCCGCGCGGTCGATCCGGCGAACGTCGGGATGGTCGATCTCTCGCTCGATTCGGCGGCGTTCGAGTCCTACGAGGCCGACGGCGGCGTCATCGGTGTCAACCTCGCACGGCTGGAAGACATCGCCGGCATGGGCAACGCCGGCGACCTC
Organism: Haloplanus natans DSM 17983; assembly: GCF_000427685.1. Lineage (NCBI taxonomy): Archaea > Methanobacteriati > Methanobacteriota > Halobacteria > Halobacteriales > Haloferacaceae > Haloplanus > Haloplanus natans. Next base: position 2,962,775 of record NZ_KE386573.1, read on the forward strand.
GTCCACCTCGAACTCGACGAAGAGACCCGGAAGCTCCACATCCGAATCGACGGCCTCTCCTATACGCTGGCGCTCATCGATCCCGACTCGATCCGGCAGGAGCCGGACATCCCCGACCTCGACCTGCCGGCCCGAATCGTCGTCGAGGGGAACCAACTCGACCGCGGTATCACGGCGGCGGATATGGTCTCCGATCACATCAACCTCCGCGTCGACGAGGACGAGGCGACGTTCCACATCGAGGCCGAGGGTGACACCGACGACGTGGATTTCGAGATGGGGGCGGACGCCCTCATCGATTTGGAGGCCGGCCCGGCGGACTCGCTGTTCTCGCTGGACTACCTCAAGGACATGAACAAGGCCATCCCCGGCGACGCCGAGGTGGCGATCGAACTCGGCGAGGAGTTCCCGGTGAAGCTCCACTACGAGTTCGCCGAGGGGATGGGCAACGTGACGTTCATGCTCGCGCCGCGCATCCAGAGCGACTGATATATTGTAACTGTTCACCGGTGGATCGACGAAACGAGCCGTCGAACCACCGATACACGGTTACAATGCTTCGTACGGCACTGTCGTCCGCCGAGACGCCGTCACCGTGTTCGGGTGATCGCTACGCCGGCCACCCCCGCTTGCACCGGCCTTCTCCGTCGGCCCACCACGGGAGCGGCCGCGGCGCCGTTCGGGCGGACGTGCCGGGGGCCTCGTCCGAATCCGGGCGGTGAGCCGCCGACAACTAATTATATATGCTTCCGTGAATTCTCCTGAGAAAAGTATCAGTATTATTTCTTTTACTCCGACGGAAATATATGTGTTCGACGAATTTGGCGAAGCTTTTATAAATTTAGCGCCCTAACAGATAGTTAAGAAGCGCCACGGCGGCCGGTCCCCGCCCGGCCGGTCGTGGCGTCCCACCCCATCATGACTGAAACACGCGTATGGACGGCGAGCGACTCGACGGTCGGTGAGCGAGAACGATCGGCGAGTGAATCGGAACGAGAACACGTCTGTCCCGAGTGTGGCGGCGCGCTCGTGACCGACGAGGAGCACGGCGAGACGGCCTGTAGCGAGTGTGGTCTCGTCGTCGAGGAGGACGGTATCGACCACGGCCCCGAGTGGCGAGCGTTCGATTCGAGCGAGCGCGACCGCAAGGCCCGCGTCGGCGCCCCCACGACGAAGATGATGCACGACAAGGGGCTGTCGACGACCATCGACTGGCAGAACAAGGACGCCTACGGCAAGACCCTCTCGGCGGAGCAGCGTCGGAAGATGCAGCGCCTACGCACCTGGAATCGCCGGTTCCAGACCAGCGATCACCAGGAGCGCAACCTGCGTCAGGCGCTCGGCGAGATCGACCGCATGGCGTCGGCGCTCGGCCTGCCCGAGACGGTTCGCGAGACGGCGAGTGTCATCTACCGCCGCGCGCTGGAGGAGGACCTCCTGCCCGGGCGATCGATCGAGGGCGTCGCCACCAGCGCCCTCTACGCCGCGGCCCGTCAGGCGGGCGTTCCCCGGACCATCGACGAGATGGCCCGCGTCAGCCGCGTCGACGAGGAGGAGTTCAAGCGGACCTACCGATACGTCGTCCGCGAACTCAACCTCGAAGTCGCGCCCGCCGACCCCGTGAGCTACGTCACGCGGTTCGCGTCGGAGCTCGACCTCTCGGACGAGGCCGAACGCCTCGCCCGCGAGATGCTCGACGCGGCCAAGGAGCGCGGCCTCCACAGCGGCAAGAACCCCGTCGGCCTCGCCGCCGCGGCCGTCTACGCCGCGCCCCTGCTCACCAACGAGCAGGTGACACAGGGCGAAGTGAGCGAGGTGGCCGACATCTCGGAAGTGACCATCCGCAACCGCTACCGCGAACTCCTCGGCGCCTACGAGGAGGCCGGCGCCGTGGCGGCGTAGACGGGAACCCCTTGCCCGGTTCACAGTAACGGAATCCTTTTACTCGGCAGAACCGTAACCGGAGACAACTATGGGTATGGGCTCGGATATGTACCGGCAGCAGATCCTCGATCACTACAAGAACCCCCGTAACCACGGGGAACTCGAGGAGCCGACGTTCTCCCACGTCGGCGAGAACCCGTCGTGTGGCGACACGATCAAGATGGACGTTCGCCTCGACGACGACGGCGAAACTATCGAGTACGTCAGCTTCTCCGGCGACGGCTGTGCGATCAGTCAGGCCAGCGCGAGCATGCTCACCGAACAGCTCCCCGGCACGACGCTCGACGAACTCGGCGAACTGGACACCGACGACGTGGTGGAGATGCTCGGCGTCGACATCAGCCCCATGCGGATCAAATGCGCCGTTCTAGCCGAGAAGGTCGTCCAGGACGGGGCGAAGATTCACGAGGGCGACCTCGACCTCGACGAGACGACGACCGAAGAGTAGCTACTCGCGGTCGAGTTCTCGGCCGATTCCCCGCGCGAGCGCCACCAGAAAGGCGAGTCCCCGCTTGACTTCCGGATCACGGAGCGCCCGCAGGAGCCCGACGATGCCTACGCCTCGATAGGTCGTCCCGGGGTCGCCCGCGTCGCCGAGCGCCCGCAGGAGCGTCCGCGCCCCGCTGATGGTCTCCGGATCGGCGGCCTCGTCGGCCAGTTCGCCGAGCGACGCGGCGGTGCCCGCGACCGACGAGACCATCTCGTCGTCCGCCGCCTCGGTGGCGAGTGCCATCACGTCGAGCAGTTCGTTCACGTCGTCGAGCCGTCGGACGAACGCCGCCACCGCTTCGGGGTCCTCGGCGATGGCGTCGGTCGGCGTCGACTCCGACGCCGCGGCGTCGTCGCTCATCTCAGATCAACCCCCGTGCGGTCAGCCAGTAGGACTCGTTGTACGCGCCTTTCGCCCAGTGGACGAGTTTCGACTCCTCGCGCAGGTCGGGCATCGAGTCGTAGTCGAAAGAGACGAACGTCGCCTCGTCCAGTCCCGCTTCGAGAAAGCAGAGCACCTTGCCGTCGTAGATCGCGGTCGGCCGATGACCCCGAACCCGGGCGGCGATCCGATCGGCGACGACGCCCGCTTGGTAGTGGGCAACGCTGCCCGCCATCGGCCGTTCGAGGTCGGTCGTGTCGCCGATGGCGTACACGTCGTCGGCACCCGCCGCTTCGAGCGTCCGCGGGTCGGTTTCGACCCAGCCGTCGTCGCCGAGGCCCGCGTCGGCGACGAGGTCGACGCCCGCGTGTGGCGGAATCGTCACGAGCAGGTCGTAATCGAGCGCCCGGCCGTCGGCGGCGTGGAGGGTCCGGTCGTCCGGGTCGACCCGCTCGACCGTGAACCCGGTGTGGCTCCGGACGCCGCGGGCGTCGAAGCGTTCGTCCGCCCAGTCCGCCACCGGCGGGAGCTTGTGTGACCGTTCGGTCGGGGTGGTGTAGCACACCTCGCTCACCTCCCGGAGACCCCGTTCGCGGAGCCAGTCCTCGACCATCAGCGTGAACTCGACCGGTGCGGCCGGGCACATGTGGGGCATGCCGGCGACCGAGAGGACGACCCGACCGCCGTCGAAGGCGGCGAGTGCGTCCCGGAGTCGTTCGGCGCCGTCCTCGCTGTAGAAGTCGTGAGCGCCCTCGACGAGACCCGGAACGCGGTCCGGGACGAGTCGCGCTCCCGTCGCGACGACCAGGTGGTCGTAGTCGAGCATGTCGCGGGACGGCGTCCGGTTCTCCCCGCCGTCGATCGTCAGCCGCTTCGCGTCGGTGTCGATAGCCGTCACCCGGCCCGTCCGGAGCCGGACCTGTCGGTCGAGCAAATCGTCGAGCGGACGATGCCCCTCGGCCGGATCGGCCTCGCCGAAGGCCACGTAGAGCCAGACCGGCTTGTAGACGTGGACGCCGGTGTCGTCGATCAGCGTCACGTCCACGTCGCCGGCGTCGATTTCGTCGTCGAGTTTCGACGCGAGTTTGTTCGCGAGGACGGTTCCTCCCGTCCCCCCACCGAGGACGGCAATACGAGCGGTCATTGTGATATCACTGCGTGGAGGAACGCACCGACGCCACGTAAAATTGTGCGTCGATCACAACTCCGTGAGAACAGGAGGCTACTCGGGGACGAGCCCGGCGTCCTGAACGCGCATCACAGCCTCGCCATCGGCGAGATTCGGTGCGTCGACGAGACGGACGATCCGCTTGTCGCCTTTGGACTTGCGCAGATACATCCGGAACGTCGAGGTGTGGCCGAGGATGTTGCCGCCGATGGGCTGGGTCGGATCGCCGAAGTAGGAGTCGGGGTTCGAGGCGACCTGGTTGGTGACGAGGACGGCGGTGTTGTAGAGGTCGCCAATCCGCATGAGGTCGTGGAGGTGTTTGTTGAGCTTCTGCTGGCGTTCGGCGAGTTCGCCCCGGCCGACGTACTCGGCTCGGAAGTGCGCGGTGAGGGAGTCGACGTTGAGCAGTCGGACCGGCCACTCACCGTCCTCGTGTTCGCTGGCGAGTTCCTTTGCCTTCTCGGCCAGGAGGATCTGGTGGTTGGAGTTGAACGCCTTGGCGACGTGAATCTTGTCGAGAACGTCGGTGACGAGCGCCTCCATCGCCTCCTCGTCGCCGGGCGAGCCCTCGATTTCGCGGTCGTCCATCGTGGCCTGGATGATCTCGTCGTCGAGGCCGCGCACCATGTCGTCGATGCGTTCGGGGCGGAACGTGTCCTCGCTGTCGACGAAGATGGCGCTCCCGCGGAGGCCACCGTACTCGCGGGGAAGCTGGACGTTCACCGAGAGCTGGTGGGTGACCTGCGACTTCCCGGCGCCGAACTCGCCGTACACTTCGGTGATCGACTGCGTCTCGACGCCGCCGCCGAGGAGTTCGTCCACCTCGGGGACGTTCCAGGTGAGTTTACCGATCTGTTCGCGGCGTTCGAGCACGGCCGCGCCCGACTCGAACCCGCCGATGTCCGCGGCGTCGCGGGCCGCGTTGATGATGTCGCTCGCCGTCGACTCGCCGATGTCGGCGGTGTTCGACAGTTCGGCTGGACTCGCGACCGCGATGCTCTGATAGCTTTCGAAGCCCGCTTCGACCAACTTGTCCGCCGTCGCCGGCCCGACGCCCGGAAGGGTCTCGAGATCGTCTTCTGCCATGTGAGCGTGCTTGTGCCGGCCCGTACATAAAGCCTCGTTAACACCATGGTGAAAGTGAAATCGGACGACGGCATGACGGTCGTTCACACGCGATAGCGACGTTCAAACCCGGTGACGCGCCGGTTCGACACTCACTCCCACGGGTGTCCGTCCGACCCGTCCGGCCACAGCGGATACCAGTACGATTCGTCCCCTTCCACGTCGAGTTCGCCGTCGAGAACGGACTGAAGCTTGAACTCCAGTCGGTTGTCACGCTCGTGGCCCCCCGTCGGGGCGAAAGGGTAGTACGCGCCCCGGCGGAAGGAGTAGATCCAGTAGGCGCGGGCGCCGTCGCGGGGGCGTTCGAAGCCGAAGGCGGCGGCCAGGAGCCGCGAGCCGTACCCCTCCTCGACGAACGTATCGGCCGCGAAGTGGACGCTCGTCACGAGGTCCTCGGGGTCGCCGTCCTCGAGGACGACCCAGTGGTAGCCGTGGTCGTCCTCGTGGCGACGGAAGACGGTCCCGGTGTCTTCCTCGCCCGCCCGGAGGATGGTCTCCACCTCGTCGACGGCGGCGGCGAAGTCGGTGCTGTCGACCGAGGAAAAACAGAGCGCTGCGGCGCCGACCGGGACGAAATCGAGGTCCGCCTCCATCGTCAGGTAGGCCGTAGACATCCCGAACAGATCCTCGGGATCGGCGTCCCGGGTCGCGTCCGCTTCGGCGCTCAGTCCGAACGCGGAGCGGATGGAGTCGAACAGGCCCATCGCCTACCGCCGCTCCATCTCCGCGGCCATCTCGCGGAGCCGTTCGACCCGTTTCTCCGTCGGCGGGTGCGTCGAGAAGATCCGGCCGACGAAGTCGCTCCGGATCGGGATGACGAAGAAGGCGTTCATCTCCGACTGCTCCCGGAGGTCCTCTTTCGGTACCCGGTCCATCCGACCGGAAATCGTGAGGAGCGCGGAGGCGAGCGCCGTTGGCTTGCCCGTGATCGCCGCGCCGCCACGGTCGGCGGAGTACTCGCGGTACCGCGAGAGCGTCCGGATCAGGACGAAAGAGACGATCCAGACGACGAGCGAGACGAGGATGGCGACGATCATCCCCCCGCCGCCCTGCCGGTTGCGCCCGCCGCCGAACAGCCACCCCCAGCGCACGATCAGGAACGCGATGGTCGAGAGAAAAGAGGCGATAGTCATCACCATCACGTCGCGATTCTTGACGTGGGCGAGTTCGTGGGCGAGCACCCCTTCGAGTTCCTCCTCGTCGAGGGTTTGGAGGAGTCCCTCGGTGACACAGACGGTCGAGTTCGACGGCGACCGCCCGGTCGCGAAGGCGTTCGGCACCCGCGTGTCCGCGACGGCCACCGTCGGTTTCGGCAGGTCGGCCTGCTGGGAGAGCCGGCCGACCATCGCGTGCAGGCGCGGGTACTCGTCTTCCTCGACTTTCGACGCGCCCATGCTGTAGAGGGCGAGGCGGTCGCTGAAGAAGAACTGTCCCAGCGAGAACAGCCCCATCACCACGACGACCCCGAACAGACCCATATACTGCGACAGGATCGCGATGAAGACGATGTAGAGGGCGAAAAGGAGGAACATGGTCAGGACCATGCGACCCCGCAGTCCCCAGTCGGATTTCCACTCCATACCCGAAGTAGCGGCCCGCGAAGGTAAACAGTATCGCCCGGCGATGTCGCGGGGCTTAACCGCCACGGCCGACTACCGACGGCGCATGAGCGATAGCGAGTCCCGGGAGTTCTGTCCCCGCTGTGGCGATCCGGTTCCGGCGCGAGCGGAGCCACTACCGGGTGCCCCCCGCGACCGCGACGCCCACCTCTGTGACGCCTGCTACTTCGACGACTACGAGATGATCGACGCCCCCGAGCGCATCGAGGTGCTCGTCTGTTCGGGCTGTGGGGCGGTCCAGCGCGGCAACCGCTGGGTCGACGTGGGCGCCCGCGACTACACCGACGTGGCCGTCGACGAGGTGAGCGAAGCCCTCGCGGTCCACGTGAACGCCCGCGATGTCACCTGGGCGGTCGACCCCGAACAGGTCGACGAAAACACCATCCGGATGCACTGTCATTTCGCCGGCGTCGTCCGCGAGACACCACTCGAAGAGTCGGTCGTCGTCCCCGTCAAAATCTCGCGGGGTACCTGCGACCGCTGTGGCCGCATCGCCGGCGGCTACTACAACGCCATCGTCCAAGTCCGCGCGGACGACCGAACGCCGACGGCCGCGGAACGGGACCGCGCGGTCGAAATCGCCGAAGCGTACGTCGCCGACCGGGAATCCGCGGGCGACCGTAACGCGTTTATCACCGAAATCGAGCCAGTAGACGAAGGCGTCGATATTCGGATTTCGACGACACAGATGGGGCAAGGCGCCGCCACCCGCATCGTCCGCGAACTCGGCGGCAGCGTCGAGAGCTACCCCACCCTCGTCACGGAGGACGGCGACGGCAACGAGGTGTACCGCGTCACCTACGCCGTCCGCTTGCCGGCGTTCACGCCGGGCGACGTGATCGACCCCGACGACGACGAGGGCCCCGTCCTCGTCCGGAGCGTCAGCGGGAATCTGAAAGGCGTGCGTCTGGCCTCGGGCGAGGCGTACGAGGAATCCTTCGACGAGGGGATCGATGCTCGGCGACTCGCCACCCGTGACGACGCCGTCGAGACGACGGTGGTGACCGTCGAGGACGACCACGCCGTGCAGGTGCTCGACCCCGAGACGTACGCGGCCGAAACCGTGTCGCGACCCGACTTCTTCGACCCCGACGCGGAGACGACGCCGGTCGTCAAGACCCGCGCCGGCCTGCACCTGCTTCCGGACTAGTCCGCGGTTTCCATGCCGTCCCGTGACGAACCCACCGCCGCCGCCAGCGCCGCGTCGGAACACCCCGCGTGTCGCGCCGCCTGCGAGAGCGTGAGCGTGCCGCTACGATACAGGATCACCGACGACTGGAACGATTTGTTGCTCATTCGTCTACGTTATTTCCGAGAATGCGCTTGAGTATAAACCTTTCTGCGATAAAATACCTATATAGAGAAAGTAAGAGAGCTATTAACTTCATGTGTGTCCGATTATCGTGCGTCGCGGTGTCGTGGCTCACTCCCCCCACACGTCCGAGAGGGGGTGGTCGGCGTCCGCCGAGTCGGACGGCGCCGTATCACCCGTGGACCGGGACCGAGAGCGCGATGTCGACTCCCGTCCCGCGCTCGACCCCCCGCCGGTTCGTGTCCCCGGCGTCGACGCCGTGCCCGCGAGCGCCGCGTCGGGGTCGAACTCGGGGAGCGTGGGGCGTGACAGCCGATCCACCGCCTCGGCGAACCAGTCGGGCATATCGCCCCGGGCGCGGTCGAACAGGTCGAGGAGGCTCGAATCGGCGAGATACGTCGCCCCGTGATCGTCGGGGGCGCGCACGACTCGCCCGGCCGCCTGAATCACCGTCCGGAGCGCCGTCCGGTAGTACCACGCCCACTGCCCCTCCGCCAGTCGCCGGGCGACCCGCGAATCGTTCGTGTTGAGATACGGCGCCTTGCAGAGCACCTGCCAGCGCGCGAGGTCACCACACAGGTCCAGTGCCTCCTCCATTTTCACCGAGAGGAAACAGTCGGGGTCGTCGGTCGCTTTCCACTCCTCCAGCGCCGCGTCGCGGTTCTCCCGGTCGTGTGTCCGGATGCGGGGCGCGACGCCGAACTCCGCCAACTGCGCCGCCAATCGCTCCTGAATCGCGTAGGAGTGACAGTGGACGATACCTTTCTCTTCCGGGTGGCGAGCCAGCAGGCGGACGAGTAGCCGCGCCACGTTCGGCAGCGTCTCGTCGCGGTGTTCGTAGGTCATCTTCCCCTGTGTCACGTCGTAGAGCGGGCGATTCTCCAGTGGAAACGTGTGGGGGACGTCGACGAGAGCGACACTCGACGGGTCGAGGCCGACGCCACGACAGAACGCCTCCTTGTCCAGAATCGTCGCCGAGAGGAGGGCGAACTTGTTGCCGCGGTCCCAGACGGTGTGGTGGAGGTAGCGACCAGGGTCGAGCGGTTTGATCGTGATTGGCGTCCCCTCGCCGTCGGGCTGATCGACGACCCACGTCGTCGTGCTGGTTGGGTCGCGGTAGTCCGAGACGAACCAGTCGAGTTCGGAGCGCAGGTCCTGAAGCCGGTCCCGGCGCGCGGCCTCGCCCGGCGTCAACTCGTCGCTGGCGACGAGGTCCTCGGCGGCACGCGCACAGACGCCGGCGAGCGTCTCGGCGAACCGGGCGGTACGATCCAATGGGTCGTCGGCGTCGGTCACCGCCGGCACGCCCACGTCGTCCCAGACGGGGACGGTTTGCGGGCGCAGGTCGACAGTGGCGTACATCTCAGCCCACTCCGCGAGGCCGTGGGCCTCGTCGATCACCACCACATCCCGCGTGCCGAACACCTCCGAGCCGGCGGTCTGCATGAAGTACGCGAGCGTCATCGCCGCGATGGATCGGTTCGAGGCGATGGCGCGGTCGGCGTAGTACGGACAGCGGTGCTGGATCGAGCAGTCGTAGCCCGACTGGCGCGCACACGGCGCCCGGTCGACGGGCGTCGTCGTCTCGTCGGGCAGAATGCAGGTGTAGTTCCCCTTCCCCCGGATGACGTTCAGATCCGAGAGCAGGTCGTCTGCGGCCACGTCGTCCAGTTGCGACACCTGCGGCGTGGTGTAGTAGGCGCCGGTCGCCTGCGCGGGGTCGGCCTCCTCGGGCGCGCGGGCCGACCCCGCGACGGCGCGAGCGAGGAGGGATTTGCCGCTGCCCGTCGGCGCCCGCACGAGGACGGCGTCGTTGCCCGCGGCGAACGCGTCGCGGATGGCGTCGAGGGCCTCGCGCTGGTTGCCGCGAAAGGAGGGGGCGGGAAACGAAGACGGAATACGGTCGGGGTCCACGGTCGATTCAGCCTGCGGTCGCAGGTAATACTGTCGGACGTGACTACTCCGACAGCGCCGCCACGTCCTCGGCGGTCACCTCGCGGTCGTCAGGCAGGCGCTCGATACAGTCGAAACAGAGGAAGTGGTCGGTTCCGTCGGCGAGTTCGAGCGACATCCCGCCCGTCGCCTCGGCTTCGAACGTCCAGAAGTTCCCGACGCCGCCCGCGACGGGCACTTCCTCGCCACAGCCGTCACAGGGATCGGAGCTCATTACGACGAGTCGTACGAGTTACGGTAAGTCAGTACCGGTGGGTCGCCGGATCGTTTCGGCGAACGGCCGGTACCCAGTTACGGTACTCCGTATCGGGCGGGAGGAACCCGCCGTCCCGTCACGCACACCCACTCGTGTCCGCGGCGACGCCGAGCGAGAACGACACACCGTCGCTCTGGACGGTGTTCGGGGCGTCGGAGGGGAGGGTCCACCGGAGTGTCGCTACGTGGGCGCCGGGCGCCGCACACGTCGCCGTCAGTGGAATCCAGCCGTCGTCGTCGCCGGCAGCCCCGAGGCCGGTGAGGGGCCCCTCGTAGACGACCGACTCGTCGGCGTCGGCGGTCCCGTCCCCGTCGGCGTCGTACCACACCTGCACCTGCACGTAGTCCTGGAGTTCGCCCGACTCTCCGAGGTCACCCGCGCTTCGTTCGGCTTCGGTCGTTCCACCCTCGTCGACGGCCGTCACGTCGCCCCGAACCCAGAGGCGGGCGGGCGATCCCGACAGCGTCAGCGAGAGGTCGACGGTGCCGCCGTCGCCGGGTTCGACGTTCTCGACCGACACCGGCGGGATCGAGGCGGTGACCGGATCGTCACCCGGGGTGGTCGGGGCTGCCGTCGCCGCCGCGCCCGGCGCCGGGTCGTCCGCGTCGTACGGAACCGGCTCGTCGGTGGGGGTCGGCTCGTCGACGGACCCCGTGTCCGTAGCCGTCGTGTCGTCCGGTCGTTCGGGCGGATCGGTCGCCTCGTCGGCGCTACCCCTGCCGCCGGGCGTCGGCGTCGGCGTCGGGTCGTCGGGCGTCACGGTGTAGTCGACCGACAGGTCGACGCCGTTCTCGTCGCCGTCCCCGTCGCCGTCGTCGGTGAAGAGGTTCGAGACGCCGGCCCCCGCGCCGAGCAGCGCGAGGAGGCCGGCGAGGAGCAGGGCCAACACGCGGCGGCGCGACGAGGACTCCTCGTCCGGCTCGCCGCTCACGCGGCGTCACCGGCGGCGAACCACCGTCGAATCGGGGGATGGAAGGCGAACGATCGCAGGATCGGGGTCGGGTACACGGTTCCGAATACACCACGGGGGGTCATAGGTAATCGGATACTAGTCGGCCGGGATGGCTCGTCCTGAAGGCTCAGGGTGAGCCTGAAGCGGGTGCGTCGACCCCGACGGTTAATCCCACGTCGTCCCACTAACGGGTATGCACGTACTCGTCACCGGCGCCACGGGGTTCGTCGGACGCCGCCTCGTTCCCGCTCTCCTCGACGCGGCCCACGAGGTGACGGTCCTCGCCCGCGACGCCGGACGCTACGACGGCCCGTCGGGGGTCCGGATCGTCGTCGGCGACCTCCTCGAACGGGAGTCGATCGACGCCGCCGTCGGGAGCGAGGATACCGTCGACGCCGCCTACTACCTCGTCCACTCGATGACGGCCCGAGACGATTTCGAGGCCCGTGACCGCCGGGCGGCAGCGAACTTCGCCGACGCCGCGAGCGCCGCCGGCGTCGACCGAGTGATCTACCTCGGCGGTCTGGGCGAGGAGCGGGACCGCCTCTCGCCGCATCTCCGATCCCGACGCGAGGTCGAACGGGTGCTCGCGGCGGGGACGTACGACCTCACGACGCTCCGGGCGGCGATCATCGTCGGCCCCGGGAGCGCCGGGTTCGAGATGGTCGTCCAACTCGCCTCGCGACTTCCGGTGATGGTGACGCCCCGGTGGGTGCGGACGCCCTGTCAGCCCATCGGCGTCGACGACGTGATCGCCTACCTCGTCGGCGTCCTCGACGACCCCGAGACGGCGGGAGAGACGTACGAAATCGGCGGCCCGGAGGTGCTGACGTACGCCGAGATGCTCCGGCGGACGGGACGGCATCTGGGACACGAACCGACCCTCGTCGCGGTGCCGGTGTTGACGCCACGGCTCTCCGCGTACTGGGTGGGGCTGATGACGGACGTTCCCTGGAGCGTCGCTCGCCCGCTGATCGAGGGGCTGAAGAATCCGGTCGTGGTCCACGACGACCGACTCGCCCGACTCGTCGACGTCGATCCGACCCCCTTCGACGAGGCGGTCCGGCGGGCGCTGACCGAGCGCGCGGCCGCGGAGGCCGGCGCGTGATCGGGACCCGTGACGCAGTCGACGGTGATCCAACCTTCGGCGACACGTGGGTGTACGAGAGCCTCGTGGGTGGGATTCCCGGGCTCGACCTCTCGGCTCGGGCGGCCATCGCCCTCCAGGTCCTCCTCTTCGAGACGCTGGTCGTCGGCCTCGGGGTCGCCTACGGCCTGTCGCTTGCGGCCGTCGTGGGCGGCACCGTCGCCGTCGCCGTCGCCGCCGCGGGGAGCGTCGCCATGCTCTATATCGGCACGGCGACACGCGGCCTCGCCCTGCCGGACGCCCACCGGCGCCTCCTCTTTGGCTCCGGCGTCGAGACGCTGTTCGGCGTCCTGAGCTTCGTCGCGGTCGTGACGCATCTGCTCTCGGGGGCGCCGGCGCCGTTCGACCCGTTCGGCGGCGGACGGTCACCCGCCCCCGTGACGTTCGTCGCCCTGTTGATCCTCTGGGATCTCTGTTACCGGATCGGCACCTCGTGGTGGACGGCGCTGGTGTCGCTGTGGCGGTCGCTCAGATACCGGGTCGCGCCCGAGACGGCCCGTCGGTGTCGGCGCCTCGACGCCGCCAACGTGGGCTTTTCCCTCCTCGAACTGGCGCTCCTGCCGCTGGTCGTCGGACAGCCGTTGCTCGTCTGGGGGGTGGTCGGCCACGTCGCTGCCGTGACGGCCGTCTCGACGGCGGCGACACTACTGCTCAGAACCGAGCCGTGACCTACTCGCCCTGCAGCTGCTTGAACTGATCGAGCAGCGCTTCCGTCGAATCGCCGGATTCGTACGAGAGGGTCCCTCGGAACTCCGACCGGTCGTCGTCGAACTCCGTGTCGACTTGCCCCGTTTTCTGCGCGCGGCGTTCGTGCTCGTCCTCGTCATAGGCACCCATTGACATGGTACACTGTAGCTTCGATACCTCCGAATATATATGTAACGGACGATGTGGTGCAATCTGGAGCCCACACGTTTTTGCGCAGTAGCCCGAAAGAGGGAGTATGGCACGGCAACGTAAGCCCGACTGGCTCAGGATGCGCCCCCCGTCGGGCGAGCGGTTCACGGAGATCAAGCAGACGCTCCGCGACCGCGACCTCAACACCGTGTGCGAGGAGGCCAACTGTCCGAACCTGGGCGAGTGTTGGAGCGGCCGTAACGGCCCCGGGACGGCCACGTTCATGCTCATGGGCGATCGGTGTTCCCGCGGCTGTAACTTCTGTGACGTACGGACGGGTGGGATGTCGGCACTCGACCCCGACGAACCCGCGAACGTCGCCGACGCCGTCGCGGAGATCGGCCTGGACTACGTCGTCCTCACGAGCGTCGACCGCGACGACCTGTCCGATCAGGGTGCGAGCCACTTCGCGCGCACCATCGAGGCGATCAAGGAGCGCGATCCCGGCATCCTGGTCGAGGTGCTCATCCCCGACTTCCGGGGCGACCTCGATCTGGTGGATCGCATCCTCGACGCCGGGCCGGACGTCCTCGCACACAACGTCGAGACGGTCGAACGGCTCCAGTGGCCGGTCCGGGACCGCCGCGCCGGCTACGAGCAGTCGCTCTCGGTGCTCGAACACGCGGCCGACGCCGGCGGGGTGTACACAAAGACGAGCCTCATGCTCGGGTTGGGGGAGTACGACCACGAACTCTACCGGGCGCTCTCGGACTGTCGCGAGGCCGGCGTCGACGTGGTGACCCTCGGCCAGTATCTCCAGCCCTCCCGCACCCACCTCGACGTGTACGAGTACGTCCACCCGGACGCCTTCGAGACGTGGCGCCGCGTCGCCGAGGAGGAACTCGGCTTCCTCTACTGCGCCAGCGGCCCGATGGTCCGGTCGTCGTACCGGGCGGGCGAACTGTTCGTCGACGCGGTCCTCCGCGACGGTCGGAGCGTCGAGGAGGCACGCCGCGAGGCCCACGCCGCGACGTGACGATGTCCGTCCGCCGCCCGGCGACCCGGCACCGAACGACTAAGACGTGGGGGCGTGATGGTGTATCGTAGCCAGCCGGAGGTCCAGCGATCCTCGACTGGCCGTGGTCTCCGATTCGGGCGAAACCGAACCGATGAACAGCTACGATAATCCCGACGAGCACCCGGTCATAGCGAGGGCCGAACCGTGAGCGACGTGTTCGACCGCGACCCGGACGACATGGTCCAGGTGCTCGACGAGTCGGGCGAACTCGTCGGCGACCCCCCCGATCTCGCTGACGACGAACTGGTCGCCCTCTACCGCCACCTGCGCCTCGCGCGCCACTTCGACGAGCGGGCGGTCAACCTCCAGCGACAGGGCCGGATGGGCACCTACCCGCCGCTGGCCGGTCAGGAGGCGGCCCAGGTTGGGAGCGCGATGGCCCTCGACGACCGGGACTGGATCGCCCCGAGTTACCGCGAACACGCCGCCGTCCACGTCCACGGCCTCTCGCTCTCCGATATCCTGCTGTACTGGATGGGCCACGGCGCTGGCGGGTGGCGCACGGACGTGAACGTCCTCCCCGCGGCGGTCCCCATCGCGACGCAGGTGCCGCACACGACGGGGCTGGCGCTGGCGTCGAAGCTTCGCGGCCACGATGCAGTAGCCTGTGCCTACTTCGGCGACGGCGCCACCAGCGAGGGCGACTTCCACGAGGGGCTGAACGTGGCGGGCGTCTTCGACGTGCCCGCCGTCTTCCTCTGTAACAACAACGGGTGGGCCATCTCGGTGCCGCGGGAGCGCCAGACCGCGAGCCCGACGCTCGCGGGCAAGGCCGTCGCCTACGGCATCGACGGCGTGCAGGTCGACGGGATGGACCCGCTGGCGACCTACGAAGTGACCCGGGCGGCGGTGGAGAAAGCCCGGACGCCGGGCGAACGGCCGCGACCCACCCTGATCGAGGCGGTGCAGTATCGCTTCGGCGCCCACACCACCGCCGACGACCCGACGGTCTACCGCGACGAGGCGGAGGTGGCCGAGTGGCGCCGCCGGGACCCCATCCCCCGCCTCGAACGCTTCCTGCGCGAGACGGGCCGCCTCGACGACGAGACGGTCGAGGGGATCGAGACGAGCGTCCGCGAGCAGGTGAGCGAAGCCATCGAACGGGCCGAGAACACCGCCCGCCCGGAGCCCGACGCGATGTTCGACGACGTGTACGCCGAGCCGTCCCCGGCGCTTCGCGACCAGCGGGCCGCCCTGCATCGACTGCGCGACCGACACGGCGACGACGCCTTCCTGAAGGAGTAATATGAGCACTGATACCCAGACCGAGACACAGAATCTGACGCTGGTACAGGCGGTACGGGACGGTCTCCGCACCGAGATGCAACGTGACGGGGACGTGATCGTCCTCGGGGAGGACGTGGGGAAAAACGGCGGCGTGTTCCGCGCCACCGAGGGCCTCTACGAGGAGTTCGGCGACGACCGCGTGATCGACACGCCGCTCGCGGAGTCGGGGATCGTCGGCACCTCCATCGGCATGGCCGCCTACGGCCTCCGGCCGGTGCCCGAAATCCAGTTCATGGGCTTCATCTACCCCGCGTTCGACCAGATCATCAGCCACGCGGCCCGCCTGCGCACCCGGACCCGCGGGCGCTTTACCTGTCCGATGGTCGTCCGGGCGCCCTACGGCGGCGGCATCCGCGCCCCCGAACACCACTCCGAGTCGAAGGAGGCCTTCTTCGTCCACGAACCCGGGCTGAAGGTGGTGATCCCCTCGACGCCCGCCGACACCAAGGGCCTCCTCGCCTCGGCCATCCGCGACCCCGACCCCGTCATCTTCCTCGAACCCAAACTCATCTACCGCGCGTTCCGCGAGGACGTGCCGACCGGCGAGCACACGGTCCCGCTCGGCGAGGCCGCGGTGCGTCGCGAGGGAAGCGACGTGTCCGTCTACACGTGGGGCGCGATGACCCGGCCGACGATGGAGGCCGCCGAGAACCTGGCCGCCGAAGGCGTCGAGTGTGAAGTGATCGACCTGCGGACGCTCTCGCCGCTGGATCGCGAGACCATCGTCGACTCCTTCGAGAAGACGGGCCGGGCCGCAGTCGTCCACGAGGCCCCCCGAACCGGCGGGCTCGGCGGCGAGATAACCGCGATCCTGCAGGAGGAGTCCCTGCTCTACCAGGAGGCGCCCATCGAACGAATCACCGGCTTCGACACCCCCGTCCCCCTCTACGCGCTGGAGGACTACTACCTCCCCTCGCCGACCCGGATCGAAGACGGCATCCGGGAGGTCGTCGACTTCCGATGACCGTCGAGACGTTCGAACTCCCCGACGTGGGCGAGGGCGTCGCCGAGGGCGAACTCGTCCGCTGGCTGGTCGAGAAAGGGGAAGAGATCGACGAGGACCAGCCGCTCGCGGAGGTGGAGACGGACAAGGCGCTCGTCGATCTGCCCTCACCCTTCGCGGGAACGGTGGTCGAACTGCACGCCGAGGAGGGGGAGATGGTGCCCGTGGGCACCGTCATCGTCTCCATCGACGTGGGCGGCGACGGGGACGAGGCGGAAGCGGAACCGCGATCGGAATCGGAGTCCGAGAGTGCCCCCACCGACGCCACGGTCGACGACGGGAGCGAGGCCGCCGCCGGCGGCCGCGTCTTCGCCTCCCCGAGCACCCGTCGACTGGCCCGCGAACTCGGCGTCGACATCGCTGGCGTCGAGGGATCAGGGGCGGGCGGGCGCGTCACCGGCGCGGACGTGCGGGCGGCGGCCGAGGGGACGGGCGACCCGACGCCACGGTCGGTCGACGCGTCGGCGACGAGCGTGGTGGAAGACGGCGACGAGGGGGCCGACGCCGACGACGCCGAAACGCACCGCGAATCGGCCGACGCCGTGACGGCGGCGACGGAGGCGGCGGGCGGGATCGACGCCGCGGACCGCGACCGAACCCTCGCCGCCCCGGCGACGCGACGGCTCGCGGACGAACTCGGCGTCGACCTCGACGCGGTGCCGACCGACGAACGCCGCGACGGGGAGGCGTTCGTCACGCCCGAGAGGGTCCGGGAGTTCGCGGCGACGGCCGACGCCGACCCGACGGCGTCGGCCCCCGCCGACGGGGCGCGGCCCGGCAACCGTATCCCGTACCGCGGCGTCCGCCGCGCCATCGGCGAGCAGATGGAGCGGGCGAAATACACCGCCCCCCACGTCACCCACACCGACGAGGTGGACGTGACGCGGCTGGTGGAGACGAAGACCGAACTCGAACCGTACGCCGCCGAGGCGGACGTGTCCCTCACCTACCTCCCTTTCGTCATGCGCGCCGTGACGCGGGCGCTGCAGGAGTTCCCGCAGGTCAACGCGTCACTCGACGAGGACGCCGAGGAAATCGTCCTTCACGACGACTACAACATCGGCGTGGCGACGGCGACGGACGCGGGGCTGATGGTCCCGGTGGTCGAGGACGTCGACACCAAGGGCCTCCTCGAACTCGCCGCCGAGACGGCAACGAAGGTCGAACGGGCACGCGACCGCTCGATCGACCGCGAGGAGATGCAGGGTGGCACCTTCACCATCACCAACGTCGGCGTCATCGGCGGGGAGTACGCGACGCCCATCGTCAACTACCCCGAAGTCGCCATCCTGGCGCTCGGGAAAGTCGCGGAACGGCCCCGCGTCGTCGACGGCGAAGTGGTCCCCCGATACACCCTGCCGCTCTCCCTGTCGGTGGATCACCGCGTCGTCGACGGCGCCGTCGCCGCCCGATTCACCAACCGCGTGATGGCGTTGCTCGCGGCGCCCGCGCGGTTACTGGTCGACTGATCGACCCCGGTGTCGGTGGGCTCGGCCGAAGAAGACGCTTAAACGCCTTGTTGCACTAAGCACGGCACTTATTCGGTCGGTGGACGCAGGGTAGGGCATGACTGAGACGGTCACACTGGCGGACATCGAAGCCGCGCGCGACCGATTCGACGACCCGGCTATCGTCAGACGGACCCCGATCGAGACGAACCGCTCGCTCTCGGAGATGTCGGGCGCGGACGTGCACCTGAAGATGGAGCATCTGCAGCGGACGGGGTCGTTCAAGACCCGCGGGGCGTACAACAAGCTGAAACAGGAGGCGGGAAGCGACAAACACGTCGTGGCGGCGAGCGCGGGCAACCACGCCCAGGGCGTCGCGCTGGCGGCGACGACGGTGGGGCTGGAGTCGACCATCGTGATGCCGGAGAACGCTCCCCAGACGAAGGTCGACGCCACGCGGGGCTACGGCGCGACGGTCGAACTCCACGGCTCGAACTTCGGCGAGGCGATGGCCCACGCCAAGTCGCTGGCCGAGAAGCCGGGAATGCTGTTCGTCCACGCCTACGACGACCCCGCCATCGTCGCCGGACAGGGGACGCTGGGGCTGGAGATCCACGAGCAGGTTCCGGACGTCGATACGGTGATCGTGCCCATCGGGGGCGGGGGGTTGATCGGCGGTATCAGCACGGCACTGAAGGCACTGGACGACTCGATCCGCGTGATCGGCGTGCAGGCGGAACTGGCGTCGACGGTCCACGAGAGCCTGCGCAAGGGAGCGCCGGTCGACGAGGAGTCCCCGAAGACCATCGCGGACGGCATCGCCACGGGGAGCATCTCCGAACTCACGCTCGGCCTGATCGAGGACCACGTCGACGAAGTGGTGACGGTGAGCGACGACGACATCGCGCGGGCCATCCTCACGGTGCTCGAACGCGCCAAACAGTTGGTGGAGGGGGCGGGCGCGGCCTCGGTCGCAGCGATGCTGAGCGATCGGGTGGACGTAGAGAGCGAGACGGTCGTCCCGCTGCTCTGTGGGGGCAACATCGACATGTCGATGCTCCAGACGGTATTGACCCACGCACTGACCGACCGGAACCAGTTGCTCCACCTCCGCATCCGCATCCGGGACCAGCCCGGCGAGATGGGCCGTATCTCGAGTATCATCGGCGAGAAAGGCGCGAACATCCGGACTGTGAGACACGACCGCGCGGTCGGTGACCTCCACGTCGGCGACGCCTATCTGGTCTTCCAGGTGATCGCGAGCGGTGAGAACCACGCGAACGCGGTCATGGCGGCTATCAAGGACGCGGGCTACGAAGTCGAGCGCGTGAACTGAGACGGATTCCCGCACAGGCGGGGGTGTCGTCACCGTCGGGGACGCTTCGCCGGACCGTCGTCGACTGCAGGTGAGCGAGGAACGGACGAACCATTACTACAGAACATGTAAAATGCTGTACAGCGTCGAATATATACGTCGAGCGGCCTGAGTTTCGTTGACATGCCGTACGCGACTCACTCCGACGCTGAGCGATCGGCGATGCTCGACGCGGTCGGGGTATCGGACCCCGACGAACTGTTCGACATCCCCGAATCGGTTCGGTTCGACGGCGAGTACGGGATCGAGGGCCGGTCGGAGCGGGCGACCCGCGCGGCCGTCGAGGGTATCCTCGACGAGTCGCCCGATCTGACCGAGTTCCTCGGCGGTGGTCACTACGACCACTACGTCCCCTCCGTGGTCGATCACCTCTCGTTGCGCTCGGAGTTTCTCACCAGTTACACGCAGTACCAACCCGAGATCACACAGGGGTTCCTGCAGGCCCTGTTCGAGTTCCAGTCGCTCGTCGTGGAGTTGACCGGCCTGGGCGTCGCCAACTGCTCGATGTACGACCGCGCGACGGCGCTGGGCGAAGCCGCCCTGCTCGCCGACCGGGTGCGTCAGTCGAGCGGCGAGACGGTCCTCGTCCCCGAGAGCCTGCCCGACCGGGTGCGGTCGGTGCTTGACAACTACACCGACGGTCCGGACATCGGCGTCGACACCTACCCCACGAGCGGGGGGACGGTCGACGTGGACGCCCTCGCCGCCCGGGTCGACGACGACGTGTCACTGGTCTACGCCGCGACGCCGAACGCCCGCGGGGTGCTCGAACCCGACCTCGGCGCGGTCGGTGACCTCGCGGCCGACCACGACGCCCTGTTCTGTGTCGGCTCCGACGCGGTTGCCCTGTCGGTGCTCGAACCCCCCGAATCGTACGGTGCGGACGTGGTCGTCGGCGACGCCGGCGTCCTCGGCCTGCCGACGACCTACGGGATGGGCCTCGGCCTCTTCGCCTGCCGCGAGGAGTTCCTCCGACAGGTGCCGGGACGGCTCGTCGGCGCCAGCGAGGACGGCGCGGGGAATCGTGCGTACACGCTGACCCTGCAGACCCGCGAACAGCACATCCGCCGGGAGCGCGCCACCTCGAACATCTGCACGAACCAGGCGTGGCTGGCGCTCCGGGCGGCCATCCACGCCGCGTGGCTCGGCCCAGACGGCCTCGTCGAGTTGGCCGAGGAGTGCGTGACGGGCATCGAGGAGACCTGCGAGCGGATCGACGCGCTCGACGGCTTCACCGCGCCCGTCTACGACGGCCACCACTTCCGCGAGGCGCTGGTCGACTGTGCGGAGCCTGCGAGCGACGTGATCGACCGATGCCGGGAGGCCGGTATCGCCCTCCGGACCGTCGAGGACGGCGGCGAGGAGCGACTGGCCGTCTGCGTGACCGACACCAACCGCGAGCAGGTGGACGCGCTGCTCGACGCCCTCGCGCCCGAGACGGAGGTGCCTGCCGTATGAGCCAGGAACGTCGCGAGCGATCCGACGACTCCGGCGAGGCGACCGATCCGCCCCACCAGCAGACGCGCTGGTACGCGGGCGGGCAGTACGAACCGCTCCTGAGCGAGAAGCGCTCGAAGTCGGTGGGCGTCGAGTCGTCGCTACCGGACGACCTGACGCGTGACGAACTCGAACTCCCCGCGCTCGCGGAGCCGGAGGTGTCCCGGCACTACACGCGGCTCTCCCAGATGAACTTCGGCATCGAATCCGGCACCATCCCGCTGGGGTCGTGTACCATGAAGTACAACCCCAAATTCACGGAGGACGTGGCGGCCCACCGGGGCAACCGGGTGCATCCCCACCGCGCCGACGCCGACAAACAGGGGGTTCTCCACCTGCTGTACGACCTCCAGGAGACGCTCGCGACCATCGGCGGGATGGACGCGGTGACGCTCCAGCCGCCGGCGGGCGCGGCGGGCGAGTTCACGGGCATCCAGGTGGCGAAGGCCTACCACGACGCGAACGGCGACGACCGGAGCGAGGTGATCGTCCCGGAATCGGCCCACGGAACCAACTTCGCCAGCGCGTCGATGGCCGGCTACGACGTGGTCGAACTCCCGTCGAACGAGGACGGGCGCGTCGAGGTCGACGCCCTGGAGGCGGCGGTGAACGACGACACCGCCCTCCTGATGCTCACCAACCCCAACACGCTCGGGTTGTTCGAGCGGTCGATCGAGGAGATCGCCGAGATCGTCCACGACGCGGGCGGCCTGCTCTACTACGACGGCGCGAACCTCAACTCCCTCTTGGGGAAGGCCCGCCCCGGCGACATGGGCTTCGACATCATGCATTTCAACCTGCACAAGACGTTCGCGACGCCCCACGGCGGCGGCGGGCCGGGACAGGGGCCGATCGGCGTCGGGGAAGCCCTCGCGTCCTTCCTCCCGACCCCGCAGGTCCGCGAAACCGACGAGGGGTACGAGACGTACGAACCCGACCACACCATCGGCCGGGTCCACGAGTTCGTGGGTAACTGGCTGGTGCTGGTGAAAGCGTACGCATACATCCTGCGCCACGGCGACGAGGGGTTGGAGACCGTGAGCGAAACCGCCGTTCTCAACGCCAACTACCTCGCCTCGCGGATCGAGTACGAGGTGCCGTACGGCCCCTTCCACCACGAGTTCGTCGCGAGCGCGGACGCCGACGCGGGCGACGTGGCGAAGTCGATGCTCGATCACGGCGTCCACCCGCCGACGACGAAGTGGCCCGAAATCGTCGACGAGGCGCTGATGACGGAGCCGACGGAGACCGAATCCAAGCGGCGACTCGACGACCTCGCGGCGGCGTTCAACGCCGTCACGGGGATGGCCGAGGACGACCTGGCCGAGACGCCGCGGACGACGACGGCCCGGCGGATCGATCAGGCCTCCGCGGCCCGGAACCCGCGGCTGTCGTGGCACGCGCTGGACGAGTAGTCCGGGTCCCGATTTTGCGGGAACGTTTGTGAACGACCACGCTACTTATGCCGCTGTTTTCCCTGATTCGACGTGTGACATCGAGCCACTCGCACCTACAGGAGACCGACCCCGCGGTCGCCGAAGCCATCGCGGGCGAGGAGCGACGGCAGGAGACCAACCTGGAGATGATCGCGTCGGAGAACCACGTCTCCGAGGCGGTGATGGAGGCCCAGGGAAGCGTCATGACGAACAAGTACGCCGAGGGCTACCCCGGCGAGCGCTACTACGGCGGCTGTCAGCACATGGACACCGTCGAGACCCTCGCCATCGACCGCGCGACGGAACTCTTCGGCGCCGATCACGTCAACGTCCAGCCCCACAGCGGGACGCAGGCGAACATGGGTGTCTACTTCGCGGTGCTGGAGCCCGGCGACCGCGTCATGTCGCTGGACCTGAACCACGGCGGCCACCTCAGCCACGGCCACCACGTCAACTTCTCCGGCCAACTCTACGAGGTCGAACAGTACGGCGTCGACCCCGAGACGGGCTACATCGACTACGACGAACTGGCCACACAGGCCGCCGAGTTCGATCCCGACATGATCGTCAGCGGCTCCTCCGCCTACCCCCGCGAGTTCGACTGGGAACGCCTCGGCGCCATCGCCGACGACGTGGGCGCCTACCACCTCTCGGATATCGCTCACATCACCGGCCTCGTCGCCGCGGGCGTCCACTCCTCGCCCGTCGACCACGCCGACTTCGTGACGGGGAGTACGCACAAGACCATCCGCGCCGGCCGGGGCGGAATGATCATGACGACCGAAGAGTACGCCGACGCGGTGGATAAGGCCATCTTCCCCGGCGGGCAGGGCGGCCCCCTGATGCACAACATCGCGGGCAAGGCGGTCGGGTTCGGCGAGGCGCTCGAACCCGACTTCGTCGACTACGCGGAGCAGGTCGTCGCGAACGCGAAGACGCTCGTCGACGTGTTCACCGACGCGGGCATCCAGCCGGTGTCGGGCGGGACGGACAAACACCTCCTCCTGCTGGACCTGCGGGAGTCCCATCCGGACCTCACGGGCGAGGACGCGGAGGACGCCCTCGACGACGTGGGAATCACGGTGAACAAGAACACGGTGCCCGGCGAGACGCGGTCGCCGTTCGTCACCAGCGGCATCCGCATCGGGACGCCCGCGCTCACCACGCGCGGCATGGACACCGGGGCGATGGAGACGGTGGGCGAACTGATCGTCGACCGGCTGAACAACCCCGACGACGCCGACGTGGCGAGCGAGGTTCGTGACGAAGTGGACCGGCTCTGTGCCGAATTCCCCGTCTACGAATAAACGGTCGCCAATCCCTGCCAGTTTTTATAACCGGGCGCCTCCCGAGTGTGACCACCATGGTCGTCGGAGACGTCACGACCGGAACTGAAGTACTGGTTATCGGCGCGGGACCGGGCGGCTACGTCGCCGCCATCCGTGCCGCCCAGCGCGATTTAGACGTCACGCTGGTCGAACGCGACGCCTACGGCGGCGTCTGCCTGAATCGCGGGTGTATCCCGTCGAAGGCCTACATCACCGCGACGGGGGTCGCAGAGGACGCCGCGAACGCCGAGGAGATGGGTGTGTACGCCGATCCCGTCGTCGACCTCGCGACGATGCACGAGTGGAAGGAGGGGGTCGTCGACCGCCTCACCGGCGGCGTCGAGAAGCTCTGTAAGGCAAACGGCGTCGGCCTCGTCGAAGGGACGGCGAAGTTCGAAGACGAGGGGACGGTCCGGGTCGAACACGGCGGGGAGGGTCAGGGCGCGGAGACGATGACCTTCGAGCACTGCATCGTCGCGACGGGGAGTCGACCGATCGAACTACCCGGGTTCGACTTCGCCGACGACCCGGTCCTCGACTCGGCCGCGGCGTTGGATCTGGACACCGTCCCGGACCGCCTCGTGGTGATCGGTGCGGGCTACATCGGGATGGAGCTCTCGACGGTCTTTGCCGACCTCGGGAGCGACGTGACCGTGGTGGAGATGCTGGACGGCGTCCTCCCGGGGTACGAGGACGACGTGTCGCGGGTGGTGCGCAAGCGTGCCGAGTCGAAGGGGGTCGACTTCCAGTTCGGCGAAGGGGCGAGCGGGTGGCGCGACGCCGCCGACGGCGGTATCGTCGTCACCACGGAGACAGAGGACGGCGAGGAGTCGACGTACGGCGCCGACCGGGTGCTCGTCGCGGTGGGTCGGGAGCCGATCACCGACACCCTCGACGCCGCGAAAGTGGGGCTGGAGACGACCGACGGCGGCTTCTTCGAGACGGACGAGCGGTGTGAGACGGCCGTCGACGACATCTACGCCGTCGGCGACGTGGCCGGCGAACCGATGCTCGCCCACACGGCGTCGGCGGAAGGGATCGTGGCCGCCGAAGCCATCGCGGGCGAACCGGCGGCGTTCGACACGCGAGCCGTGCCTGCCGCCGTCTTCACCGACCCCGAAATCGCGACGGTGGGACTGACCGAGGCGGAGGCGAAGGCGGAGGGGTTCGACCCCGTCGTCGGCGAGATGCCTTTCAACGCCAGCGGGCGGGCGCTGACGCTCGGCGAAACCGAGGGGTTCGTCAGGATCGTCGCCAGCGAGGACGGCTTCGTCCTCGGCGCACAGATCGTCGGCCCGGAGGCCTCGGAACTGATCGCGGAGCCGACCCTCGCCATCGAGATGGGTGCGACGCTCTCGGACGTGGTGGCGACGGTCCACACCCACCCTACGCTCGCGGAGGCGGTGATGGAGGCGGCGGAGAACGCGCTCGGGCAGGCGATTCACACGCTCAATCGGTAGTCGGGACGCCCCCGACGGAGGCCGTCCGCGGCCTTCGGCCCGCGTGTTCAACCGATAGTCGTTACGCGGGGGCGATCGATGCCCGATTCGTTGACGCCGACGGTTACATACGTAGCCTGTCAAGAGACGGGGGGACGACGGCGACGCCCCCGAAATCGAACACGTTCGTCGGCAGTGAGGGCGTCAAGGCTTTGCCGAACAGCAAAGTCTAATGGGATGGCCGCTCAACCTTCGGCTGATGCCCACGGTAGAATACCTCAATTACGAAGTACTGGACGATCACGGCTGGGAAATGGACGACGACGACCTCTTCGAGAAGGCGGCGGACGCCGGTCTCGACGACGTCGACTACGGCTCGCTGGAGGTCAACGAGGGCGAGTACGTCCTCGAAGCGGCCGAGGCGCAGGGCTACGACTGGCCCTTCTCGTGCCGTGCCGGCGCCTGTGCGAACTGCGCGGCCATCGTCATGGAGGGCGATCTCGATATGGACATGCAGCAGATCCTCTCCGACGAGGAAGTCGAGGAGAAGGACGTCCGGCTGACCTGCATCGGTAGCCCGACGGCGGACGAGGTCAAACTCGTCTACAACGCGAAGCACCTCGATTACCTGCAGAACCGCGTCATCTGAGCCGGCAGTCTTCCGTTTTTTTGACACGCGACGACCGGTAGCGACCGCTCGGTAAGCCGGAAACCCTAATTTCTCCCCGCGTCCCTACTCGACAATGCTCGGGGCGACGACGGATCTGTTGCGGTTGATCGCAGTGCCCGCACTCGGGTGGGCGGCGTGGCGTGACGTGCGAACCCGCCGGCTCCCCAACCGGCTGTGGTACCCCCTCCTTGCCGTTGGCCTGCTCACCCTCGCCGTCGACGCGGCCGGCCACCTCCCGATGACGACCGTCGCCGACCGCCTCTTCGCCGTCCGCGTCGGCGTCAGCGTCCTGATCCTCGTTCCGCTTGCCTACGGTCTCTGGTGGATCGGGGGCTTCGGGGGCGCCGACGCCAAGGCGCTGATGACGCTGGCCGTCCTCTTTCCCACCTACCCCGTCTTCTACCTTCGGACCGGCGCGTATCCGCTCGTCACGACCACCCTCGGCGTGTTCTCGATGACCATCCTGACGAACGCGGTGCTCGTTGGCCTCTTCTATCCCCTCTATCTCGGCGTTCGAAACGCCCTCCGTGGCGATCTCTCGCTGGTCATGTTCGTCGGCCGACGAACGGACGTGTCGGCGCTTCTGCGCGAACACGGCCGCCTGTTCGAGACGACCGAAGGGCTCACTCGGAGCGGCCTCGACCTCGACGCCCTGCGGATGTATCTGCGGTGGCGCGGTACCACCCTCGCGGCGCTCCGGGCGTCGCCGTCGGCTCACCGCGACCCGACGAGCGTCGGTGAGACGTACGAGCCGACCGACGGGGCCGTCGACACCGGCACGGACGATGATCGCCCGACGCCGGTGGACGAGACCCGGACAGTCGAGAGGGCTCCCGACGACGCCGACCACGACGATCCCTGGGCGGCCGAGCGCTTCCTCGACGACATCGAGGGGAGCGCGTACGGCACGACACCGGAGACCCTCCGCGAGGGGCTGTGCGTCGTGACGACCCGCGAGACGGTGTGGCTCTCGCCCGGCGTGCCGTTCATCGTGCCCGTCTTCCTCGGCCTCGTTGTCGCGCTGATCTACGGGGACCTGCTTTTCGGGCTGTTGCGGGCGCTGGGCGTCGCGTGATAATGTTTACTGTAACTGTTTACCGGTGGGTCGCCGGAACGGGTCGGCGACCCGCCGGTAATGACTTCCAATAATCACTATGACGCCGCGCGAAGTAGTGCCACCGAACGGTGGAGATTAGTAGTATCCACCCGTATCGATCCGATATTCAGATGGTGGAAACGGAGTACGATCACGTTCGGCCCATCGGCGACGACGAGCACGCCAGCGAAGCCGTCATCAGAGCCGTCGCGGCCGTCTCCGATCGGTCGCCGCTGGATCTCCCGCCGCTTCAAGAGTCCGTCGACGTCGACGCACTCGATCTGCTTTTCGCATCGTCGACGGCGATCGAGGGGCTCCGATTCACGTACGCCGGCCACGACGTACTGGTCGAACCGGCCCGCGTCCACGTCCGTCGCGGGGACCGGCGGTAAGTTCCTCGGCTACTCGATATCGAGTCGGTCGAGACACGCCGCCAGCCGCGGCGTCGGGGTGACCGTCCGCGCGTCCGGATCGTACTCGATTACCTCGATAGCCGCCAGTTTCGGCAGGTCGACGTGGTGCAGGGCGATCGGGAGCCGCCGGTCGTCGTCGGGCTGTATCACGTCGTCACGCAGGCGCAGTTCGGCCGCGAGGTCCTTGAGGGCGAGGCGCCCGTCGTGGTCGGCGACGACCGACAGGATCACCCGACGGGACGGCCGGGCGAGGAGCGCGCTGACGACCGGCCACGCGGGGTCGTCGGGCGCTCCCAACGGCGGCGGCGAGATGTCGACCGCCGAAAGCGGGTCGTCGAGGCGGATTCCATCCGGCTGTCGGTCGATCCAGCCCACGGACTCCAGACCCGGGAGGCAGCGGTGCCGGAGGTCGAGCCGGATCGATCGCGGGTCGACATCGTCCACGACCGCACCGTCGCCGCGTTCCACAGCGGCGAGTCGGCGCCCGAGTTCGTCGACCGTCGTCGGCCGCGCTCGCGACTCGAGGATCGAGAGGATCCGTCGCTGCCGCGGATCGGCGACGATCGCCGATCGTTCGAGCCCCGCCCTCCCCCCCAGGAGTGGTTGCAGTTCGCCGTCCATGCACGTAGCCATACCCGTCGGCGGCATAGTTTATCTACCCAAAATATGTGAGTGTCACAGCTCGGCAAACACCACGTCGAGGAGTTTCCGCTCGGCCTTCCGGACGTGCTGGTGGAACGTCGAGGCGCCGATGTCGAGCGACGCCGCGATGTCCTCGCCGGAGCGGTGCCGCGGCCACGCGAAGAAACCGCCGAAATAGCCCGCTTCGAGCGCCGCCCGCTGCCGCTCGGTCAGGTTCTCCGCGAGCGTGTGCAGGACGCGCTGTGACGACGGGTGCTCGCGGATCACCTGTCGCTGGCTGACGACCCTGACCTCGAGCGGTGTCTCCTGAAGCCGCTCGACGACCCGCCGCACGTTCGTGCCCGGCGGGAACTGGACGGTCGCGCTGTACTCGCCGTCTTCGATCGTTCCCCCCTCGACGTTCCCGCCGTAGTCCGCGACGATCGAGGTCAGCGGCGGGTCCGCGAGGCGTTGTTCGAACCGTATCCGTCCGTCCTGCTCGTCGAACGTCCGCAGTTCCGTCCAGTCCGATCGGTCGTCACGCAGCGCGCGTATCGTCGTCATGGCGTCGCCGGTCGCCGTCCCGTAGACGAGGAACTCGTCGTCTCCGACCGGCGTCACGCGGTCGATGGTGATCGTCCCGTCTATCGTCCGCGAGTGCTCGACGAGTCCCGGAATCCGGATGTCGAGTTCGACGACCTCGTCGCTCATGAGTGCCCGCTTCCGATCGACGGCGGTGATCGCATGCCCGATCACGTCGCCCAGCTGGCCGAGCACCGCCCGCTCTTCCGCCGCGAACGCGTCCGGTCGCGTCGAGCAGACCCCGAGCACGTCGTAGACGATACCCCCGTGGACGACCGGAATCACCGCGGCTGCCCGATACCCGACCTCCCGGGCGTCGTCGTGCAACGGGCGACCGTCCTCCTGGGCGTTTCGGACGATCTGTAGCTCCGCGGTCCGGACGGCCTCGCCGACCAGTCCCTCGTTCTCGCCGGCGGCGGCCGCGATGTCGTCGAGATACCCCTCGACGCCGGCTTCTACCCGTGGCTCCACGCCCGGCCCGGCGTCGACCGCGCCGATCCAGGCCCCGCGGTACGAGTCGGAGGCCGCCAGCCGGTCACACACTACCCGCTCGATCTCCGCCCGCGTCGACTGCTCGATGACCGCCTCGGTGATCCCCCGGACCACGTCGTTGAGTTCGTCGAGGGCGGCCAGTTGCTCGCGCTGTCGCTCGAGTTCGCGTTCGTACTGGCGGCGTTCGGAGATGTCGGTGGCCATCAGGATTGCGCCGTCGAACTCGCCGTCGCGATAGACGGGGACGGCTCGCCCCGTGAAATACGCCTTCTTCCCGTAGATCGACTCGAACGGGAAGTCGAACTCGATGGTCTCGCCCTCCTGTAGCCGGTCGAAAAGATCCGCCTGCCCCGTCTCGACGATCGGTGGCAGTGTCCGGATATCCACGCCGATGGCGTCCGAAGACTCCATGTCGTCGGGGAGGCCGATGATCTCTTCGGCACGCGGATTCTCGTAGGTGATCCGTAACTCCTCGTCGAGGCGGAAGGTGCCGAACGGGGCGTTCTCCACCAACTCCTCGTTGAACTGGCGGGCATCCCGGAGTCGTCGCTCCTGTTCTTTGCGCTCGGTGATGTCGCGGACGACACAGATGATCCCGTCGTCGTCGGCGACGGTTAGCGAGAGATCCTGCGTGAAGGTACTCCCGTCTTGCCGCTGTCCGAGCACTTCGCCGCGCCACGCGCCGTCCTCGTACAGCGTCGGGATGATCTCCGCCTCGAACCGGTCGAGTTCCGACTCGGGGTAACACATCGACCAGTGGTCGCCGAGAAACGCCGTCGCGTCGTCGTAGCCGTACACCTCGACGTGGCTCTCGTTGACGTAGACGTACTCGCCGTCGTCGTCGGTGATGGCGATGCCGTCGATGGCCGACTCCATCATCCGGGACCGGCGCTCCAGTTCCCGGTCCCGGTGTTCCCCGGGCGTCTCGCTGCTTGTCGACCGCTCGTAGGCGGGCGGTCGCCACCAGACCCGCGCGTTCGAGCCAACCGACTTCGTGCGTACCGCCCCGCGGTCGGCGAGCGTCCGCAACCGCTTGTAGACGGTCCGACGGTTCGCGTCGAGTGCGTCCGCCACGTCGAGCGTGGTGAGCGGTTCGCACCGATCCTCGCGCCGGTCGAACACCGCCAGCGTCTCGGCGTAGATGTCCGTCCCCTGACTGGAGCCCATATCCGAGGCTTGGTACCGAGACACATAGTTCCGCCGGCGGAACTCCGGACCGGACGACACAAGACCTATCGGTGGAGCCGTCCTGTCTCGTCTATGACCGTCGAGGTGGATTTCGGCTCGGACGGCCTCGTCCCCACCGTCGCACAGGACGCCGACTCCGGCGAGGTGTTGATGCTGGCGTACGTTTCGCCCGAGGCACTCGACCGGACCCGCGAGACGGGGCGGGCGCACTACCACTCCCGGAGCCGTGACGAACTCTGGGAGAAGGGAGCGACGAGCGGCCACATCCAGCACGTTCGGGAGGTTCGGGTGGACTGTGACGGCGACACCCTGCTCTATCTCGTCGACCAGGACGGCGGCGCCTGTCACACCGGTTACCGCTCCTGTTTCTACCGGACCGTCGAGGGCGAAACCGTCGGCGAACGCGTCTTCGACCCCGACGAGGTGTACGATTCGGAATGAGCGACGCGGAGAGCGGCGTCGCGGCGGAGACGCTCCGTGACGCCCGCGAGGAACTCGCCGACGCGAGCGCCGCCGTCGAGGAGGCGGGGGAACGACGGCTCCGGACCGTCCGCGACGCCCACCGTGAGGCGACCGCCCTCCTCGACCGGTACGAGGGGAGGGCGACCGGGACCGGCGACTTCCGCGCGTACGTCGAGTTCCAGGAGAAGTTCGTCGAACTCGTCGAGGAACTCCCCGAGGACCTGCCGGCCCGGGAGGCGTTCGAGGCGGCGAACGAGCACCTCGACCAGCGCCGCCTCGGCGAGGACGACTTCGACCGGGCGCGGGAACTCCTCGAACCGGCGGCCGACCGTGCCGCCCTGCTCGGGGAGCGCGAGGACGCACGGGAGCGCTACGAGACGGTGCGACGCGACGCCCGGCGGCGACGGCGGGAACTCGACGACCGGATCGACGAACTGGAGCGCCTGCAACGCCTGGGCGAGGCCGATCTCGACGCCCCCGTCGAGCGCCTGCGTGATCCGGTCGCGTCCTACAACGAGGCCGTCGAGGAGGCGTGGCGGGAGTTCCGACGGACGGCGAGCGCCCGCGAACTCTTCCGCGTCGTCGAGGCGAGCGAGGCGTACCCCCTCGCCGCCTTCGAGCAGCCGCCGTCGGACCTGCGGGCGTACGTCGAGACGACGCCGGCGGGCGAGGAGCCGATTCCGACGCTCCTGGAGTACGCGGACTACTCGACGTCGAAGCTCTCACACTACGTCGACGACCCGGGCGCCCTCCGGACGCGGGTGTCGACGGGACGGACCTATCTCGAACGGCTGGACGCCGAGCCGTTGACGGTGTCGTGGCCGCCGCCGTCGGCCGACCGTCTCCGGTATCGGGCGGCCGAACTCGTCTCCGTCGTTGCCCGCTTCGCCCCCGAGGAGGTTGTCGCGGAGGCGCGTCGGCTCCGCCGCCTGCCCGACGAAGTGGCGTACGAGCACCTGCGCGAGACGGCGCTCGCTCGCGACGAACTCGACGCGGACGAACGGGAACGGCTGGAACGCGGGGCGGTCGAGGCGGAACTGAGCGCCGCCCGCGACGAACGCGAGCGGATCGAACGGGCGCTCGCCGAGACGGGGAGCTAGGCGTCGAGGTGGGCGCGCAGGTCGGCGACGAGACGCTCGGCCCGCGCCGCGTCCCGCGCCTCGGCGTAGACGCGGATCTTGGGTTCGGTGCCGCTGGGACGGACGAGCAGCCACGCGTCACCGTAGTCGAGACGGTAGCCGTCGGTCGTCTCGAGGTCGGCGTCGGCCCCGCGGGCGTAGGCCTCGGCGGCGTCGAGGAGCCGGTCGCGTTCGGCGTCGTCGTCGTAGGGCAGGTTCTCCCGGACCAGGTGGTAGTCGGTGTACGGCGCGACGACATCGCTCGCCGGCCGGTCGGCCGCTGCGAGGAGTTCGAGGAACTTCGCGGCGACGTAGGCGCCGTCGCGGGTCAGGCGGTGTTCGGGGAAGAAGACCCCGCCGTTGCCCTCGCCGGCGACGGGGACCCGGTCGCCCGCGTCGCGGCGCTCCTGTATCCGCGTGACGATGTGTGTCGAACCGATGGGCGTCAAATCGAGGTCGGCGTCCGCCTCGGCGACGGCGTCGACCAGTCGCTGTGAGACGTTGACCGCGGTGACGACGACATCGTCGGCGTCGATTTCGGCCGCCGCGAGCGCCGCGAAGGAGGTGTCGCCGTCGATGGTCTCCCCGCGTTCGTCGACGAAGATGGCGCGGTCGGCGTCGCCGTCGTGGGCGACCCCCAGGTCGGCGTCCGTCGAGCGAACGAGACGGCGGAGCGCGCTCAGGTTCCCGGCGACGGGTTCGGGGTCGCGGCCGGGGAAGCGGCCGTCCGGGTCCGCGTTGACCGTACGAACCGTACAGCCGAGTTCGCGGAGGAGGGCGGGCGACACCCGACAGCCGGCGCCGTGACCGGGATCGACCGCGACCGTCAGATCGGCGGCCGCGATGGCCTCGCGGTCCACGCCCGCGAGGAGGTCCGCACGGTAGTCGTCGGCCGCGCCGTCGATTCGGCGGGTGCGCCCGACGCCGTCCCAGGCGGCGACGGCGTCGACGGCGAAGACGTGCGTTTCGACCCGCTCGTACCCGTCGACGGACAGTTCCGTGCCGTCGTCGCCGAGGAGTTTGATGCCGTTGTACTCCGGGGGGTTGTGAGAGGCGGTGATGTGGACGGCGGGCACCCCCTCGGTCGCACAGTAGTACGCGACGCCGGGCGTCGGGAGCATGCCCAGTCGATCCACGTCGACGCCGGCGGCGGCGAGGGTGCCGGCAGCAACGTCGGTGAAGGGATGGCCCGAGAGGCGGGTGTCGCGGGCGACAGCGATTCTGTCGGCGTCCCAGACGGTTGCGGCGGCGGCCGCTACCTGCTGGACGAGTTCGGCAGTGAACCCCTCACCGACGACGCCGCGTGTACCGCTCGAACCGAACAGTTCCATCGAGGGATGGTCGGCGCGGAGGGCACAAATCCGTTGTGTCTGTGGTGTCTCGGACGGCTCCCGCCGTACCGGTCGGATTTTAGGCGCCCACGCCGTCCCGTCCGGTATGACGCAGTTCCCGGAGTTCGAGGTGATCCCCGCCGTCGATATGCAGGACAGCGAGGTGGTGCAACTGGTCCAGGGGGAGCGCGGCACGGAGAAACGCTACGGCGACCCCGTCGAGGCGGCGCGGCGGTGGGTCGACGCCGGCGCCCGAACCCTCCATCTGGTCGACCTCGACGGCGCCTTCGAGGGCGAACGCGCCAACGCGTCGGCGGTCGAAGCCGTCGTCGAGGCGGTGGACGTACCGATCCAACTCGGCGGCGGTATCCGGACCGCCGCGGACGCCCTGTCGCTGCTGGATCGGGGCGTCGACCGCGTGATCCTCGGCACCGCCGCCGTCGAGAACCCCGACATCGTCCGGACGATCAGCGACGAGCGACCGGGGAGCGTCGTGGTGAGTCTCGACGCGAAAGGCGACGAAGTGGTCGTCTCGGGGTGGACCGAAGGGACGGGGCTCGACCCCGTCGCGGCCGCCGAACGCTACGAGGAGTTGGGCGCCGGCGCCATCCTCTTTACCGACGTGGACGTGGAGGGAAAGCTGGAGGGGGTGCGGACCGAGCGGATCGAACGCCTCGCGGACGCGGTGGAGATACCGGTCGTCGCCAGCGGGGGCGTCGCCAGCCTCGACGACGTGCGGGCGTGCCGGGAAGCGGGCGCCGCGGCCGTCGTCGTCGGCACCGCGCTGTACGAGGGGGCGTTCACGCTGGCGGCGGCGATGGACGCGTAGGCGCAACCGACTTACGCACGCCCCGAGAGGATCGGATATGGACCGCACGGCCGCCCGGAGCCGCGAAACCGCGGAGACGACGATCGATCTGACCCTCGACGTGGACGGCGAGGGCGACGCCCGCGTCGACACCGGCATCGGCTTCTTCGATCACATGCTCGAATCCTTCGCCAAACACGGCCTGTTCGACCTCACAGTCGACTGCGACGGCGACCTGGAGATCGACGACCACCACACCGTCGAGGACGTGGCGCTCGTCCTCGGCGCGGCGTTCGACGAGGCCCTCGGCGACAAGCGCGGCATCCGCCGGTTCGCCGACCGGCGTGTCCCCCTCGACGAAGCCGTCGCGAGCGTCGTCGTCGACGTGAGCGGCCGCCCCCTCTATCGCTTCGACGGCGCGTTCTCCCAGGAGCGCGTCGGGGCGTTCACGAGCGCCATGGCGCGACATTTCGGTCGATCGCTGGCGATGCAGGCGGGGCTGACCCTCCACGTCGACGTGACGGGCGAGAACGCCCACCACGAGGTCGAAGCGCTGTTCAAGGCGCTCGCGCGCACGCTCGACGACGCTACCCGGATCGACGACCGACGCTCCGACACGCCGAGCACGAAAGGCGAGCTGTGAGACTCAACTACTGTCGTAGCTCGTTTCGACACCCGTCGTTAGTTATTTGATCGAGGGAGCCGAGTGGGCGGGTATGCAGGCGTTCGACAGGCTCGACAGCGACACCTCGAAGCTCGTGGTGCTTTACCTCCAGCGCGTAGGGGACGCGACGCCGGATCGGATCGCCGACCGCCTCCGACTGC
Organism: Haloplanus natans DSM 17983; assembly: GCF_000427685.1. Taxonomy (NCBI): domain Archaea; kingdom Methanobacteriati; phylum Methanobacteriota; class Halobacteria; order Halobacteriales; family Haloferacaceae; genus Haloplanus; species Haloplanus natans. The sequence goes on from NZ_KE386573.1 coordinate 2,997,456, forward strand.
CGCTTCTGACGGTGCTCGCGACCGTTCGCTACCTGGTCGAGGAGGGGCTGGTTCGCCGGCTGGACGGCTCGGATCGGGTCGTCCTGGCCGAGACGGCGCGGCCACGGCGTGACCGCCGGCCCGCTTAATCCAGCACCGCCTCGTTCACCACGGACGGCGGCACCTCGCCGACGAGCGCCGCCGCGACGTTCCGGGCGGCCTTCTCGCGGAGTTCGACGACGCTCTCGGCGGAGTTGTAGGCGGCGTGGGGCGTGAGGATCACGTCGTCGAGGTCGAGCAGCGGCGAGTCGTCGTCGGGCGGTTCCTCCGCGAGTACGTCGAGGCCGGCGCCGGCGATTTCGCCCACCCGGATCGCGTCGGCCAGCGCGTCCTCGTCGACGATGCCGCCGCGGGCGGTGTTGAGCAGGAACGCCGTCTCCTTCATCCGGGCCAGTTCGTCCGGACCGATCAGTCCCTCCGTCGCCGGTGTGAGCGGGGCGTGGATCGAGACGGCGTCCGATTCGGCGAGGAGGTCGTCCCGGTCGTCGACGAGCGTCACGGCCTCGCCCGCCACGTCGGTCTCGTCGAGGTAGGGGTCGTGAGCGAGGACGTCCATCCCGAGCGCTCGGGCCTTCTCCCCGACCGCCCGCGCGATGTCGCCGTAGGCGATCAGGCCGAGCGTCCCCCCGTCGAGGCGGCGCATCGTCCGCCCGGCGGTCACGTCCCACTCACCCGCCTCGACGCGGTCGTTGTAGTCGACGACCTTCCGCGCCAGGGCGAGCAGGAGGGCTATCGTGTGGTCCGAGACCTCGGGGATGCAGTAGTCCGGCACGTTCGTCACGTAGACGCCACGCTCGGTGGCGGCGTCCAGATCGACGTTGTCGAAGCCGATGCCGGTCCGGGAGACGACCCGGCAGTTGGGCATCAGATCGAGCAGGTCGGCGTCGACATCCGCGTACATCACGATGACACCGTCGGGATCGGCGTCGGCGAGGACGGTTTCGAGCGGGTCGTCGCGCGTCTCGGCGTCGACCAGTTCGGCGTCGACCTCGTCGAGGATGGCACGCTCGATGTCGAGGTCGGCGAAAGTGTGGTCGGTGAAGACGACGGTGTGGCGCATGGCTCGCCAATCAGCGGCCAAAAAGTAGTATGTGTCGAACGATGGGTGGCGACCACGCTCACGACCGATTCGAGCGCGTCGGGGCCGGCGGACGAAACCAAACACCGAAGCGGGATGCCCGCGAACCCCCTCGTCATGTTCGACGAGATCATGGGGAAATTCGAGGGGAGCCCGAGTCAACAGGCGGTGATCCGCCTCCTCCTCGAACGGGGCTTCTCCGTCAACGACGAGGGGCGAGTCGTCTCCGGCGGGATCGAGATTCCCAACACGGGAATCGCCCGCGAGATCGGCGTCGACCGCCGTGTCGTCGATTCGACGACCGATGTCATCCTCGGAGACCCCGAACTCCGCCGTATCTTCCAGAACATCACGGCCATCCCGAGCCTGATGGATCTAGCGCCCGTCTTGGACCTCTCGGTGCTCACGGTCTGGGTCGACGACGAGACGGAGTCGGGCATCGTCGCCGACGTGACGACGGCCATCGCGGACCGCGGCATCTCGATCAGGCAGGTGATCAGCGAGGACCCCGAGTTCGTCGACGACCCCAAACTGTACGTCATCACCGACGCCGCCCTGCCGGGGGACCTCCTGGTCGAGATTCGCGAGTTGCCGTACGTCCGCCGGGTCGAGTTCTGATGGGCGAGGCGTTTCTCACCGTCGCGGAGCGGGCACAGGCCGATTTCGAGGTGAAGGGCTCGGAGTTCATCGGCCACGTCGCCCCCGCCGACTCCGTCGCGGCCGCCGAGGCGTTCGCGAGCGAGGTGCGCGAGGCGTACGCAGACGCGACACACAACGTGCCCGCCTACCGCGTTCCGACGGGCGACGGCGGTATGCTCCGCGAGTGGTCGAGCGACGACGGCGAACCCACCGGGTCCGCGGGCAACCCCGCGCTGAACGTCCTCGTCCAGCGCGACCTGCGAAACGTCGTCGCGGTCGTCACCCGCTACTACGGCGGCGTCAACCTCGGCGTCGGCGGATTGGCGCGGGCGTACGCCCGGGGCGTGAGCGACGCGGTGGCGGCGGCGGGCGTCGTCGAGGAACGACCCCACGAGCGGTTCGTCGCCACGGTCGACTACGACGACTCCGGCACCGTTCGCGGCATCCTCGAAAGCGCCGGCGTCGAGTTCGACGCCACCTACGAGGCACGGGCGAGTTTCGAGGTGCGCGTCCCCGTCGAGGACGGGGCGGGGCTCCGGGACCGCCTGCGGAGTGCAACCGGTGGCCGGGTCGAACTGTCCTAACACTGTCGGTTGTAACTGTTTCGAGATATTCGCCATCTTAGGATGGCGAATATCTCGATTGACTTACAGCCGGCAGTATGACTCACAGCCGACAGTATACGGATGACTACGGACCGGTATGGAGCCGTCCACGGGTCGGTCTCGGTGGAGATTATCGACGCTCGAATCCGGCGTCGTCGGTCGAGGTTCGACCTGAAAGGGAGGGGTTATTTGGTGCGGAACGCCCGGTCGCCAGCGTCGCCGAGGCCGGGGACGATGAAGCCGTTCTCGTCGAGGTGGTCGTCGATAGCGACGGTGAGGAGGTCGGCCTCGGGGACGGCCTCGCCGACACGGAGGAGGCCGTCCGGGGCGCTCACCGCAGAGAGGACGAAGAGGTTCTCCGGATCGGCGTCTTCGAGAACGTAGCCGAGGACGGCCGACATCGTCGATCCGGTGGCGAGCATCGGGTCGGCGACGATGACGGTGTCGGTGTCCTTGATCTCGGGGAGTTTCACGTAGTCGACGGTGATGGGGAACTCGCCGTCCTCGTTCATCCCGGCCTCCTCGTCGCGGCCGGCGCTGATGACACCCTGTTTGGCGCGGGGGAAGGCCTTCAACAACCCCTCTACGAAGGGCGTCGCTGCACGGAGGACGTTGATGATCACCACGTCGTCTAAGCCTTTCACGCGCTCGCCGGTCGTCTCGGCCAACGGCGTCTCGATGGCGACGTACTCGGTGTCCATCGCGCCGTCGATGATCTCGTAGCCACAGATGCGCCCGAGTTTCACCAGGCCCTTCCGGAAGGCCACTTGCTCGGTCGTCACGTCCCGAATCTTCGAGAGCGTATCCTTGGCGAGGGCGTGAGTGACGAGATACGCCTCGTCGCGGTCCTCGATGGTCATACACCTACACCGCGAGTCGAGGCTAATAAAACGCGCTATCGTCGTGTCCGCTCGGCCGACCGGGACACATCCGCGTCACCGCGTCACGAGATACGTCACGCCCATCAACAGGAGCGCGAGCGACGCGACGTTCCAGATCGTAAATCCCACCAGATCGATAACGGAGAGTCCCCAGACGACGCCGACCGCGAACACCGAAGAGAGGAGGAGATTCATCACGAAGAGTACGCGCGGGTCGCCCTGCGAGGCCATACCTCGTGGTGGTCCGGGGGCGTACTTAATACTCCCCGGTCTCGGGGAGTTTATGTGCGGACCGGCCCCTCCGTATGGTATGAGCGAGGCCGAGTCCGAGGGCGCGACCGGACGGGAAATCTGGATCGAGAAGTACCGTCCGGAGACCCTGGAGGACGTGCACGGACAGGACGACATCGTCGACCGTCTGCGGAGCTACATCGATCAGGACGACCTGCCGCACCTTTTATTTTCAGGTCCTGCAGGCGTGGGTAAAACTACTTGTTCCACAGCTATTGCGCGTGAAATTTATGGCGACGACTGGCGGGGCAACTTCCTCGAACTCAACGCCTCCGACCAGCGGGGGATCGACGTGGTGCGCGACCGAATCAAGAACTTCGCGCGGTCGAGTTTCGGCGGCTTCGACTACCGGATCATCTTCCTCGACGAGGCCGACTCGTTGTGCGTGCCGCCCGGGACCGAAGTCGTCACCGGATATCCGTCGAGTCCGGAGGTGAAACCCATCGAGGAAGTGAGTGAAGACGGTGAGCCGATCCCATCAGTCGACTTCGAGACGAACGAGATCCAGTCCGACAAGGGGAAACTCGTCGACTCCGGCGTCGCGGATTTCTTCGAACTCGAACTGGAAGATGGCCGGACGATACTGGCGAGTCTGACTCACCCCTTCTTCGTCGTCGACGAGGACGGGCGACTCGTCGAGACGGAGCTTCGGGACCTGTCTCCGGGCGACGAAATCGCTGATTTCAAAGACGACATCGGCGTGTCGCAGTGTGAAATCTGTGACGCATGGACTGCGGGCCGGTTCTGCTCGGTCGACTGCAAAGACGAGGGACACAGCCGCGACATGCTCGGAGAGAAGAACCTCGTCGGCGATGGTGATCTCCCTCAGCACGAGCACTACGAACGTACCGAGTTCGAACCCGCGGTCCTGTCGGACGGTGGCCTCAAGCCGGTCCGGACGGTCGGTATCAGCCGCATCGACTACAGCCACCGTGGCGAAGCCTACAACATCAGCATGGATGGAACGCCGAACTTCATGCTCGCTAACGGGATTTTGACCCACAACACCTCCGACGCCCAGTCGGCCCTCCGCCGCACGATGGAGCAGTTCGCCGACAACACCCGCTTTATCCTCTCGTGTAACTACTCCAGTCGCATCATCGACCCGATCCAGTCCCGGTGTGCGGTGTTCCGGTTCTCGCCGCTTCCGGACGCGGCCATCGCGACACAGATCGAGGAGATCGCCGCCGCGGAGGGCATCGAGATGACCGACGACGGCCTCGACGCGCTGGTCTATGCCGCCGGCGGTGACATGCGCCGTGCCATCAACACGTTGCAGGCGGCGGCGACGACGGGCGAACTCGTCGACGACGAGGCGGTCTATACGGTGACGAGCACCGCCCGCCCCGAGGAGATCGAGTCGATGGTCGAGGCGGCCATCGCGGGCGACTTCCCGCGGGCGCGCTCGACGCTCGAAACCCTCCTCGTCGACTCGGGGATGGCCGGGGGCGACGTGATCGATCAGCTACACCGGTCGGCGTGGGAGTTCGACCTCGACGAGCGTCGGACGGTCCAGCTGATGGAGCGACTGGGCGAGGCCGACTACCGCATCACCGAGGGCGCGAACGAACGGGTGCAGTTGGAGGCGATGCTGGCGGCGCTGGCGCTGGACGATCAGGACGGATAGACGATCACCCGCCGGTCGTCCACGTTCCGCTTCTCGGGGAGGACGCCGAACGACCCCTCGCCCGCCGTGAGCGCGAGCGCCGCCGCGTCGAGTACGTCGTCGAGGCGACCGGACTGGATGCGGTGGTGCCACTGCGGGTCGTCGCGGCGCGACTCGACGAAGCGTCGCACCTGCGTGCCGAACGCCTCGTCGACGGTTTCGAGGATCGACAGCCGGGCGTCGAGCCCCGCCGCTTCCAGCTTCGATCCGGGGTCGTCGGCGCCCGTCCGGGCCGCGAAGCGCGCGTAACACACCTCCGGGTGGCTCTCGTACACCTGCGCTTCGGCCTCGGGGTGGGCGTCGAGAAAACAGTCCACCTCGCGGATGCGGGGGACGAGCCCCCAGCTTTGACTGCCGAGTCGACCGCCGTTTTCCGCGCGGGCCGCCTCGTAGCCGTCGGCCTCGACGGCGGCGCGACGGGGCACGTCGAAGACGGAGCTCTGGCGCTCGCCGAGCATCGAGGCGGCGGCCCGGTCGCAGTCCCGGGGCGGCGTCTCCGGCAGACCGATGGGGATGTCGACGAGGATGGCGTCGGCGTCCGGGTGGGCCCGCCACACGTTGAGGACGGTCGGTTCGGTGGTGATCGTCACGTCGCCGTCGTCGAGTGCGACGACGACCCAGCAGCCACGCGCCCAGTCGACGCCGAGTGCCGTGGTCATGTAGGAGGTGGGACGGCCAGCATCATAAGTCGTCGAATTCGGGCGACTGCGCCGCGGCGTGTGCCCCGAAATCGAGCGAGACGCCCGGTCCCGGAACTGTTTTAGGCGGAGACTGGCCAAAGAGGAGGTAATGAGCGAACTCGAAGCGGCCTACCGTCTCGACTACTTCGAGGAGGAGGGATTCACTCGACAGGAGTGTGCCTCCTGTGGCGCGCATTTCTGGTCGCGCGTCGAGCGCGACACCTGCGGCGAGCCACCCTGTGACGACTACAGCTTCATCGGCAATCCGGGCTTCGACGGGGAGCGCACGCTGGAGGAGATGCGGGAGGCGTTCCTTTCTTTCTTCGAGGAGAACGATCACGAGCGCATCGACCCGTACCCGGTCGCGGCGAACCGCTGGCGCGACGACGTCCTCCTGACCCAGGCGTCTATCTACGACTTCCAGCCCCTGGTCACGTCGGGGGAGACGCCGCCGCCCGCGAACCCACTGACTATCAGCCAACCCTGCATTCGGATGCAGGACATCGACAATGTGGGCAAGACCGGCCGCCACACGATGGCCTTCGAGATGATGGCTCACCACGCCTTCAACGTCCGCGAAGACGCCGAAGACGACTACGCCTACGAGGGCGAGGTGTACTGGAAAGACGAGACGGTCGAGTACTGCGACGCCTTTTTCGAGCACATGGGCGCCGACCCCGTAGAGGTCACGTACATCGAGGACCCGTGGGTCGGCGGCGGCAACGCGGGGCCGGCGTTCGAGGTGATCTACCGCGGCCTCGAACTCGCCACGCTCGTGTTCATGTCGATGGAACAGGACCCCGACGGCGAGTACGAGATGAAAGACGGCAACCGCTACAGCCCGATGGACACCTACATCGTCGACACGGGCTACGGGCTGGAGCGGTGGACCTGGATGACACAGGGGACGCCGACGGTGTACGAGGCCGTCTATCCGGAGATGATCGACTTCCTCACCGATCACGCGGGGATCGATCACAGCGACGAGGAGCGGGATCTGATCCGCGACGCCGCCCGCCTCTCGGGCTATCTCGACATCGACGAAATCGAGGATCTGGCGTCGGCCCGCGCCGAGGTGGCGGGCGAACTCGGCGTCGACGCCGAGCGTCTCACCGACCTGCTCGAACCCCTCGAAGACATCTACGCCATCGCCGACCACTGCCGAACCCTCGCGTATATGCTCGGCGACGGCATCGTGCCCTCGAACGTCGGCACGGGCTATCTTGCGCGGATGGTACTCCGGCGGACCAAACGCCTCGTGGACGGGCTGGGCATCGACGCGCCGCTCGACGAACTCGTCGATATGCAGGCCGAACGGCTGGACTACACCAACCGCGATACGATCCGCGACATGGTGCGGACGGAGGAAAGGAAATACCGCAAGACGCTCGAACGCGGCCAGCGGAAAGTCGAAGGGATCGCGGAGGAGTACGCCGCGCGCGACGAGTCCATCCCCCGAGAGACGCTGATCGAGCTCTACGACTCCCACGGCATCCAGCCGGACATGGTGGCCGAAATCGCCCGCGAGTACGGCGCGGCCGTCGACGTGCCCGACGACTTCTACGGGCTGGTCGCGGCGCGACACGAGGGCGAGGGGGCGTCCGAGGCCGCCGCCGAGCGCGACGACCGCCTCGCGAACCTTCCCGAGACCGACCGCCTGTTCTACGACGACCAGGAGCGCACGGAGTTCGAGGCGGTCGTCCTCGACGTGTTCGAACGCGAGGAGGGGTTCGACGTGGTGCTCGACCAGACGATGTTCTACCCCGAGGGCGGGGGGCAGCCGGCCGACACGGGCACCCTCTCGACGGACGAGACGACAGTCGAGGTCACGGACGTACAGCGCCGTGACGGCGTGATCCTCCACCGGACCGACGGCAACCCCGGCAAGGGCGAGTTCGTCCGCGGTCGGATCGACGCCGAGCGCCGGTTCAGCCTGATGCGCCATCACACCGCGACCCACGTCGTCGGCTACGCCGCCCGGCAGGTGCTCGGCGACCACGTCCGACAGGCCGGCGCCCAGAAGGGGACCGGCCAGTCCCGCCTCGACGTGCGCCACTTCCGTCGGATCAGCCGGTCGGAGGTGAAAGAGATCGAACGCGTCGCCAACGAGGTGGTGACGGACAACCGCCCGGTCACACAGGAGTGGCCGGACCGCCACGAGGCGGAGGCGAAACACGGCTTCGACCTCTACCAGGGCGGGGTCCCGCCGGGCCAGCAGATCCGGCTCATCCACGTCGAGGACGACGTGCAGGCGTGTGCGGGGACACACGTCTCCCGGACCGGTGACATCGGCGCGATCAAGATTCTCAAGACCGAGCCGATCCAGGACGGCGTCGAGCGCATCGTCTTCGCGGCGGGATCGGCGGCCATCGAGGCGACCCAGCGCACCGAGGACGCCCTCTACGGCGCGGCCGACGTGCTCGACGTATCGCCCGAGGCGGTGCCCGAGACGGCCGAGCGCTTCTTCGAGGAGTGGAAGGAACGGGGCAAACGGATCGACCGTCTCAAAGAGGAACTCGCGGAGGTGCGCGCGGCCGCGGCCGACGCCGACGAACTGGAGGTCGCCGAAGGCGTCACGGCCGTGATCCGACGGATGGACGCCGACGCCGACGAACTCCGCGCCACCGCGAACGCCATCGTCGACGAAGGGTCGGTGGCCGTCCTCGGGAGTGCACAGGGCGGGAGCGCCCAGTTCGTCGTCGGCGTGCCCGACGGCGTCGACATCAACGCTGGAGAGGTCGTGGGGCGCCTCGCGGGGCAGGTCGGCGGCGGCGGCGGCGGCCCGCCGGACTTCGCGCAGGGGGGCGGCCCCGACGTGGACGCCCTCGACGACGCCCTCGACGAGGCGCCCGAGGTGCTCCGGGCGACCCGGAACGCGTAGCGGGGGCGCGTTCGTTCGGCCGCGGCTATCACTGCTGAAATCCCCGGACGAAGCTTCAAATACGAGAGCGCGAACAGACCGGGTGTGAAGTCGTCCCGCGTCTCGCGCGCGTCGCTCCTGACGGTCGCTGGCCTCCTCGGGATCGGCATCGTAGCGCTTACGAGCGTCTCGCTCCCCGGCCAGTCGCTCTTTCGCGAGGTGACGCTGCTCGACCTCCTCTCCGGCGCGACGCCGATCGATCTTCCGTCGCTGGCCTACGGCGGCGGCCTCTTTTTCATCGGCTTCGCGGCCACCGTCATCGGACTGGTGCTCCTCGTCGCGCGCGTCTACTGATCGACACGCCCTACTGTCGCGCCGCCGTATCGCCGGCCATGCCCACCGCATCGAACGAGTCCGTGTCGCTGTACTACGAGGCCGACGGCGGCGGGGACCGGAGTGCCACGGGCGGCCGACCACGGGCCGACGGCGGCGGGACGGTCGTCTGTCTCGGCGACGTGGGGTACGGCGCCTGGCAGTGGGGCTGGCAACACGCCGGCCTGACCGGGCCGTTCGAGACGCTGGTGACCGACCTCCGGGGCGCCGGGCGCTCCGACGCTCCGCCCGGTCCTTACGCCGTCGACGACCTAGTGGCAGACGTGCAGGCGGTCCTCGACGACCACGGCGAGCGGCGAGTCCACGTCGTCGGCGCGGGCCTGGGTGGGATGGTCGCGCTCGAACTCGCACGGATATCGACACGGCCCCGGTCGCTCGCCCTCCTCGGCACCGCCCCCGTCGGCGCCGATCTGACGCTCGAACCCCTCTTCGGGGCGCCCGACGACCCCGACGCGCTCGAGTCGTCGCTCGCGGCCGCGCTCTCCCGGGACTTCCTGGACGCCAACCCCGACGCAGTCGAGCGGATCGTCGAGTGGCGGGCGGGCGAAGACGCGACCCGCGAGGCGTGGGACGCCCAGGCCGCCGCCGTCGCGGCGTTCGACATCTCGGATCGACTCTACGAGGTCGACGTGCCGGCGCTGGTGTGCCACGGCCGCGACGACGCGGTGTGGCCGGTCGAATACGGTCGCCGTCTCGCCGAGAACCTCCCCCGTGGCGAGTTCGTCGCCCTCGACGGCGGTCACCTGATCGGGATCGAACGCTCCCGCGCGGTGAACGACCGGCTCTTTGGCCACTTCGAGTCCCCGTAAGGGCTTCCCGGCTCGACGACGTGAGTCCGGGTATGCCCCTGCGGATCGCCCTCCTCGACGCCTCGCACGGCACCGCACACACGCGCCGGAACTTCCGGCGGGAGCTCGACGCCGCCCTCGCGGAGTTCGACGTGACGGACGGCGAGTTGCCCGCCGACTTCGAGTACGACGCCGTCGTCGTCACCGGGTCGCGCTCCTCGGTCTACTGGGACGAGCCGTGGATCGACGGCCTCGTCGACTGGGTCGCCCGGGCGGCCGACTGCGGCCGCCCCGTCCTCGGCGTCTGCTACGGCCATCAGGCCCTCGCCGAGGCGCTCGGTGGCCGCATCGAGGCGATGGACGACATCGAACTCGGCTACCGCGAGGTGCGCCGCGTCGACGACGGCGACCCCCTCCTCGACGGCCTCGACGACCCGTTCGTCGCCTTCGAGACGCATTCGGATCGCGTGGCCGAGTTGCCGCCGGGGGCGACGCTCCTCGCCGAAAACGAGCGTGGGGTACAGGCCTTCCGCCGCGGCGACTGCTGGGGCGTGCAGTTCCACCCCGAGTACGACCGGGGGAGCGCCGAGCGGGTGACGAAGGGCAAGGACCTCTCCGAGGGACGGATTCGGGGCGTCCTCGACGGCATCGACGCCGACAACTACGCGGCGGCCTGTCGGACCAAGCGGCTGTTCGACAACTTCACCGACTACGTCCGCAAGGTGGCCGGGACCGGCGCGTCGCCGCCGCAGTCGGCCGACCGTTTTTGAGCCCCGCCCCCGGAGTGACGGTATGAGCTACGATCTGACCATCGACGAGAAACGCGTCTACGCCGAGCGAACGGGCGCCGACGAGGTGTTGATCGCCGCCGAGGAGGGCGTGGTGGTCGCGTCGCTCTCCGACGACCGGGTGGGGGAGTTCGGCCTTGACCACCGGGCCGCCGCCCGCGACGTGGCCGCCGCGGGGAACCGGCGCGCCGTCGCCACCGACGAGGACGTACTCGTCGGCGACTACGATCCGACCGACTTCGGCCCCGCCGTCGCCGTCGGCTTCCACGACGGCGCGCTCCTCGCGGCCGGGCCGGGCGGGCGGGTCGCCCGCCTGGACGACGGGTGGACGACACTCGGCGGCGTGGAGACGCCACGCGCCATCGACGGCGGGATGGTGGCCGCCGAGAGCGGGGTTCATCGGGTCGACGGCGACGGCCTCCGGAACGTCGGCCTCGGCGGCGTCCACGACGTGGTCGGTCGGGGGCTCCCCCTCGCGGCGACCGATCGCGGGCTGTATCGGCTGGGCAACGGCTGGATGGACGAACTCGACGGGGCGTTCCGTGTGGTGGCCAGCGAGGCGCCACGCTCCTCCGGGAGTCGGGAGGCCGACAGCCGAATCCACGCCGTCGGCGAGGCTGGCGTCTTCGCCCGCGAAGCGGTCGACGACTGGCGGGCCGTCGACGTGCCGAGCGACACCCCCGTCGACGTGGGGTACACCGAGGCGGCGACGGTCGCAGTGACGGAGACGGGGACGCTACTGGCCGACGCCGGCGACGGGTGGCGGGCGCGCGAACTGGGCGTGACCGGCGTCCAGCGGCTGGCTGTGCAGGCGTAGGGATGGACGGAAACGGTTTTCGGGGCGGCCGTCGACCGACTGCACATGATCGTACCCGGGTCCGCATCACAGGCCCTCGGCGCGGCGCTCGCCGCCGAGACGGGGCACGAACTCGCCGCCGTGGACTACGAGCAGTTCCCCGACGGCGAACGCATGGCGTCGGTCGACATCGGCGACACCGACCGGGCGGTCGTCGTCGCGGCGACGACCACCGACGCGTCACACGTCGAACTCCTCCAGTTGCAGGACGCCGCCCACGAGGCGGGCGCCGACGACGTGGTGACCGTCCTGCCGTACATGGGCTACGGCCGGCAGGAGCGCGCGTTCGAGGCGGGCCAACCCGTCTCCGCGCGGGCCGTCGCCCGCGCCATCTCGACCGGCACCGACCGGGTGGTCCTCGTCAACCCCCACGAGGCGTCGGTGACGGACTTCTTCGACGTGCCCTGTTCGGTCGTCGACGCCGCGCCACAGTTGGCCGCCCCGCTCCCCACCGATCTGACCGACCCGCTCTTTCTCTCGCCCGACGCGGGCGCCATCGACCTCGCCGAGTCGGCGCGGGCCGCCTACGGCCGCGGCGCAATCGATTACTTCGAGAAGGTGCGCCACTCCGGCACCGAGGTGGAGATTACGCCGAGCGACGCCGTCGTCGAGGGACGGGACGTGGTGGTCGTCGACGACATCGTCGCCACCGGGTCGACGATGAGCGAATCCATCCGCGTCCTCCACGACCGGGATGCAAGCGGCGTGTTCGTGGCCTGTGTCCACCCGCTGTTCGCCCGAGACGCACGGACGAAGCTCGAACGCGCGGGCGTGACTGGCATCTACGCCACGGATACGGTCGAACGCGACGTGACCGCCACCTCCGTCGCGCCCGTCGTCGCCGACGTGCTGTAGGGATGGTCCCTGACCCCGACGACGCCCTCGTTCTCGCCGCGGACTGCCGACGCCGTCCCGCACTCGTCGACGCCCGCGACCGGATCGCGTGGGGAAACGGGCCGCGGCGCTGCGGTCGTGTGGGGTCCTGTAGATGTCGCCGTCTCCGGGACGCTTTTGAGATCTGACGACGAGGCCACACGTATGAGTGACGACTGCATCTTCTGTTCGATCGTCGACGGCGACATCCCCAGTTACACGGTCTACGAGGACGACGAAGTGATGGCCTTCCTCGACGCCAACCCGCTGGCCCGGGGGCACACGCTCGTCATCCCGAAAGCGCACCACGAACGCGTCAACGACCTGCCGGCCGACCGGTCGACGGCGCTGTTCGACGCGGTCCACGACCTGACCGGCCGCGTCGAGGCGGCCGCCGACGCCGCGGCGACGACCATCGCTGTCAACAACGGCACTGCGGCCGGCCAGGAAGTGCCACACGTCCACGTCCACATCGTCCCCCGGTCCGAGGCGGACGGCGGCCGGCCGATCCACGCGCTGATCGAGGACCGTCCGGACGTGGACGACGACGAACTCGACGACGTGGCCGCCGCCATCCGCGGCGACTGAGGGGGCGGCAGCTGTTTTCTAAACAATAACAGCAATGCGGCCATAATTTGATCGAAAAACGGGATCAATGCGATAAAATTCTACTAGGCCTGGTACCTGAAAGCATATATACTGGCAGTGCGTCCAGTTCAATGCACGAGGTGATCGAAGTACGAACACACCAGACGACGACCCACCGATCCCCAACACCGCGATGTCGTCACAGCCACGAACCGGTCAGTCTCTGGGTGCCAGAACATGGACATGCTACCCAGGTTATCACTGGTCTGACGGTCCCGCTCGCTCCCGGCGGGACACACCCTGTTTTCTCGACGTACTGCGACTCACGACGATCCGTCCTCGTCGTCGGTCCACGCTCGACCATAGTAGCGTTTGGAACTGTTTGCACACCTGATCGCAGGACCGCGTGCGATCAGGAGTGCTCTGACTTACAAACGCTACGATAGCGATCGGTCAAAAAACGGAGACTGCTGTTACCGCCGATCGAACGACCGACGGCGCGAACGCGCCACGTCTCGACAGCCGACCGACCCTACGCCGCGTGCGGCACGTACGCCGACCCATCGCGGGCGACGACGCCCCGCTCGATCAGTGTCCGAAGAACGGGAAACAGTGAGATTTTGCTGATCTCGAGAGCGTCGGTGAGTTCGTCGATCGTCGCCCCGTCCGAGGCGGCGAGGAACACGTAGACCAGTTTCGACTCGGCGGCGGTCAGTCCCTCGGGAACGTCGATAGCGATGCGGTCGGATTCGGTCGCGTCGAACTGAGTGGCGCTCATCACGACTAGACTGTCAATCGAGAAATACATAAAGCTTTCTCCGAGTTGATACTTTCGTGAACGATCGGGAACGATCACAGATCGGGTGGTCGGCCGTCGGCAGAGAATCAGCAGTAGACGGCTTTCGTCCCGCATTTTCCGGTTTTTGGAGTTCGGACGGCCGCCGCCAGTCGGAGGAGATAGTGTGTAACGATCGTGAGAAACATACTACGATCGTGATAGTTCGTGAACCGGTGGCACACATCGGCAGCGCAAAACCGATTGGGGCCGTCCGGGGGCTACGTCGTCGCAGTCACTCCTCGCGTCGCTCGCCGTTTTGCTCCGGTTCTTGGGCGGCGAGCGCGGCCGGCGGGCGACGAGTTTGCGGGCGTCGGCCGCCGACACCGTCTCGCCGAGGAAGGTGGAGAGATAGCCCGGCAACAGCGGGAAGGCACAGGAAACGTCGCCCTACCCGCCGGGAACGCAAGAGCGAGCAGCGCCGGGGTAGCGAGACCGGGCACGGTCACGCACCGTCCACCAGCGGGTCGATCACGGCCTCGAACCCCTCGAAGGTGCGCGCTCGCACCGATGGGCCGCCCTCGACGGGCGTGCCGTCCGCCTCGAACACGAGGTTCGTTACCGGTTGGCGTCCCACCGCGCCGTCGCGGTCAGCCCGGGGTCGGTGACGACGGGCCACGTTCCGTCGTACTCCGCCCGGAACTCGCGGACGAGCGACCGGTCGATCTCGGGTGTGATCGACACCATGTGAAGCGTGTCGGGGTCGTACACAGCCCGGACCGCCGAAGTCGTCCATCTCGCGCTGGCAGGGCTTACACCACGTCGCGAAGAAGTCGCACCTCGCCGTCGGGACGCTCACCGCGCGTGAGGGGGTCGTCGGGGGTCGGGAAGGCGTCCGCGTCGCCCGTCGAACCGCCCGCACAGCCGGCGATACCGCCGCCGATCGCTGTACCGATGGCTCCGGAAAGGAGCCGACGCTGTCCGGAGGGCATGCAGCCGCGGACGTTTCCCACGACGGCATATATACGTCGGCGCCGTCCATCCGGTACTGTTTAGATTAGCGTACTTGGATTGGGGACACCTCGAAAGCCCCGACTCCCTGGAGTCGGGGGCCTCGCTGCGGTCCTCGGCCTCCGGCCTGCGGTCCTTGCGTTGGCCGCCTTCCTCCAGCAGCGAGGGAGCAAAGCTCCCTCGGGCAATCGGGCGGCTCCGCCGCCCGATGACGAGTCGCCCCTTTCAGTCCCGCCCGGCGGCGGCCGGTTGGCCAGCCGATGCGGGTGGGACTGAAAGGGGCCGGCGTCTCGGCGAACCCGGACGACGCAAGCACCGCAACGCAGTGAGGAGCGCAGCGAGTCCTGGGAGCCGAGACGCCGGGGGCTTTCGAGGTGGTCCCGGTTTCACAGGCTTATCTAAACACTACTGTCTCTCCGATCCCGAGTCGACCCGACCTTTTAATCCGACGCCGCGCAGAACTCGTGACATGACCGACGCCGGCGACGAGACGGCCGCCCTCGTGGGCGCGACGGGCGGGGCGGGCACCACACGGCTGACGATCGAACTCGGCGCCCTCCTCGCGAACGACGGTCGTAAAGTCGCCGTCTTCGACGCCGCGTTCGCGACCCAGGGACTGTCCGACTACCTCCCCGGCCGGATCAACCCCGACCTGACCGCACTGCTCACCGACGAGCGTGACGCGCCCCTCTCGGCGGGACTGGTCGACTTCCCGCTCGACGACGCCGCGGGCCGACTGGCGTGCTGCCCCGCCGCTGCACCGTTCGAACGCATCGCTCGGGCGAAGTCGCCGGCGGCCGCACAGGCTCTCGAATCCCGCATCGCCGCCGCGGCCGACGCGTTCGATCACGTCCTCGTCGACACGCCACCCGTGGCCGCCAACCAGGCCGTCGCCGCGGTGACCGCCGCCGCCCGAACCGTCGTCGTCGCCCCCGCGACGACCCGCGGCCGCGACGGCGTTCAACGAGCGATCGGCCGTCTCGACGACCTCGAGGTCGGCGTCGACGCCGTCGTCGCGACGCGGGGCGACCTGTCCGTCGCCGACGCGGCGGTGCCGGAAACCGAGGGCGAGGTGACGGCCGCACCGACCTGTCTCTCCGAGCGGTCGACCGCCGCCGCCGTCGCCGACGTGGCGAGCGTCGCCCTCGGCGTCGACCCTTCGACCGGCGACGGACAGGGCCTGCTCGACTCCGTGGGCGAGTTCGTCTCGCGGTAGCGCCACACGTGCTCCGTGTGAGTCGCTACCGTCTCTCTGAAAAACGGTTATTGTCGTTCGACTGATGTGTGTGGACACGATGACCCTCCGTACGATCGACTGAGTGCGAGCCCAGTCGCGAGGCCCTCCTCCGGCGGGGCTCCCCGACTCGAGGCGTCCGATCGCCAACCAACGCCCTCTCCCCGCCACCGATGTTCGATCACACACAGTCCGAGACGTATCGCCCCCACCCGCACACGTACAGCGTGACCGGCAGCGCCCTCCTTGCCGCCGCCGTCCCCGCCGTGTGCTGGGCGATCAACTACCCGCTGACGACGGCGCTGTTCGTCGGCGCCAGCGCCGGCGTCCGCACGCTCCGATCACGGGGCGTCGACGCCGACGCCACGGACCCGCGTGCCGTCGAGGCGGCCGAGAGTCGGTGAGCCACGCGTGCCGTCGCCGCGACGGCTGATATCGATCACTCCTCGACGCCCAGTTCGTCTCGCGCGTCGGCGAGCACCTCGCGTGCGTGTCCGTCCGGGTCGGCCAGGGCCGGGTCGTACGTGGCGAGGACTTCGCCGTCGCCGACCAGAAACGTCACGCGGTCGGTGTGGCCCCCGTCGGTCGGGACGCCGAACGCCGACGCGACGGTGCCGTCCGGGTCGGCGAGCAGGTCGAACTGGACCCCCTCCTCCTCGGCGAAGTCGGCGTGGGTGTCGACATCGTCCATCGAGACGCCGTACACTGCGACGCCGAGCCCGCGGAATTCGGGGAGTGCGGCCTGGAAATCGGCCGCCTCGATGGTGCAGCCACCGGTGAAATCCTTCGGATAGAAGTACACCACCGTCAGTTCCGTGAAGTCGGGCGTGACCGACTCGCCGTCCTGGTTCCGTGCCGTCACGTCGGGTGCCGGATCGCCGGATTCGAGCATCGGCCGTCGTTCGGGCGGCGGCGAGTTAACGGGTTCGGCGTGCGGCCGGGTTCGCGCGCCAAACCTGCGTTCCGCTCCGTCGTCTGAACTATGTGGCCGTCGACGTGGTCTCACGGCGCATGGCGGAAGCCGCCCCGGGCGCCGTGTTCTACGACCTCACCGAGAAGGGGCGTGACCTCGCCGGCGTGCTCGACGAGTTCGGGGCGTGGGCACGACGCTGAAGCGAAGAAGCCCCGCCGAGGCCGAGCGTCGTCGCGAGCCGCTCCCGGCAGTCCGGGCGCTCCAGAATCTGGCTCATCGGGTGGACGGCGACGCCCGCCGCACTGGCCCGGAGGGCGATGCGCTCGAACGCCCGCCCCGTCTCGACGCGGGCGATCGGGTCGTCGGTGTCCGTCGCCAACACCGCGACGACGGGCGCGCTCTCGATCAGCCGCGAGCTCTTCGCGGCCTCCCGGTCCCCGAGATCAAGGTGGGTGACGACGGCCTGGCCGACGCGGGCCAGGAGCCACGATTGACCGAGCGCGCCCAACCCGATCCAGCGCCCCAGCTCCGCCCGATACGCCTGGTCGGCCATCTGCAGCCGATCGGCCTCGGCCTGCAACTCGCCGACGGCGCGTTTCGCGTCGCCGTCGACGAACCGGACCGTCACGGCGTCGGCGTTGACGGCCGCGGCGAGTCGGTCCCGCATCGTCGTCCCTAACGGCGCCCCGTCGAACGGGTCGTGGCTCGTCCGCCGCGTCGTGAGCGCGTCGAAACGCGCCGACCGCTCGGCCGGAGGGTCGCCGTCGCCCCCAAGCGTCACCGTCGCCACGCGGTCCGTGTCGTCTCCGTGGTACGTCACCGCCGCGTCGACGCCGAACCCCTCGGCGGCGACGAGGATGTTCTCGACGGCACAGCCGAGGCTCACGAACAGTTCACGCCGGTCCGGGTCCGCGGCCCGAAGCCAGCGCGACTCGTCGGCCGCGACATCGATCCGCTCCCCCTCGATGCGGAATCGCCACGGCTGGGCGTTGTGGCTGGAGGGCGCCAGAATCGCGTAGCGCAGGCAGAACCGCGCCCGCTCCTCGATCGGCGCCTCCGCGGGGTAGTCGTCGGCGTCGATCGCCCAGACTGATCGGGTGAGGTCCTTGGCGGACATGTGTACGACTAGTCACGAACCGGCATAGTTTCACGGGGTGGGGGCCAGGGGTCGAGAACGCCGCTACCGCAGGTCGCCGACCGAACTCATCGTCTCCGCCAGTGCGTCGCGCTTTTGCACCGTCGCGTTCGCGTCGGGTTCGCGAACGCCCGCCACGGCGTCGGCGAGTTCCGGCACCGGGTCGTGCGTCTCGACGTACGTCGCCAGCGCGACGTCGGCCTCGTCGGCGCCGACGAGTTCGACCGCCTCGGCCCGGGAGAGGTCCCCATCGAGCCAGTGGCGGGAGGGAATACTCTCACCGGAAGACTGCCCCGAACTGCACGTGGAGTATTGCACACAGAGTCGTATTCCGTCTTGTCTGTAGCGGGAGTCATGTACTGAATAGAGAGGGGTGTAGTCAGTATATGCTGGCATCGATAAACGTAATAGATCTATTAAATATCGAAGACAGCGAGGACTGGCGCGTGGTCACTGTGGGTCGCTCCGGTTTCTGAATACCAGCAGTTGATTGGCGAGAGGGCCTCCGATGCGAAGAGGTGATCGATTCGTCGACCATCATGACTCACCGAGAGCGAGTCGACATCACCGTACCCATGTTGGGCCCGGAAGACATCGATCATCCCGAAGTGTCCTAAGCCTTTGAGAATTTTGAGTTCTGCTGTGACTCCGCGCTGCTGGAGATCATCGTCACGTTGGTAGCCGTACGTGATGGCTTGGCCGTCAGCAAGTTCTCGCTGTGGGCTGTTCAGGTCTCCAGCAATGATACGGGGTTTCTCTTCAGCCTCTTCGACGTACTCGTAGGCGAGTTCAAGGATCGTGAGTTTTTCCTCCGGGTAGCTGTTGCCAGGCACCGCCCTGATGTTCCAGACCTCGATAGTTGTATTCCTGTAGTCGATACTAGCAATGAGGAATTTTTCGGGATATGCTGTTGAGCGGTCCGACTCAGTCCGTGTCGTGTGCTCATTCAATTCAAGACCAGTAGTAGTTTTTATGCATTCTAATTCGCTCGTCGTAGCAGTGATGTGGCCGTTGCTGTTGCCTTGTTCTACCGCGATATCGAGGGTATCTCGTACAGTCGTATACCCAAGGCGGTCGGTCAACAATTCCTGCCAGAGATCACGTCGATTTGGGTTGACCTCCTGTAGTAAGAGGAGGTCCGGCTGAGTCGCAAGTGAGTCTAACCATCCTATCTGATCGGCAATCTGATCTGGTGAGCCTTGGGGCGGGAACGTTCCATCAACGTTCCATGAAAGAACTCTCATCGGTGCTGGACACCCGTGTCTGGTTACTAAATTGTAATGAGAACTGAATTTTTCCATTGGACCGTTCGAACAGATCGATATCGGCGTGTCATCAGTACTGTATTCAGCACACCCCCTACCGCGCACCGGACACCGTCAGCAGCCCAAAGTCGTAAATCTCGGCTCGGTATCGCTCCACGATATCCTCGTAGTACGTGTGGACGTAGCTATCGATGGTCTCGCGGCTCACCTCGACACCTTCGATCCGATCCCCACGCATGTACTTCACTAACTCACGATTCCAATCCTGGCTCACTAACCAGTGCGTCGTGAACCGATGCCGCCCGAAGTGACTCGTCACCGCCCGATGGGTCTCCGTCTCCGGATAGTCATCTTGGAAGTGCTCGGCCCAGATGCGGCGCACGTCTTCGGTGTCCAACGGGTTGTGTGTCGAGGTGGTGTAGAACACCTCGTTGGCACCCGTATCTGGACGTGTCATCAGCAACGCCACGAACGTTGCCCGCAGTTCGTCGTCCAACGGCAACACCCGTGGCCGTCCCGATTTGTTCCCCGAGCGCTCGTATCGTGACGGGATGCAGACGGCGTTGTCGCGGCCGGTGACGAGTGGATGCGATCCTAACGATGGGTACGCGGCCGCGAGGTCGGGGTGGTCGATCGTCACATCCGACAGCCGAAGATTACAGACCTCGCCGGCCCGGACCCCGAGTTTGAGTTGGATCAGGACGACCGCCCGATCGCGAATGTGCGTCAGTGCGCGAAGATACGTCGTCAGTTCGTCGATCGAGAGTCGCGGTGGATCCTTCTGTGGTGGCCGTGTGAGATCGAGTTTCGACAGGACGAGTTCGAACGGATCGTACGTCTGTGGATGGGGGAAGGCCGGATCGCGCTGCCAGAAGTGATAGATCGCATCAAGTCGATGGAGTTTCGTCCGCGCCGTGTCCGGCTGATTCCCCCGGTCGTCACAGCAGTGACGAACGAACTGGCGCACGTGCCGTTCGTTCGGACACGCAGGGTGTCGGCCCTGTCGGTCCATGTGCGCCACCCATTGGTCGATTACACGCCGATACGCACGCTTCGTGTCCGCCGTCAGGTCACGCGGGGCGGCCACGGCGTCGAAAAAGAGGTCGAACGGATCGACAGTGAGGTCGTCGAACGTCGGTGCATGCACCGCGAGCGGATCCGTCGTCCGGTCGAACGCATCGGCGATGGCTTCGTGCTCGTCAGTTGGGCCCGCTGTATCACGCATCGCCATCACTCCCTGTCGTCGTGTCGCAGCGCCCCACCTTCGTCTCCCAGATGCGACCTGCAGTCTCCGTCGTCGCCGCCGCCATCCACACCGGATGATACCGATGCGGATGGTCCGCGTGGAACTGCAACCACGTGTAGAACTCCTCGAGGCGCACCCAGTACTGCGTGTACACCGTTCGAGTCGTCCGGGAGGCAGCCAGGTTGGTACACCACGTCTCCACGTCATCCGGACGGGCCAGTGCGTGATGGCGCTCTCGCTCACGCATGTGCGCCTTCCACGAGCGAGCCGTCTTCGTGAACGTCTGTTCGTACCCCGTCGAATCGAAGGCGTTCGACCGGCTCTCCCGGAAGTCGGTCCAGACGTCCCAGCCGTCGTAGCGCTCTGCGTAGGTACTGAGGCGGTGTCGGGGAGGAACGTCACTGAGTCGTGTGTAGATGCCCATGCGTCGGTCTGGATCGCGCGCTTTCTGTCGTGTCATTGGTCGATCGGCGCTGCCCGCCTGCGGGCAGCCGGCACCCGTTGCCGGCTGCCCATAACCAGACCGTACACTGGCCGGGTGTCTCCGTCACACCGCGATGGCAGTCACAGGTGTGTGACTGCGGGCACGGTGCGTAACGCGCTAGCCGGTGACGAGAGCTGTTCTCGGGCGGTTTGGCGGGGTTCATAATCGGGGTGTGGCTCCGGTAGTCGGCGGGCGGACGCGACATGTACCTGGTTGCTGTCGGCATCGAGTGGGCTCGTCGCGGTGTCGCTGTCGCCTTGCTCGACGATCGTGCCGGGGGGTATCTGGTACGGCGGCTGCGGCAAACTGATGCACCGACGATCTCTCGGGTCATTGCGGCTGTTCTGCGTAGACTGCGATCGACGGCAGCAGTCGCGGCGCCGGTCTGCGCGGCGACGACGGCGCGTCAGCTGGCCGCGAATGGCGCCGTCCGGACGCCGGCCACGGCGTTCGTGACGCCGTTTCATAATCGCTCGAATCGACCGACGGCAACCGTGTATGAAAATTGCGCGGGGCCACGGCCGGACGCTTACGCCGAGTCGCGAGCACCAACCCACGCGCCGCAGCACCGAGCGTTTCCCGTCACCACCGCGTTGCGCGCCGCGTCGCCTACGTCTGTCTCCACGGCAGGTGGTCGGCGTCCGCACGCGCCCCCGTCATACTCACCACGATGGCTCGTGACACAGCCGCCTTGCGGGCAAACACATCGATTATGAAACACAGCACAGGAGTCTAGACGAGCCGAGGCAGTCGCTCATCACGCTAGCTCCCGCACAACCGATTCAGGAACACCCCGCGGTCACAGACAGTCGACGCCCAGTCCGTCACGCGTTGTGACCGGTCAGCCAGCTAAACCACCTTGTACTGATCCGTCTTCGGGCTGTACAGGTCGCCTTTCCGACGTAACTGCTCGATCTGATCCATCACTTTCGACTCCTCGATCCCCTCCGCTTCGGCGCGTTCGACGATCGCTTCCAGCGGCGCGCCCGCCTCCTTCTCGTACTCGGCGTCGACCGTCTCGATCACGTCCTTGATGCTCTTGATGCGGTCGCGCTGGCTCTTGGAGGTGCCCGTCTCGATTACGTCGGCGTCGAATTCGCCCGTCTCGGGGTCGACGCCGATGTCCTGCAGGCAGGAGCGGACGATGTCGATGACGCGGTCGGCGTCCTCGCGTTCGACGGTGTCGGAGAGGCGCACCCGCGCGCTCGCCTCCGCGAGGCGAACCAGCGCCTCCAGTTTCCGCGCCGTCACCGGCACCGGCGCGTCCTCGTCGGCCCCCTTCGCGCGCAGGTCGACGTAGAAGTCACGGATCGCTTCCTTCGCCTCGTCGGTCATCGTCGGGAAGCAGGTCCGCTTGGCGTAGGCGATGTACTTCCGCAGGAGGTCGGGGTCGATTTCGGGGTCGACCGTGTCGGTCACCGCCTCGACTTCCTCGGCGCTGTGATTCGAGTTCGCCACCTTCGTCCGCTGGGTGTTCAACTCGCCCGCGTAGTTGGTCCGCAGGATGTGTTCCGCGAGGGCGGCGTCCTCCTCCGGGTCGGGCTGGTCGGTCACCGTGAAGATCAGGTCGAACCGCGAGATGAGCGCGGGTTCGAGGTCGATCTGCTCGCCGATTGGTTCGTACTGGTCGAACCGGCCGTACTTCGGGTTGGCGGCGCCCAGCAGGGAACAGCGGGATTTGAGGGTAGCGTTGATTCCGGCCTTGGAGATGGAGATAGAGTTGTGGAGCGCGACGCCCTGACTGACGAAGGTGTTCGTCGGCTCGACGGTCACGTCGTAGACGTAGTCGCAGGCGTACTCCCCTTCGTTGGGAATCGTTTCCACGTCGGCCACCCGGTAGTACCGGAGCGTACATCGCTCTTCGAGCGCGTCCAGTCGCGTCGCCGCGTCGTCGAGCGCGTCCGAGACGGCGTCGCGTGCCGCCGTCGCCAGCGCAGCCCGACGCTCGGCGTCGTAGCCGCCGTCCTCGGCGTAGTGGACCGCACTCGTCGTTTCGCCGTCGAGCCGGTCAGCGAGTTGTCGCCCGGACCAGTCGGCCGCCGCCCGCACGTCGGCGAGCGTGTCGGCCTCGTCGAGAGTGGACCGAATCGCCTGCGCACGGTCTCGAAGCGTCTCGACGTGCCGTTCGACCGTCTCGATCTGCACCCCGTATCCCTCGTCGAGGTTCGGTTTCAGTTCGCCGGTGAGTCGGAGGCCAAGCAGCCGCCTGAGCGACCGAATCTCCGCCGCGGCGCTCGGCGGCACCACGTCGTGGTGTCGCTTCGTCGCCTCGCTTCGATCGACGAACTCGCGGGCCTTCGCGTAACGGTCGTCCGCCGGTTCGACGACGGCGTCGACGAATCTCGCCGTCGAATCGCCCATCACGTACGTCTTCCACGAATCCTCGGCCACGTCGTGGTGGATGCGCGACGCCACGCCGAGCTTCGCCAGCGCGTCGGCGTAGTCCTCGGCCAGCCCCGCCGACGCCGTCGAGAACGACATGGCTTCGCTCTCGACGCCGCCGTCCCCGGCGAACGCGCCGACGAGGAACCGCCGGATTACCTCCTCCGAAGCACCGAGCACGGCGGCCGGAATGCGTTTCCCCCGTGCGGTGGGCATCACTTCGGGGACGTTCGACTCGAACCAGCGGTAGAGCTTCGTCGAGGTGTACTGTTGGGTTACGGTCCCGGCGGCGTTCGTCGTGTCGCTACTCGTCATCCCGAACACGTCGTCCATTAGGCGCTCCATCCGATCCAGCAGCTGCTCGTCCTGATTCGAGAAGCCGATTTCGTGACTGCTCCCGGCGTACGAGTGGCCCTCCGCGACGAGCAAGCCCAGAATCTCCGCAAGATCAGGCGTGAGTTCGTCGGGCAGGTCGATGTCTTTCTCCTTGCCGCGGTGTGGCTCTCCGTCCAGCGACACGCCAGCCGTCGAGTTCGGCAGTTTCCGCGGTGCGGGGACGAACGATCCCGTCTCGACGTCGCTCGCGTCGACCGTCGTCGTCTCGCCGTCTCGCTCGACGAACATCGGATGCTCCGGCGTCACGAGGACGCTTCGCCCGTTCGAAAACGTGACGCGGACGAACTCGTCGGGCGCCTCGTGTCGGCTCACGCGGTCGACCGGTTGCTTTTCGACCTCGTTCGTCTCGAAATCGATCGAGTGGACGCCCACCCCGTCGACGGGCAGGATGTCGCAGTTCACGCCGTCGACCACCTCGTCCGGGCGGTCGGCCATCGCTCCGTCGACGAACTCTCCGATTTCGACGCGCCGGCCGTTCGCGAGCAGGATTTCCGAACTCGGGTGGTAGGACTGCTGTTCGAGCGCCTGGTGCATTGCTGATCGATCTTCGGAATTATGTACGACCATCCCGTTGGCGACGAAGTTGTGGGTGCCGTCGACGGTGAGGTCGTAGACGTGGTCGTGATCGTGTGCGACGACTGCCTTTGTCGACGCAACCCGACGGAAGTCCACATCTTCTCCACCGTCGTCCGCGCTTGGCAGTTCGCCCGGCGTGACGCCGTCCGGGGTCGCTTCGGCATCGAACGCATTGACCCCACCGTCAGTCGCCGACTGTGGTACCGCTCGCGGCACGTACACCCAGTCGCCCGACGACAGGTCGCTGGCCGCTCGCTCCACCCGCTCCCCGTCCTCGAAGACGAAGAACGGATGATCGTCGGTGGCCGTGAGTCGCTCGCCAGTCTCCAGTCGGACTTCCGAAAGCTCCGTGGGTGCCTCGTACTCGTGAACTGCCGTCACGGGCCGTGAGACGATCCGACCGTCGTCGGTCATCGTCCACGCGTCGAGATCGACGTCTCTGATCGTCCGCCCGTTGTCGAGTTCTTCGACCGTTCCCGTTTCCGCGGCATCGCGTGCGAGTTCCTCGATTCGACGGATCGACCCGTCGGCGAGGTGGACGATCGTATCGCCGGTCACACATCGCATCTTGTCTAACTCGTCCACAGCCGCGATCCCCTGATCGGCCAGCACGAGCGCCCCGGCTTCGAGACTCCACTGCTGTCCTTCGCCGAAATCGTCGCGTACAGCCGCTGCAGTCAGGCCTGCCGAGGATGATCCTTTCCCCGACGTGTAGACAGACCGGGGTGCGATATTGCGGATGTAGGACAAGAGTTGGGAGTTGTGGGAGACGATGCCGTTGCCGAGGTACGTGTGTGTATCCTCGACTTCGAGGTCGTACACCCAGTCGTAGTCGGGGGCGACCCTTTCGATGGATTCGATACGGTCCCAGTGGGTGTCGTCGCGAATCCCTCCCCCACCGGCGGCAGTCGAACCACCGTCCGGGACGGCGGAAGTCGGCGTCGTCGATTCGTTCCTCACGCCGTCAGCGACGCCGCTTCTACGTGCCGCGATACGATCACCGACTTCGAGTTCGTCGGCTCTGGTCGCATCCAGACACCCTGTTTCCGAAACGAACAGCGGATGCGACGGCGTCACTTCCACCTCGCGGCCGGACTCGGTACGAATCCGGTACATCCGGTCGGGTGCTTCCCGCTTCCAGACCTTCGTCGCCCGTCCACGGGTAATCGTCCCATCGGCAGTCACCGTCTGGACGGGGAAATCGACCGACTGATACACCCCGTCGTCGACCAGCACAGGGTTTTCTAGCCGTGATTCGACCAGCTCGCCGAGTTTTCGCTCGGTCCCGTCCCCGAGCACGACATTAGTATCAAATTTTTGGCACTTGCCGGTCCCCGGATCACCGATCAACAGCATATGCAGGTCCCCCCGAATCCGCGACCCGTCGGGCAGGTGCTTCGTCACCCCCGAGAACAACTGGAGGATCATGGAGAGTTTCTCCTCGTCGTAGCCGTAGATGGAGGGGGCGACGGAGGCGACCATCTCCTCGTAGATGTCGGGGTGGTTCGACAGTTCGATGATGTCGCGCTTGTCCGCCTCGCTGATCTCCATGTCCTCGAACTGTTCGTCCTCGATTTCGACGCTGACGCCGTCCATATAGAGGTCGAACAGTTGGGATTTCTCGTTGCCCTCGGTCACCTGATCGATGTGGAGGACGCCCGTGACGGTGACGTGGTCGCCGGCGGTCACCTTCCCGGTGATGTCGTCCTCGATGTCGATGTCGATGCTCTGGGGCGTCTCGCCGCCGCGGAGGCCTTCGGGCGACTCCTGGACTCGGAGCTTCTGGGAGTCGACGAACTCGCTTTGATCGTAGTTGACGCGGAACGGGCCCTGTCGCTCACAGCCCTGGCACTCGTGGGGTTCCTGGAAGCCGCCGTCGCTCTGGGGGATATACGTCATCGTGCCACAGCGCTGGCACTCGAAGGCGGCCTCGGTGATCTTCGGACGCACGTCGGTCGCCTTGCGGACGATGCCCGAGACGGCGATCATGCGCCCGACGTGGTTGTCGTGGACGCGGATCGACCGGATGTCGACGGATTCGGGGAGGTTCCGCAAGCGGACGTGGGCCTGTCCGAGCGACACGTCGGCCGGCAGGTCGTACACCCGAAGGGCCTCCTCCGCGAAGTCCTCGAGTTGGTCGGGTTGGGAGAGGTAGTCCTCGGCGAGGTCCTGATCGAACTGATACAGGTCGTCGTAGTCGACGTGGAGGGAGCGCTGCTCGTTGGGATATCGCTGGGCGAGTCGGCTGATCGCGTCGCGGTAGTAGTTCCGGTAGAACCGGACGAATCGATCGACCAGTTCCTGATTCGGCGACGACTGCGCCATTGAAACACCCTTGCGCGGGATGACCTAAGAGTCTTCGTTCGGACGACGAGGGCGAGCAGTCGCGCCGGGGGCGCGGCCGCGTCGACGGGGTGAGTCCGACGCCCGTTCGGCGTCAGGGACGCCGCCCGCTCATCCGCCGCCGCCCGCGACGCCGCTCCCGATGGCGGCGCCGCAGTCGTTGCACGCGACGACGTAGAAGCGCTTCGAGGACCGGAAGAGTCCGCCCATCTTCGAATCCATGTCGACGAACTCCACGTCCGATTCCTCCGCGATGGCGGCGTCGCACTCGGGGCAGTGTACCATACCGGGAGTACCGACACCGCGTCCGGGCAAGTGTCTTCCCGACGCTCAAACTGGCGTTGTACCGACTAGAGCGACACGTTCGTCTCGATGTCCTCGGTCGCCTCGCGCAGACCGTCCTCGCGGGAATCGCTGGTGAGGCGACCGGAGAGGTCCGCGTCGGTCAACAGGTCGACGAAGGCGTCGCGAAAACGGTCGTTGGCGCGGGTGGCCTCGCGGTCGGCGGCGACGGCACGTTCGCGGATCGCGTCGGGAGCGTCGTCGTCGCGGTCACGATCGCGGACGAGGTGACAGTCGAGACGCGCCCAGGCGACCGTCTCGGCGTCGACGCCCACCGCGTCGGCGAGGGCGGCGTCGGTCTCGTCGCCGTAGAAACCCCGGATCAGGCGGAGGTACGCGTCCGTCTCGAGATCGGTCGCGAAGTCGTAGCGCTCGCGCATGGTCGCGACGAGGTCACGCAGGCGCGCGTCGACCGTCTCGGGGTCGTCGACGTCGACGAGTGAGCCGCGGCGCTCGGCCTGTCGCTCCGTCACCGTTCCCTCGCCGCCCGTCGCGTCGAGGAAGATGTCCCGTAGCTCCGCGGTTTTGTCGTCCATACTACGTGTGAGGAGTTCGTTCGCGGTGAAAAACCCATCGGCGAGGAGTCTCGTCGACCACTACGTACTAAGTGGTTGACGAGCGTGGCTGACGGTATGTCGACGCCAACGGACTCCGTCGAACTGGTAGGCGACGAGGCGGCGGGCAACGTCGCCCGCGCGGTGTTGTTCGCGGCCGCGACTAGTGCTACGGCGCCCGTGGACATGGTCCACCCGCTCGCCCCGAACGTTCCGATCACGCTCCAGACGCTCTGGGTCTACCTCGCGGGGGTCGTCCTCGGACCCCTGTGGGCGGGCGTCGCGTTCACCCTCTACCTGCTCGCTGGCCTGATCGGCCTGCCCGTCTTCGCGGGCGGGAACGCCGGCCTCGGCGTCCTGCTCGGCCCGACGGGTGGGTTCCTCGTCGGGTTCCCCCTCGCCGCGATGACAATCGGCGCCGTTGCCCACGGCACCAGCGGGTTGAACCCACTCGACTCGATTCCGATCCCCCGCCTCGTAGCCGCGCTCGTGGCGGGGACGGCCGTCGTCTACGCCGCCGGCGCCGTCGGCTACGCCCTCGTCCAGGCCATCGGCCTCCTCGCGGCCGTCTCGGCCGTCGTGGTTCCCTTCCTGCCGGTCGCCGGGCTGAAAGTCGCCGCGACGGTCGCCATCGTCCGCAGCGACGGCCTGGTCGCTCGATGACGATCACCGTCGAGGATTACACGTATCGGTACGACGACGACGCCATCCCCGCCGTCGACGGCGTCTCCCTCACCGTCGCGGACGGCGAGTTCCTCGTCCTCGCCGGCGCGAACGGCTCGGGGAAGACGACGCTCGTTCGCGGGTTCAACGGCCTCGTGACCCCCGACGCCGGCACCGTGTGCGTCAACGGCCGCCCCGTGGACGGGGACCTCGTCGCCGCCCGTGCGAGCGTCGGCATGGTGTTTCAGGACCCCCGCGACGGCTTCGTCGCGGCGACGGTCGGGGCCGACGTGGCGTTCGGACCAGAGAATCTGGGGCTGGAACGGGCGGAGATCGACCGCCGGGTCGACGACGCCCTCGACGCCGTGCGGATGCGGGGTCGACACGAGGACCGTATCGACGAACTCTCGGGCGGCGAGCGCGAACGCGTCGCCATCGCGGGCGCGCTGGCGATGGACCCCGATCATCTCGTCCTCGACGAACCGTTCACCGGACTCGACCTCCGCGCGCGGGAGTCGGTGCTCGACCGCCTCGCCGCCCTCAACGCGTCGGGCGTGAGCGTCGTCGTCGTCACCCACGACCTGCGGGACCTGTCCGCGCTCGCGGACCGAACCGTCGTGCTCGCGGACGGGTCGGTGGCGCTCGACTGCGCCGACCCGCCGGCCGCCGACCTGCGCGACCTCGGCGTTCGCCCGCCATGATCACCTACGCCGCGGGTGACACCCTCGTCCACCGCCTCGACCCTCGGACCAAGCTGTTCGTCCAGGCCACCGTCGCCGTCGCCGCGTTCGCGCACACGACGCCGCGGGGCCTGGTCGTCCTCACGGCGTTTGCCGTGTCCGTCTGCTGGCTGGCGGCGACGCCCCTGCTCGCCAGCCTGCGCACCTACCGGGCTTTCCTCCCCTTCCTCGTCGCCGGGCCACTCGTGGAGGGCGTCACCCTCGGCGCCCCGTGGTTCGTCCCCGCCGACGCCGCCACGCCCGCGCTGGCGAGCTATCGGGTCGTCCTCCTGCTTCTCGTCTCGACGGCGTACATCCGCACGACCCGGGTCCGGGAGTCGCGGGCGGCGATCCAGTGGCTCGTCCCCGGCCGCCCCGGCGTCGTTCTCGGGGCGGGGGTCGGGTTCGTCCTCCGATTTCTCCCTCTGCTCCGCGACGACCTCTCTTCGATCCGGGCGGCGATGGACGCGCGTCTCGGTTCGGAGCGCTCGCTCCGCGAGCGGATTCGCCTGGTCGGCGTCACCGGGCTCCGGCGGGTGTTCGTCCGGGCCGACCGCTTCGCACTCGCGCTCCAGGCCCGCTGTTTCGCCTGGAACCCGACGTTGCCGCCGCTGTCGGCGACGTGGCGGGACGCACCCGCGGCGCTGGTGGGGGTGGCGCTGGTGGCGTGGGCCGTGCTGTGACAACCTTTAACCCCCACCTGCGCTCCTCACTACGTATGCCCGTCCTCCAGACGGACGCCGTCACGCGGGAGACGTTCTGGACCATCGGTCCCGTCGGCGAGGCCGCCTTCTACTACCTCGCGGCCGTCGCCATCCTCGTCTTCCTGTACGGCGTCTACGCCCGCGTCACGGCGTACGCCGCGGCGCCCGCGGACCCGTTCGACCGCCTCGACGACCTGCCCGGCCGCGTCGCCCACGCCACCCGCCTCCTCCTCTCGAACGAGGCGCAGTTCGACCGCGACACCTACGCCGGCGTCATGCACACGTTCATCGTGTGGGGCTTTCTCACCCTGCTCATCGGGACGACCATCCTCGCCATCGACATGGACATCTGGACGAAGCTGCTGGGTCGGGACTCGTTTTTCGTCGGCGACTTCTACCTCTCGTACTCGCTGGTGATGGACGCCCTCGGTCTCCTGTTCGTCGTCGGCGTCGGGATGGCCATCTGGCGGCGCTACGGCGTCCGCGATCCGCGGTTGTGGGGCAAGCACACCGACCTGGAGGACGACGCCTTCGTTCTCACCCTGTTTGCCCTGGGCGTCGGCGGCTACGTCGTCGAGGGCCTGCGCATCCTCGGCACCGACTTCCCCGCCTTCGAGACGGTGAGTTTCGTCGGCTACGCGCTGGCGCTGGTCGGACGGGCGGCGGGCATCTCGCCCGCGACGGCCGAAGCCGCCTACGCCGCCGTCTGGTGGAGCCACGCCCTCCTCGCGCTGGGTTTCATTGCCCTCCTGCCATACGCCAAACCCGTTCACATGCTCACGTCGATGGCGAACATCGTCACCCGCGACGAGAAGGCGGGCAAGCGCCTGCCGGGCGTCCCCGCCGACCTGCCGCCCGAGGAAATCGGCACCGGCTCCGTGGACGACTTTACGTGGCGCGAACGCCTCGATCAGGACGCCTGCACCACCTGTGGCCGGTGTTCCTCGGCCTGTCCCGCAGAGGAGGTGGGCCGCAACCTCGACCCGCGGAACGTCATCCTCGATCTGAAGACCTACCGTGAAAGGCGGGCGGCCGGCGACGGCGACGAGATACCCATCGTCGGTTCGGGGGGCGAGAGCGTCATCGACGCCGAGTCGATGCACGCCTGCCTCTCCTGTATGGCCTGCATGGACGCCTGCCCGGTCGATATCGAGCACGTCAAGCAGTTCACGGGGATGAACCGACGGCTCACGGAGTCGGGCGAGATGGACCCCCACGTCCAGGACGCGATGATGAACGCCTTCCAACAGGGCAACGTCTTCGGCGACCCCGCACGCAAGCGCCCGGAGTGGACCGAAGCCCTCGACTTCGAGGTGCCCGACGCCCGCGAGGAGGCCGTGGAGTTCCTGTGGTACGTCGGCGACTACCCCTCCTACGACGACCGGAACAAGCGCGTCGCGCAGTCGCTCGCGCGCCTCTTCGAAGCCGCGGGCGTCTCCTACGGCATCCTCTACGAGGACGAAGCCCACGACGGCAACGACGTGCGCCGGGTCGGCGAGGAGGGCCTCTACGAGATGCTGGTCGAGGACAACGCCGCCGCCTTCGCCGACGCCGAGTTCGACGAACTCGTCTGTACCGATCCGCACAGCTACAACACGTTCACCCACGAATACCCCGAGATGGTCGAGGAGTTCGACGCCCCCGTCTCCCACTACACCGAAGTGGTCGAACGGCTGGTCCGCGAGGGTCGTCTCGACGTGCCCGCCTCCCTCGGTCGGACCGTCACGTACCACGACCCCTGTCACCTCGGGCGCATGAACGACGTGTACGAGGCGCCGCGTGACCTCGTTCGCGCGACGGGGGCGACGCTGGCGGAGATGCCGCGCAACCGGTCGAACTCCTTTTGTTGTGGCGGCGGCGGTGGTGGGGTCTGGACCGAAGTCGAGGAGGAGATGAAGCCGAGCGAGGAACGGCTCCGCGAAGCCGTAGAGGACACGAGCGGAGATGTCGAGCAGTTCGTCGTCGCCTGCCCGATGTGTACGACGATGTTCGAGGACGGCCGCAAGACGGGCGGGTTCGAGGACGACGTGGAAATCGTCGATCTGACGGAACTGCTGGTGGAGGCGATCGACGAAGGTGGGGCCGTCGTCGACGACGCGAACGGTCGAACGGGCGCGAAAGCGGACTGAACGCCCGATTTTTTCGTCCGCAATGTGGTCTCCGTCCTCTCGGTCCTCGTCGGCGTCGGCGCCTACGCCCTCCTCGTCGCGCGGGCCGTCGTCGTCTCGCCCGTGGTCAGCGGCGTCGGTGGCCTCGTTTTCGTCTCGGGGACTCCGACGCCGCCGCTCGGCCCGGCGGCGGTTGGCGTCGTCGCGTCACTCGGCCGGGCGTTCGTCGTCATCCCGCAGAAAGAGCCCGAACGCCGCTGAGCCGCGGGGTCGGCGCTCCCGGCCGACGAGTCGCCCGAGAGCGAGGGCGGCGGCCGCGACGGCGAGAAGAGCCGCGAGCAGGCCGAAGCCGACGGTCCAGCCGGCGGCGTCGGCCAGCGTACCGACGACAGCGGGGCCGAGCGCCCCGACGAGGATGTACCCCGTGCGCACGGCGCCGAAGCCGACGCCACGCTCGGCGTCAGCGAGAGCGTCGACGGCCCGCGACTGCACCGGCGGCCCCCACGCCATCGCGATACCGACGAGCGCCACGGCCGGGAGGGCCGCGGCGAGACTCCCACCGACCGCGAGCGATACGTAGCCGACGGCGCCCGTCGCGAAGAGCACGCCGGTGACTGCGTCGCGGCCGAGCCGATCCGAGAGCCACCCGCTCACGGGCTGTAGCGCCGCCACGACGACGAAATACGCCCCGAACAGCGCGCCCGCCGTCGACAGCGGGAGTCCGTACCCCTCGACGAGGAGTGTGGGAAGAAAGGACAGCGTCGCCAGCGCGGCGAACTCCCCGACTGTCGCCAGCGCGGCCGCCGCGGCGACCGGCGGGCGGGCGAGTACGCCGAGGAGTTCGCGTGGACGGACCGCCACCCCGCCGTCGGCTCGCGCCGTCGACCGGAGGCGTGGCGACGGATCGCTCCGACCACGAAAGAGGACGACCCCGAACGCACCGGCGGCGACGACGGCGCCGCTCCCGAGGGCGACGCGCCAGCCGAACCGAGCGCCGAGGAGCGCGGCCAGCGCGGGGGCGACCAGCCCCGCGGCCTGACTGCCGACGCGGTGAACGCCGATGACGCCGCCCATGCCGTCGAATCGGGCGGCGAGCAACGCCGTCGCCGGCGTGTAGTAGAGGCCGGCGCCGACGCCCAGTAGGAGGGCAACGGCACCGAAGGTGAGCAGGGAAGGCGCCGCCGCGAGGGCGGCGGCCGCGACGGCGGTACAGCCGAGTGCCGCGAGGACGACCCGCCGCGGACCGTACCGATCCCCGGCGGCGCCGCTCGGCGCCTGCACGCAGGCGTACACCAACCACATCCCGGTGAGGATCACCCCGATGGTGCCACGTGAGACGCCGAACGCCCCCCGGAGCGACGGGACGACGGGGCTGACGAGCAACTGCGCGAGACGCACCGCGAAGTACGCCCCGACACACACCGAGAGCGCGGCGTACCGCTCGTCCCACCACGACACCGCCAATATCGACATACAGTGTCATGGTTAGTACTATATAGTAATATGTTCTTCGCTGGCGGCGTATAGTAGCCTTCGTAAGTCATCGCACGTCTGATCGCGGGACTGCGTGCGATCAGGTGTGCGAACAGTTCCAAACGCGACTATATGTGGCGGGGCACCGAATCGCCGCCATGCGTGTCAACGAAACCGACCTCGACTGGGCGACGACCGAACGCGACGAGACGGCGTTCCGGCGCAAGAGACTCGCGGCGGCGGCCGGCGGCGAACGTCTCGGCTGTTCGCTGTACGAACTCCCGCCCGGCAAGAAGTCGTGGCCCTTCCACTTCCACACCGGCAACGAGGAGGCGCTGTACGTCCTCGCGGGGACGGGACGGCTCCGAACCGAGGACGGGACGGAACCGCTCGACTCCGGCGACTACGTGGCGTTTCCGATCGGTGCGGACGGGGGTCACCGCGTGATCAACGACGGTGACGACACCCTGCGCTATCTGGCGCTGTCGACGATGAACGAACCGGACGTGACGGTGTACCCCGATTCCGACAAGATCGGCGTCTACGCGGGGTCGGCGCCGGGGAGCGACGACCCGCGGAGCGTGGCGGGCTACTACCGCCGCGACGACGACGTGGACTACTGGCTCGACGAGGGCTGAGACGGGACGGACTAGCGGCGGTCCGCCCGAGGGGTCGAGAGGGCGGCGCGGATCGAGGCTACTGGCTCCCGGTCACGGTCGGGGGCGTCGTACGTCGAGAGGGCGTCGCGAACGAGGTCACGGTCGGCCGCGTCGAGTGGCTCACACGACTCGATCCGGTCGAGGATCGTCACGGCACGGTCGGGCGACCGCCCGGCCGCGACGAGCCGTTCGACGTGGTCGAGGACGGCGGCGTGGAGCACCCACGCCGCTTCACGCGAGAGTTCGACGCCGTCGGGACCGTGGCAGGTGGTCGGGGACATGACTGTGCACCTCGGTTGCGCGTAGGGGAACGAGACCTTTGTGGCTACCCCCGCTGGGTGCCGGCCGCGCACGACTCCGAAAGGATCTATTCGAACGCCGACAGCCCCGTCAGATCCTCGCCGAGGATCAGCGAGTGGATGTCGTGGGTGCCTTCGTAGGTGTACACCGTCTCCATGTTGGCGAGGTGGCGCATCGGCGGGTAGTCGGCCGTGATGCCGTTGCCACCCAGTATCTCGCGGGCGGTCCGGGAGCCCTCGCGGGCCATCCGAACGTTGTTGCGCTTGGCCATCGACACCTGCTGGGGCCGCAGGTCGCCCCGCTCTTTCAGGTCCGCCAGCCGGTGAGCGAGCAGTTGCGCCGTCGTGATCCGCGTCGCCAACTCCGCCAGTTTCTCCTGCTGGAGTTGGAAGCCACCGATCGGCCGGCCGAACTGTTCGCGCTCCGTGGCGTAGGCCAGCGCCGTCTCGAAGCAGTCGCGAGCGGCGCCGACCGCCCCCCACGCGATGCCGTAGCGCGCCTGCGTGAGACAGGAGAGCGGCCCCTTCATCCCCGTCACGTCGAGGACGGCCGCGTCGGGCACCCACACCTCTGAGAGGCTGATCTCGCCCGTGATGGAGGCCCGAAGGGAGAGCTTCTCGTCGATTTCCGGCGTCCGCACGCCGTCGCGGTCCGTCTCGACGAGAAAGCCCCGGACGGGCTCGTCGGGGACGCTCCGATCCCGCGCCCACACCACCGCCACGTCCGCGATGGGGGCGTTCGTGATCCACGTCTTCGACCCCGTCAGCCGGTAGCCGTCGCCGTCGGGGTCGGCGCGGGTCGCCATCGACGACGGGTCCGAGCCGTGTTCGGGTTCGGTCAGGCCGAAACAGCCGACCGCCTCGCCCGTCGCCAGGTCGGGCAGCCACCGCTCCCGCTGTGTCTCGGTTCCGAACGCGTGGATCGGATACATCACCAGCGCGCCCTGAACGCTCGCCATCGAGCGCACCCCCGAGTCGGCGGCTTCGAGCTCCTGCATCAACAGGCCGTACGCCCGCTCGCTCACGTTCGGCAGGCCGTGGCCGTCGAGGTTCGGGCCGTAAAAGCCCAGTTCGCCCATCTCCGGGATCAGATCGGTCGGAAACGTGCCGTCGAGGAAGTGGTCGGCGATGCCGGGGCGGACCTGTTCGTCGACGAACCGGCGGGCGGTGTCGCGGATCAGCCGCTCCTCTTCGTCGAGGTCGGCCTCCAAGTCGACGTAGTCGAGCATGGCGGGAGTGGGAACCGTTCGGTGAAAACGCTTGCTCGGCGCCCTACAGGAACTCCCGCACCTCGGAGTACCACATATCGTGGTGGTCGACGGCGTCGACGCGTTCGGCGATGTCGACGGCGAGGGCGTGCCAGCAACGCTGGGTCGGATCGCCCGAATCGAGGTTGTACTCCGCGTCCTTGCAGGTGCAGCCACCGTCCTCGATGATGTACTCGTCGTCGTGGCCGACGACGACCGTGAAATCGCGGTACTGCTTCACCCGTTCCTCGGAGACGGCTTCGATGGCCCGTTGGCCACGGTCGCCGTGGACCGAGAGGATGGCGTCGACGATGGGGCCGGATAGCTCTCCGGCCACCGAGAGCGCTTCGCGCCAGTCCTCCACCTCGCTCACGACGCGAACGGTCGGGCTTGGGCGTCTAAAGCCGTTCGGTCGATCGAACGGGCGGTCACGCCGAACCGCGGCCCTTTTCGCCACGCCCCGTCCACCTCCGCCATGCGCGTCACCGAGGGCGAGGTCGAGTTCGAAGTCGCGGACGCCCGCGACGGCGCGAGCCAGGGCCGCGGCGAGGGCGTCTTCTACAACCCAACACAGGAACTGAACCGGGACGTGACCGTCGCCGTCCTGCGGGCCTATCGCGAGCGCGAACCCCGTGCGGAGACGTATCTCGACGCCATGACCGCAAGCGGCGTCCGCGCCGTCCGCGCGGCCGCGGCGGGCTGGGACGTGACGGCGCTCGACACCGACCCCGACGCCGTTTCCCTCGCCCGGGAGAACGCCGCCCGCAACGACCTCGCTGTCGACGTGATCGAACGCGACGCCAACGTCCACATGCACGACTCCACACACGACGTGATCGACCTCGACCCCTTCGGCACGCCGATCCCGTTCGCCGACGCCGCCGTCGCCAACGCCCGCGACCTGGTCTGTGTCACCGCCACCGACACCGCGCCGCTCTGTGGCGCCCACTTCGAGAGCGGCGTCCGCTCCTACGGCGCCGTCCCCCGCAACACTGATTATCACCCCGAGATGGGGCTTCGGGTCCTCCTCTCGGCGCTCGTGCGCACCGCCGCCCGCTACGACACGGCCGCCCGCCCCATCTGCTCGCACGTCTCCAGACATTACGCCCGCACGTATCTCGAACTCGACGGCCGAGCGACGCAAGCCGACGCCTGTATCGACGAACTCGGCTACGTTCACCACTGCGAGGACTGTCTCACCCGCGAGGCCGAGTCCGGCCTGATCGCCCACCCGCCCGAGGACTGCCCGGCCTGCGGGGGAAATCGCGTCGTCACCGCCGGCCCCCTCTGGCTGGGGGCGATCCGCGACCGCGAGTTCGTCACCGCAGTCCGTGAACGGGTCGACGACGGGATGGGCGAGGCGGCCCGCGCCCGCCGGCTGCTGGATACGCTCGAAGCGGAACTCGACGAGCCGACCCACTACGACCAGCACCGCCTCTGCAAGGAGTGGACGCGCTCTGCCCCCGCGATGGACGACTTCCTCGCCGACCTGCGGGACGCCGGGTACGACGCCTCGCGCGCACACTACCACGGGACGGCGTTCAAGACGGACGCCTCCGTCGAGGAGATTCGGGTGGCGACCGCCGAGTGACACCGCCCGAAAATCGTCTGCCCAAACGTCCATATACACCGACGTCGTTTGGTACGGTATGACATTATCCGTGAATCGGATCGTCGTCGCGCTCCTCGTCACCCTCTCCGTTGCCACCGCAGGAGCGCCCGTCGCCGCCCAATCGGGGGAGCAACCGGCGTGGGCGGACGAGCTGTTCGCGGATCTGCAGGATATGCAGCCGCGGTTCAACGCGAACGTCACCGACGCCGAGATGAACTTCGCGGAGCGGCAGGTGTTCAACCAGATCACGGGCAACGTCGTCAACGTCTACTTCGTCGACACCGGCGTCGTGTTCTCCTTCTACATGCGTCCGGACGGGACGATCACCGACCTCAGACAGTCGCGACGCGACGACGCGAGTCTGAAGATGCTGCTGACCCGCGAGACGGCGGAGAACCTCGTCGACCTCGACGACCCCGTGCCGCAGTTCGTCGAACACGTCCGGAACGGCCGACGGACCGGTGACACCGTCGAGGGCATCGTCATCAACGGCGAGGACGGCAAACCGATCAAGCAGGCGACGTGGACGGTCATCAACACGGTGAAAGGGTTGTTCTGACGCGCTCGCACTGACCCCCTGAATTTTTGAGGGCTGGCCGGGCAGGTGGGCGTGATGGTCGAGCACAGACGGACGCTGGATTTCAAGATCGCCTTCGCGATCGGGCTTGGGACCATGATCGCGGCGGGTATCTTCTCGCTGTCGGGCACCGCCGTCGCGGCGATCGGCAGTAGCGCCGTCGTCGCCTTCGTCCTCGCGGCGCTCGTCGCCGGACTCACCGCCGCCTCCTACTCCGAATTCGCCTCGATCTACGCCGAGAACGGCGGCGGCTACCTCTTTTCGACGCGCACGTTCGAACACGAGACGCTCGTCTACGCCGTCGGCGCCATGCTCTTTCTCGGCTACACCGGCACCACTGCCTTCTACCTCGCAACGATGGACGAGTGGTTCTTCCGCTTTATCATCCCCGAGTCGCTGCACGGCCTGCCCCACGGCACGACCGGCGTCGTCGCGGCGGTCCTGCTGGGTACGCTCAACGCCCGCGGCACCGAGGAGAGCGGGACGTTCCAGCTCCTCGTCACCGGTGCGAAGGTGGCCGTCCTCATTGCCTTCGTCGCCGGCGCGTTCACGTTCCGCGGCCCGACGGCCGCCGTCGACACCTTCGCCGCGCGCTTTTCGGCCGACGCCGTCGGCATCGTCACCATCGCCGCCCTCGCTTTCATCACCTTCTTCGGCTTCTCCGCCATCGCCGCCAGCGCCGGCGAGATCATCGAACCGCGCAAGACGGTGCCACGGGCCATCGCCGCGAGTATCGTCACCGTCACCGTCCTCTACGCGTTCGTCATCGTCGCGATGGTCAACTCGCCCGTCCCGGCCGAAGTGATCGCCCAGGAGGGTGAGACGGCGATGGGCCGGGTCGCCGCCGGCTTCCTCGGTCCCGTCGGCCGGTCGCTCATCGTCGCCGGCGCGGTGTTCAGCATGGTCAGCGCCTCGAACGCGAGCGTCCTCGCCGCGAGCGGTATCGGCTCCCTGATGGGCCGACAGGGGCAGGCACCCCGGCCCTTCGCCCGCATCCACACCCGCTACGGCACGCCGTTTTGGAGCGTGGTGGCGACCACGGCCACCATCGTCGCCATGATCGTCGTCTTCATCGGCCTCTTTCCCGCCGAGGGCGGGTTGCTCCCCGTCGACCTCACCGTCTCCCTGCCGGCGCTCGGCCCCCTGACCCTCACCGAACTCGGCCTGACGACGCTCACCGGGTTCGCGACGCTCAACCTCCTCCTGCCGCTCTCGGTGGTCAACGCCGCCCTCGTCTACTCCCGGCGGCGGTTCCCCGACCTGGAGCGTGGCTTCCGCGTCCCCGGCGTCCCGGCCGTCCCGATCCTCGGCATCCTCGCCAACGTCGCGCTCATCACCAACCTGCCGGTCAAGGGGGTGGTCGTCGGCCTCGTCCTCGTCCTCGTGCTCCTCGTGGCCTACCTCGTCTGGGGCGGCGCGCCGGGCGTCGAGGACCTGTTCGAGCGGGTGGTCCCCCCGTCGGAACACGCGGGCGTCGGCGCGCCGACCGGCGAATCGGAGGCCGCCGAAAGGGGGGCCGACCGCCACCGCATCCTCGTCGCCGTTGCCCGGCCGGAGCGGGCCGCCCAGTACGCCGAACTCGCCGCGACGCTCGGGCGCCTCCGCAGCGACGATCCGCTCGTACAGGTCGTCAACGTCACCCACATCCCCGACCAGACGCCGTGGGAGACGGTGGAGGAGACGGCCCGTCGGCGCACCGAACGCATCGAATCGCGGCTCGCAGAGGCAGGCGTCGACGCCGACTACACCGTCGAAGGCCACGTCTGTCAGGACGTTGCCTTCGACATCGTCCAGACCGCTCGCGACGACGACGCCGACCTAATCCTCATGGGCTATCCCGAGGAACACACCCGCATCGCGGAGACGGTGGAGTACACCGCCCCCTGTGGCGTGCTCTTCGCCAGCGGCGTCTCCGATCCGGACACGAGCGTCGTCAACATCGGCGCCGGCGGCGGCCCCCACCACCTCGACGTCCTCCCCCTCATCGAGCGCATGGGTCAGGAAGGGGCGGAACTACACGTCATCAACGTCACGCCCGAGGGCGGACAGGGGCGGCCGGAGAACGCCGAGACGACCATCTCGCGACTCACTGGCGCGCCCTCCGTTCAGGTGCAGAACGTCGCCGCCGCCAGCATCGCGGCGGGCCTCGTCCGCACCGCGAGCGAGAACGGCGGCGTCCTCGTCATCGGGGCCACGCGCACCCGGCGGCTCCGGCGGTGGGTGTTCGGCAGCACGCCGGATCAGGTCATCGAACTCGCCAAGAGCGAGGATCTGCCCGTCCTCGTCTACGCGAGTCCGCGCGGCGTCCACGGACCGATCGAGGACTACATCTACCCCGTCTACCGCGCGCTCACCGGGCGGCGGCGCGGCCCCATCGACGCCGGCTCCGACGAGTCCACGGCGTCGACGCCCGAGGGCCGGTCGGGATAAGCAGTAGCGATTTGTGGCCACGAACCGTCGTCGTCGCCAATGAGCGTGCAAGCCGAGTTCGATCGGTGGGCGAGCGAGGGGAAGGATCGAGGCATGGAGAAGCGACACTGGCACACGGCGAAGGAGGCGCTCGCCCGGATGCCGGTCGAAGCCGGCGAGACGGTGCTCGATCTGGGCACCGGGTCGGGCTACGCGCTC
This sequence comes from Haloplanus natans DSM 17983, assembly GCF_000427685.1. Lineage (NCBI taxonomy): Archaea > Methanobacteriati > Methanobacteriota > Halobacteria > Halobacteriales > Haloferacaceae > Haloplanus > Haloplanus natans. The sequence goes on from NZ_KE386573.1 coordinate 3,037,826, forward strand.
CGGGCGCTCCGCGAGACGCGGGACGTGGGTCGGGCGGTCGGCCTCGACGCCTCGGGCGAGATGGTTCGAAACGCGCGGAGCTACACCGACGACCCCCGCCTCGACTTCTGCCGTGGCGACTTCGGCCACCTCCCGCTCCGCGACGACAGCGTCGACCACGTCTGGTCGATGGAGGCCTTCTACTACGCCCGCGACCCGGACGCCGTCCTCCGAGAACTTCTCCGCGTCCTGCGCCCCGGCGGCACGTTCTTCTGTGCGGTGAACTTCTTCGAGGAGAGCGTCCACACCCACGAGTGGAAGGAGACGGTCGGCGTCGAGATGCACCTGTGGAATCGCGAGCAGTACCGCGAGCGGTTCCGGAAGGCGGGCTTTCACGTCGCCGAGCAGAGCACCATCCCCGACCGCGAAATCGAGATTCCGGACGTCGACGCGTTCCCGACCGACGACTGGGAGCGCCGCGAGGCGATGGTCGACCGCTACCGGACGTGGGGGACGCTCCTGACGGTCGGCGTCGCGCCGTAGCCGGGTGCTAGCCGACGAACGCGATGGGTACCGGCGTGAAACACGCCATCCCGAGAAGCAGCGTCAGGACGCCGATCGCCCGCCGTTTCACGTCCACTGGCGTCTCGTCCATCGGCGTCGCGTTGCCGGCGCGGGAGAACAGCAGCGCAAGCAGGGCCCAGAGCCCCCAGACCTGGGCGCCCTGGCCGTTCTCGAACAGGACGAGGTAGCCCGCAAGCCCGAACAGCGCGATCGGAACCAGCCGCTGGACCGAGGCCAGACGGTCGCCGACGAGCGCCCGCGTCACGTGTGCCCCGTCGAGTTGGCCGACGGGGAGAAGGTTGAGGAACGTGACGAACGCGCCGACCCAGCCGCCGACGACGACCGGGTTGACGGTCGAACCGGGGCCGTACGTCAGCGGTTCGCCCAGGAGGGCGGCGATGCCCTGCACCAGCAGGGGGTAGCCGAGTTCCAGGTCGGCGACCATCGACCCGTCCGTCGCCACCGGCGGGAGCGAGACGCCGACCGCGGTGACGACGACGGTGGCCGCCAGCCCGGCGAGGGGACCGGCGACGCCGATGTCGAACAGGGCACGACGGCTCGGGATGGTGTCTTTCATGCGGATCACCGCCCCGAGCGTCCCGAGGATGCTCGGGATCGGGATGAAGTAGGGAAGCGTCGCCTCCACGTCGTGGTACCGGCTGAACGCGTAGTGACCGAGTTCGTGAATCGCGAGGACGCCCATCACCGAGAGGGCGAAGGGCCACGCCCCGACGATGGCGAGCGGATCGGCCGACAGGTCGATGCCGTACCACTGTGACCCGGCGTACAGCGTCGTCAACACCGTCGCCCCGAACAGCGCCACGTGGCTCCACGGCACGCCGTCGACCCCCGTCGAGCGCTCCGTCGCGGTCAGGACGTACTCGCCCGTCTCGTAGGTGAGGTCGACGCGGTAGCCCCGCTCCCGGAACGCGGGGGCGAGCGTCCGCATGACCGACTCCTTCGCGCCGGCGAGTTCGCCGTAGTACCGAACCCGCTCCTCGGCCACCTCCACCTCGTATACGAGAAACGCCTCCGTGAGCGACCCCGGGTCGGGGAGGTCGCCCGGAACCGTGGGTTCGTCCATCGTCGCGAGTAGGGCCTACAACCACTAGTATTGCTCGGCGGCAAGCGTCGGAATTCCGGTTCGTGAGGACCGAGACCGTCGAATCCGACGGTAGATACACGGCATCGAGTGCCGGCGACGACGAGCCCTATTTCCCTCCACGACCCGTAGCCGTGCCGTGCTCGGACTCCGATATTTCGCCTGTGAACGGTGCGGAACGGTGTACGCGAGCCCCGACGCCCCGAGCGATTGCGCCGACTGCGACGGCACGCGACTCGCCGAACTCGCCGAGGGGTCGGGCGCCGCGGCGTACTTCGCGCCCGTGGACTGATAGCCGAGGGTCGTGGCGAGGGGGCGCGCCGCCGCGGGCACGGCCTTTTGTCGACGCCGCGCGAACCGGACGAGCGTGTCCGCTCGATCACGGGTCGCCCTCGTCCGCGCCGTCGTCCACGAGGTGCGGACGCGGGACGTAACCCTGTTGGCCGCCAGCATCGCCTACTACGCCTTCGTCTCCCTGCTTCCCTCACTCGTCCTGACGACCGTCGTCGCCACCGCCGTCGGGGGAGCGGCGCTCCGGACGGCGGTCCTCGATCTCGCCGGTCGGTATCTCCTCCCCGTCGGGCAGGGGGTGGTCGACGAGGCGCTGGCGAACACGGCGGGTCGAGGCGGCGTCACGCTCGTCGGCCTCCCACTCCTGCTCTGGGGTTCGCTCAAGCTCTTTCGCGGCATCGACACCGCCTTCGCCCGCATCTACGGCACTCCCGCCCGCGATTTCCTCGGGAGCCTCCGGGTCGGCGTGACGGTCCTCGTCGCCGTCGGCGTCGGCGCCTTCGGCGGCGTCGCCCTCGTCGGCGCCGCGACCCTCATCCGAACGCCGGTCGCCCTCGTTGCCCCCCTGATCTTCTTCGCCATCCTCCTCGCCGCACTCTTTCCGGTGTACTACCTGACCCCGGCGGGTAGCGTCTCGCCGGGCGAGGCGCTCCCCGGCGCACTCCTGTGTGCCGGCGGCTGGACGGTCTTCGGGACGGCCTTTGCCCTCTACGCGGCGGCCGCGACGACGAGCGGCCAAGCCGCCCTCTACGGCACGCTCGGGGCGATCCTCCTGCTCGTGACGTGGTTCTACCTCGCCGGCCTCGTCTTGCTCGTCGGCGCGACGCTGAACGCCGTCCGGGCCGATCGCTCGGTCGACCGGGATCGGCAGGTACAACACCCGCCGGACCGAGACGACGTGACGACGGCAATGACCGGCGACGACACGCAAACGGACCCCTCCCCGGCACCGGATATCGAGGACCTCGAGGACCGACTCGACTCGGTCCGCGAGGATCTGGACGCCTTCGAGGCCGACGTGGAGGAACGGACGGTCGACCGGCCGGATCTGGAGTCGGAACTGAAGGCGTACGTCCGCCGGCGGATGCGCCGCGGCCACGCCCGCGGCTGGGGACCCTATCTCGTTCTCCTCTACGGGACGGCCATGACGCTCGGCGCCTTCTATCTCCTCTCCGATCTCGTTGCGCTCGTCGCCATGATCGTGATCTTCCTCTCGACGCTCGGGCTGTACGTCCTTTTCGTCCTCGCGGGCGTCGGCTTCACCCTGCTCGGCAAACCCGGGCAGGCCCTCGATGCACTCCGGCGGTTTCGGCGCTGACCGACGCGGCGAAGCACGGATTATATATCCGTTCCACGTCACTCACTCCCTATGTCGCGTGCCGTCCACACCGTCGCCGACCGTGGCGTCGGCGAAACGGCCGTCGTCGAGACGGTTCCCGATACCGTCGTTGGCCTCTTTGGCGTCCTCACCCACCTCGGCGATCCGGTGGCGCTCCTGTTGCTCGTGGCCGCGGGCTATCTCCTCGCGAACCACCTCGGCGTGTCGTCGACGCGCATGGCGGCCGCGATGGGCCTCGCGCTCGGCGGCTTCGCCCTGACGCTCGCGCTCAAATACGGCTTCGCCCTCCCACGCCCGCCGGGCGCGGGGACGGACGGCTACGGCTTTCCCAGCGGCCACGCCATCGGCGCGACGGTCGTCTACGGCGGCCTCGCGGGGTTGTTGGCCCCCCACGACCGCCGCGTGACGCGTGTCGCCGCCGCGCTCGTCCTCGTCGTCGCCGCCTCGCGGGTACTCATCGGCGTCCACTACCTCGTCGACGTGGTCGTCGGCGTCGCCGTCAGCGTTGGCTACCTCGCCGTCGCGTTCCGTGTCGGCCCCGGGTGGGCGCCCGAGGAGGTGAGTCCCGGCGCCGTGGGGCGCACGTTCGCGCTCGCGGCCGGCCTCGGTGCCGCGGCGGTCGGCGTCACGGTCATCGTAGACACCGTCATCGCCGCCGCCGCGGCCGTGGGCGGGTGGCTAAGCTGGCGAGTGGTCGCGGACCGGGTGGTCGAAAGCGCCGGCACGACCCGCCAGCTCGTCGCGTCCGTGGTCGTCATCCCGGCCGTCGGCGTCGTCGCCGCAACCGTCGTCGGCGGGGACGTCTCGCTTCCCGTCGCCGCCGGACTCGCCGGCGGGACCGTCGCGGTGGTGCTCGCCGCGCCCGGCCTGTCGGCGCTCGGCGTGCCGGCGAGGTGAGGCCGCGCGTGGATGCGGCGTGTCGAAAAAACTGGATCGGGTGCTTGCCGCCTCGTACTGTCGTCTGTGACTGTTTCGAGCGATTCGCCAGCTGCGATGGCGAGGATCGTGATCGACCGACAGCCGGCCGTATCAGTACTTCTCGAGGTAGCGGTCGAGTTCCCAGTCGGAGACTTCGACGATGTACTCGCCGAACTCCTGGGATTTGGCCTCGACGAACTTCTCGGCGACGTGGTCGCCCATCGCGCTCGTGATGACCTCGTCTTCCTCGAAGGCCTCGACGGCCTCGCCGAGGTTCGACGGCAGCGTCGTGATGCCGTACTCCTCGCGTTTCGCCTCGTCGAACTCGTAGATGTTCTCGCGGACTGGGTCGGGGCAGTCGAGATCTCGCTCGATGCCGTCGAGACCGGCGTGGATCATGGCCGCGAAGGCGAGGTAGGGGTTACACGACGGGTCGGGCGAACGGAGCTCGATCCGCGAAGCCGCCGGGACGCGCGCGGCCGGCTTGCGGATGAGCGCCGAGCGGTTGCGGTCGGACCAGGCGACGTAGACGGGCGCCTCGTAGCCCGGCACCAGCCGCTTGTAGCTGTTCACGGTCGGGTCGGCGATTGCCGTGATGGCCGGCGCGTGTTCGAGGATGCCCGCGAGGTAGCTCTTGGCCGTGCCGCTCAGGTTGAACTCGTCGTCCTCGTCGTGGAAGGCGTTCTCGCCGTCCTCGGTGAACAGCGACATGTGGGTGTGCATTCCCGAGCCGTTGATCCGGGCGATGGGCTTGGGCATGAACGTCGCGTGGAGGTCGTGTTCCGCCGCGATGGCGCGAACGACCGAGCGGAAGGTGGCGACGTTGTCGGCCGTCGAGAGGGCGTCGTCGTACGTGAAGTTGATTTCGTGTTGGCCCTGGGCCACTTCGTGGTGGGAGGCCTCGATGTCGAAGCCCATGCTCTCCAGGCCGTAGATGATGTCACGGCGCACGTCCGAGGCGAGGTCCTTGGGCGCGAGGTCGAAGTAGCCACCGGCGTCGTTGGTCTTGGTCGTCGCGCGCCCGTCCTCGTCTTCCTCGAACAGGAAGAACTCGGGTTCGGGCGCCATGTTCACGTTGTAGCCCATCTCCTCGGCGCGCTCGATGGCGTCTTTGAGGACGCCTCGCGGGTCGCCCGAGAACGGCTCGCCGGTCGACGTATCGACCACGTCACAGATGAGGCGGGCCGCCGCGCCGCCGTCGGAGTCCCCGTTCCGCCACGGGAGGACCGCGAACGTCTCCGGGTCGGGGTCGAGGCGCATGTCCGATTCCTGAATCCGGACGAAGCCGTCGATGGAGGAGCCGTCGAAGTAGATGCCCTCGGTGAACGCTTTCTCGGCCTGCGTCGCCGGGACCGAGACGTTCTTGACCGTCCCGAGGATGTCGGTGAACTGAAGCCGGAGGAAGTCGACGTTTTTCTCGTCGATCTGGTCGATTACGTCCTGTTCTGTCGCCGTCAAACCGCCGTCAGTCGCCGTATTTTCGTCCGTCATGTTCTGGACAGGGTTAATCTATACTCCTAGTATTAAGCCCTTTTTGTTGTCTGCAATTTCCTCTCGGTGTCGATCGGAATTGGATATTCGTAAACTTCTATACCCCCGGTGTCGTGTGTAACTGCCATGACGTACGAAAATCTCGACGCCAAGCTCATCAACGCGCTCCTCGGCGACGGGCGAGCGAGCCTCCGCAGCCTCGCCGAGGAACTCGACGTCTCCGTCACCACCGTCTCGAATCACCTTCGTGACCTCGAAGAGGAGGGCGTCATCGAGGGGTACACGCCGCGGGTCAACTACGGGGCGCTCGGCTACGACGTGACCGCCATCCTGCAGTTGAAAGTGGAGGGGAGCGCCCTGCCGGGCATCACCGACCGCCTCCAGGAACAAAAGCAGATGGTCAGCGTCTACGAAGTGACCGGCGACTACGACGTCATCGCCGTCGGCAAGTTCATCGACACCGACGGGATGAACGAACAGATCAAGACGCTCCTGACCGACGCGGACATCCGTGAATCCAACACCAGCGTCGTCCTCAACGCCGTCGTCGAGAACAAGCAGTTCGACCTCGACGTCGACGACGAGTAACACCCACCGTTTCGACGGGGTTCGCTCCCTTCGGTCGCTCACCCCGTCGAAAAGCCGGAGCAAAAGATCGCACTCGGCCAGCGACTCCTACTCGAAGCCGTCTTCGAAGACGAAGGTTCCGTTCCGCTGGACGACTTCCCCGTCAACCTCGATGGTCGAGTCCTCGGACATGTCGACGATCATATCGACGTGTTCGGCGCTCTCGTTGCGAACGTTCTCCTCGCCGACGGTGTCGGCGTAGGCGTTGCCAACCGCCATGTGGACGGTGTCGCCCATCTTCTCGTCGAACAGCATGTTGTACGTGAACTGGTCGATGGAGCGGTTCATCCCGATGCCGAGTTCGCCCAGATAGCGCGCGCCCTCGTCCGTCTCGAGAATCCCCGTGAGCACGTCCTCGTTGCGCTCGGCGCTGTGGCCGACGACCTCGCCGTTCTCGAACCGGAGGCGAGCGCCCGCGATTTCCGTTCCTTTCCTGTACAGCGGCATGTCGAAGTGGACGTAGCCCTCCACCGACTCTTTGACCGGCGCGGTGAACACTTCGCCGCCGGGGAGGTTGTGCTCGCCGTAATCGTTGATCGTGGGATTGCCCGCCACCGACATCGTCACGTCCGTCTCGTCGCCGCTCGTGATCCGCACCTCGTCGGCGCCGTCCATGATCTCGACCATCCGCGCCTGATGCTCGCGCTGTGTGTCCCAGTCGAGGGTGACGGCGTCCCAGACGAAGTTCTCGTAGGCCGCGGTGCTCATGCCCGCGAGTTGGGCGTGGCCGGAGGAGGGAAACTGGGTGAGACACCAGCGCTTACCCAGTCGCTCGTCGAGGACGGGTCGCATCGCTCGGCGGTATGCGGCGTTGGTCTCCGGGGTCACGTCGCTTTGCTCGGACACGTTCGCGCCGCCGCGGGCGATGACGAACGCGTCCGCCTCCTCGAAGAGGGCGAGCTGGTGGCTCGGCGTCTCGAACGCCTCGTCGTCGCTCGCGCGGAGGTACGCCCGCGCCGCGCGCTCGGAATTGTTGATGTAGAGCGGGGTCGCCCCCCGGTCGCCCAGCACCTCGTGGAGGGCAACGGCGAGGTCCTCCGCGACCGCTGGCATGCTGACGACGACGTTGTCGCCCGACTCGATGCGCGTCGAGTGATCGACGATGATCTCCGCGTGGGTCCGAATGCGCGGGTCCATGTCAGGGGATTCCGGTGCGGCCGACAAAGCCTTTCGGAGTGCGACCGGAGTAGGTTCTTGTGGCTTGGTACCGAAAACCATGCGGTCGCTCACCCGAGTGACCGATCCGGAATGGAGACGGTCGTCAGCCTGGTGAACTACACGGGGGAGGGTGTACAGCACGTGGACGAGGGCCCGGACCGCCTCGACGGCGCCCGCGAAGTCGTCGAGTCGATGGGGGTCGAACTGACCCACTTCTTCCAGACGATGGGGCAGTACGACGCCGTCGTGATCATGGAGATGCCGGACGCGGAGACGGCGACGCAGGGTGGCATCGCCATCGCCGGGGCGGTCCGAACCGAGACGCTCCGGGCGTTCCCGGAGGCCGAGTACCGCGAGTTGATCGACGGACTGCCGTAGCCATCCTCGCTCTTTTTCTCGTCGCCGGTCCGAGAGGGAGGTATGCTCGACATCGACCTGCGATCGGATACGGTCACCCGCCCCTCCGACGCGATGCGGGATGCGGCCCGCGACGCCGACGTGGGCGACGACGTGTACCGCGACGACCCGACGGTGAACGACCTCGAACGCCGCGCGGCCGCCGTCGTCGGCTGCGAGGACGCCCTCTTCGTCCCGACGGGGACGATGGGCAATCAGATCGCCGCGGCGGTCCACGCCGACCCCGGCACCGAAGTCGTCGTCGACAGCGAGGCACACATCGTCCGCTGGGAACTCGGCGGCCTCGCCCGCAACGCCGGGCTCCAGACGCACACGGTCGACGCCGAGGGTGGGGTCCTCACGCCCGAACAAGTCCACGCCGTCTGTCACGACGCGGACCTCCACCGCCCCGGCACCGGCCTCGTCTGTCTGGAGAACACGCACAACGCCCGCGGCGGCCTCGCGATTCCGATCGACCGGATTCGAGCCGTCGCCGAGGCCGCAGGGTCCCACGGCGTGCCCGTCCACCTCGACGGCGCCCGCCTGTTCAACGCCTGTGTCGCCCGCGGCGTCGACCCCGCGGAGATGGTCGCGCCCGTCGACTCCGTCCTCTTCTGTCTCTCGAAGGGGCTCGGCGCACCCGTCGGCTCGATGCTCTGTGGCAGCGAGTCGTTCGTCGACGCGGCGCGACGGCTCCGCAAACTCCACGGCGGCGGGATGCGACAGGCCGGCATCGTCGCCGCGCCGGGGCTGCTCGCACTGGAGAACCGGTCACGGCTGGCGGAGGATCACGAGAACGCCGCCCGCCTCGCCGCGGGACTCGACGCCATCGACGGCCTGTCGGTGCCGACGCCCGAGACGAACATCGTCGTCGTCGACGTATCGGCGGCGCCGTTCGACGCCGGGGCGTTCGTCGACGCCTGCGCCGAGCGCGGGGTCGGAAGTGGCGCCATCGACGGCGCGCACGTCCGGTTCTGTACCCACCTCGACGTGGACCGCGAGGATATCGAAACGGCACTCGATCGGATCGAGTCGGTCGTTTACAGTTCGGGTTCGATGTAGGCGAAACGCACGCGGTCGTCCCGGTCCCGGAGTTTCCCCTCGATCAGGTCGATGTCCTCGTCGATGGCCCCGGTTTCGAGGCCGGTCTCGAAGCTCACGTCGGCGGCGACGAGGATGGCCGACGGGCCGACGAACATCGTCCGGAAGTTGTCGACGTGGTCGACGCCCGGATGCTCCCGGATGAGTGCCCGAAAGTCGGCTTCGAGCCCTTTAGGCGCGCTCTCACCCAGCAGGAGTCGTTTGTTCTCCCACGCCAGCGCGAGGGCAAAGCACATGAGGAGGAGGCCGATGAGCGCGGCGGAGACGGCGTCGTAGAGGGGGTTACCCGTCACGCGCGAGAGGCCGATGCCGACGAGGGCGATGACGGCGCCGCCGAGGGCGATGGCGTCCTCGGTGAAGGCAGTGAGCGTCGTCACGTCGCTGGTCGATCTGAACGCCTCTACCAGCCCCGACCAGCCGTACTCCTCTATCTGCTGTTGCAGTTCGGCGTTGGCCTTCACGAACGCGTACGACTCGAACGCGATGGCACCGAGGAGGACGACGACGCTCACGTAGACGGCGTCGACGGTGACGCCCGCGAACGTCACCGTCCCCGGCGTTGCCGAGTGGCCGTGGCGGATGGCCTCGACGCCGTGTTTCAGGCTCTCCCACCCCGCGATGCCGAACAGGAGGACGGAGACGAGGAAGCTGTAGAAAAACTGCGCCTTGCCGTAGCCGAAGGGATGCTCGCTGCTCGGCGACTTCCCGCTGTAGCGGATGCCGATCAGGAGAAACACCTGGTTGCCCGTATCGGAGATGGAGTGGTACGTCTCCGAGAGCATGGAGGGACTCCCGGTGAGGAGGAAGGCCACGAATTTCAGGACGGCGATGGCCCCGTTCGCGACGAGTGCGGCGAGGACGACCGACTTGCTGCCTGCCATATTCGGCCCGTCGGACGGCCGCCGATTCAACCTTCCGACCGAAATCGAGTTGCCGCTGGGGCGCGACTCGTCCCCATGCTCGTCGTCTGCTCCGACACGCACGGCACCGACGACGCCCGTCTGGCCGGTCGCACCCGCGAGGCGGTCGACGCGGCGGACCTCGTGATCCACGCCGGCGACTTCACCACGACGACCGTCCTCGACGCGTTCCGGGACCGGGCCAACCGACTCGTGGCGGTCCACGGCAACGCCGACGGGGCGGGCGTTCGCGACCGCCTCCCGTCCGCCGCGACGACGACGTACGCGGGCGTCCGGGTTGCGATCACTCACACCGAACGCGGCGGAGCGACGGCGCTCTCGCTGTTCGGTCGCCAGCGGGGGGCCGCCCTCGTCGTCTCCGGGCACACCCATCGGCCGACGGTGGACGTACCCGGGACGGGGCCGATACTGCTCAATCCGGGAAGTCACGCCGATCCGCGGGGGTATCGCCCGGCCCACGCCGAACTGTGGGCGGCGGGGAGCGACGACGCACCCGAAACCGTCGCCGGCGCCGTCGCGTCCGGACTGGTCGGCGTCCTTCGCACGCCCGAGGGCGAGGTGATCGACCGGATTCGAGTGCCGGCGGAGGAGTGAACGGATTGGGAGGGGGACGAAAAGGGAGGGCCGAAGCGAGGTCGGGGGACCACGCGGTTCGACTTACAGCGGTGAGGATAATATAAACGGCGTAGGCTCAAAGCGCTGTTGTAGCTTTCGACCGGATCGGAGCGCGGGGGCGGCGGATCGGGGACCCCGGGGAGCCCGAGCTCCCGGACACGCCGTGTCGGCGGGCCGCCTCCGCCGTCGAAAGGGCTTTGCCCGCTCCGGGCCACCCCCCGATCATGCAGGCGACCGTCCTCCAGTTCGGCGGCCTCCTCGGGGACCCAATCTTCCTCGCGCTGGTGGCACTGATGCTGTTGCTCGTCTTCTTCGCCTACCTGCTCGTCCGACGAACCCTCCTCTCGCTCCGTGAGGGGTACGACGAGGGGTACCGCTGATCGATCCGACGCCGGGCGTACCGACCCCGACACCCCTTAGTACCCCCCTCACACAGACGGACACACCCTAATGGTCGCCACCGGTACACTGCTCACCTTCGTCGTCGCCGCGCTCGCCAGCCTCTTTATGGCGTGGGCCATCGGCGCCGGCTCCTCGGGATCGACGCCCTTTGCCGCCGCCGTCGGCGCGAACGCCATCTCCGTGATGCGTGCCGGCTTCGTCGTCGGCTTGCTCGGCTTCGCCGGTGCGGTGTTACAGGGGGCGAACGTCACGGAAGCGGTCGGCACCCAACTGATCGGTGGCGTCTCGCTCACCGCCACCGCGGCCATCGTCGGCTTGCTCACCGCCGCGGGTCTCGTCGCCATCGGCGTCTTCACCGGCTACCCCATCGCCACCGCCTTCACCGTCACCGGCGCCGTCGTCGGCGTCGGCCTCGCCCTCGGCGGCGACCCGGCGTGGGCGAAGTACCGCCAGATTGCGACGCTCTGGGTGCTCACACCCTTCGTCGGCGGCGGCGTCGCCTACACGACGGCCCGACTGCTCCGGGCCCCGTCCGTGCCCGAGCGCTACGCCGTCTCCCTGCTCGGTGGTCTCGTGGGCGCTCTCGTCGCCACCATCAAGTTCAGCCTCCTCGGCGCCGAAGGCGAATCGGCGTCCATCGCGGCCGCCCTCGGCGCCGGCCTCCCGGTCGGTGCCAGTGTCGTCACCGCCGTCTGTGCGCTCCTCGTCGTCGCCGTCCTCTACCGTGGCCTCGTGACCGATCCCGAGGCGACCCAGCGACGCTTCCTCCTCACGCTCGGCGGCCTCGTCGCCTTCTCGGCCGGCGGGAGTCAGGTCGGCCTGGCCATCGGCCCGCTGGTGCCCCTGCTGGGCGACTTCTCGATCCCCCTGCCGGCCGTCCTCGCCGGCGGCGGGATCGGCCTCCTGCTGGGCTCGTGGACCGGCGCGCCCCGTATGATCAAGGCGCTCGCACAGGACTACTCCTCGCTCGGTCCGCGGCGCTCCATCGCGGCGCTCATCCCCTCGTTCGCTATCGCCCAGGCCGCCGTCGCCTTCGGCATCCCCGTCTCGTTCAACGAAATCGTCGTCTCGGCGATCATCGGCTCCGGCTACGCCGCCGGCGGGGGTGGGGTCAGTCGTCGGAAGATGCTCTACACCGTCCTGGCCTGGATCGGATCGCTGCTGCTCGCGCTCGTACTCGGCTACGGCGCCTTCAGCGCCATCGACGCCCTCTAACTCTCGGCTTCCGCCTCGTCGACCGGTTCCTCATGCTCGTCGTCGTGGATCGTGAGTCGGGCCTTCATGATCCGGGTGTTGTCAACCTGCTCGATCCGGATGGTGATGCTGTCGTAGTCGATCTCTTCGCCCTCCTCGACGAGGCGGCCGGCGCGGTTGAAGACGAAACCCGCGAGCGTCTCGAACTCCTCGCCTTCCGGCAGGTCGAGGTCGAGCATCTCGTTTACCTCGTCGATGTTGACCTCGCCGCGGACGATCACCACGTCCTCGTCGACGAACTCGAACGGCTCCTCCTCGTCGCCCTCGAGGATGTCGCCGACGATCTCCTCGACCATGTCCTCGAGCGTTATCAGCCCCTCCGTGGTGCCGAACTCGTCGATGACGATGACCATCCGCATCCGGTTGTCCTGGATCTCCTCTAACAGCTCGTCGACGTTTTTCGATTCGGGGACGTGGAGGGTCGGCTGGACCACGTCCGTCAGATCGCTCTGGCCTTCGCCGTAATCCTTCTCGCGGATCAGATCACGCAGGGTGACGATACCGATGATGTTGTCCAGGTTACCCTCGTAGACCGGAATACGCTCGTGGTCGCTCTGGACGCAGGTCTCGATGGCCTCGTCGAGGGTTGCGTCTTTCGGCACCGCGGTCACGTCGAGTCGCGGCGTCATCACCTCCTTGGCGATGGTGCGGTTGAACCGGAAGATGCGCTGGAACATCTCGCGTTCTTCCTCCTCGATCACGCCCTCGCGCTCCCCGGTCTGGATCATGTTCTGGATCTCGTCGCGGGTGACGTACGTGGTCTCGATTGCCGACCGACCGCCGGTCACGCGGTTGACCACGCGTGTCAGGTAGTCGAAGACGACCACCAGCGGGAGCAAGGCGAGCTCCGAGTACTTGAGCGGGCGGGCGATCCGGAGCGCCCACGACTCCGTGTTCTCGACCGCGTAGGATTTGGGCGCGCTCTCGCCGAACAGGAGGACGAGCGTCGTGATGCCGAAGGTTGCGGCGAGCACCGCCTCCCCCTGCGAGAGGTAGATGGCGAACAGCCCGGTCGCGATGGAGGACATCGCGATGTTGACGATGTTGTTGCCGACGAGGATCGTGATCAGGAGCCGGTGGGGGTCGGCTTTCAACTCCTGGACGACCGCCGCTCCCGGAATGTCGTCCTCGACGAGCGATTCGACGCGGTGACGGGCCAGCGAGAACATCGCGATCTCGGACGAGGAAAAAAACGCCGACAGCGCGATCAGAAACAGGATCGCGATCGAGCCGCCGATGGTGACGGTGGTGTCGGTCAGCGGGACGATATCGGAGATCTGCGCCGGAGTCCCGACCCCGGCGGCGCTCGCTGTCGGCGACAAACCCATGTAAGTACCCATCCTAGTCACGGGCCTGAATTAAGCGTTGCCCTCACGACGCCCGTATCACCCGAACGAAGGGCTTAGGCCGGGGGCTGCCGTACGGCGTTATATGTCCGACAGCGACCCGCCGATTACCCTGTATCGCCTACAGGCGTGTCCGTACTGCGAACGCGTCGTCCGGACGCTCGACGACCTGGGCCTCGACTACACCTCGCGGTTCGTCGAACCGATGCACTCCGAACGCAACGTGGTCAAACGGGTCGCCGGCTCCCGCCCCGTCCCGGCCATCGTCGACGAACGCACCGGCGTCACGATGTCCGAGTCGGCGAACGTGGTCGAGTATCTCGAATCCACCTACGGCTCCGGTCTGGTGGCGGGAGGTGACGACTGATGGTCGATTTCGACGTCGTCTCCCTCCCCGAAACCGACCACGTCGCCGAAGGCGAGCAGGCGCCCGACTTCACCCGTCCGCTCGTCAACGACGAGTTCTGGGCGGACGCCTCGCTCTCGGAACTGACCGACGAGGGCCCCGTCTGTCTGGTCTTCTACCCGATGGACGGCGCGTTCCCCGCGACGTACATCTGGAACGAGCTCCGGGACCGCGCTCTCGAAGATCACATCACCGTCGTCGGCGTCTCCATCTCCACGCCCTACGCCCACAAACGGCTCATCGAGGAGCGCGGGATGGCGTACGACCTCTTTTCGGACCCCGCGAACGGCGTCGCCGAGGCGTACGGCGTCGCCAACGACCTCGACGGGATGGCCGGTATCTCGGAACCCCGGCCGGCCACCTTCCTGATCGACGAGGATCGCACCGTTCGGTACGTGTGGGTGGCTGCGGAGTGGCCCGACTTCCCGCCCTACGACGAACTGGAACACGAGATTCGGGCGCTCGTCGACTGATCGTGCGTATCGTCACCATCCGGAGGCTTCGAACCTGCCGGCCTGCCGACGAATCGCGCTCCGACGCCGGACGTCGATGACTGCCGACGATACGCACGACGAAGCGTCGCTCGCCGACGCTGCCGCCGCCGTTCGCGAGGGCCGCGCCGTCGTCTACCCGACCGAGACGGTGTACGGACTCGGCGCCGACGCCACCGATCCCGACGCGGTCGAACGGGTGTTCGGCCTGAAGCGCCGGTCGCGGGCGAACCCGCTCTCGCTCGGCGTCCCCTCCGTCGACGCCGCCCTCGACTACACCCGGCCGACCGCGGTGGAAGAGCAGTTCATGCGCCGCTTTCTCCCCGGTCCCGTGACCGTCGTCGTCGAACGCCGTCCCTCGCTCCCCGACGTACTCACCGCCGGTCGGGACCGAGTCGGGGTGCGCGTCCCCGACCACGAGACGGCGCTCGACCTTCTCGAACGGGCGCCACCCCTGACGGCCACCAGCGCCAACCGGTCCGGGTCGCCGAGCGTCACCCGCATTTCCGCGCTCGACGACCGCATCCGCGACGGCGTCGCCGTCGTCGTCGACGGCGGCGAGACGCCCGGGACCGAAAGCACCGTCGTCGACCCCGGCGCGGGCGTGATCCACCGCCGCGGCGCGATGGCCGACGACATCGATGCGTGGTTAGAGACCCAGTAACGACCGAAGCGACCGCGTCCGAACCCCACACTCCTCGTGGTAGTCACAGGCGTCACACTTCGCCTCGTCGTCGATGCGTGACGGCGGGCCGTCGACGTCCCGAACCGTCCGCACCGTCGTGCGGTACGCCGCCCGGTTCCGCGTCGTCAGCCGAACCCGCCGGACGACGCCGTGGGCCGGATACTCCACCAGCGCCGACGGAATCTCGCGCCCGCGCTCCCAGGCCAGCGCCTTCGCCATCGCCACCGCCCGCACCCGCTGTGGGCGCCACACACCCCGATCCGGTGGTTCGCCCGGCGAGACGAACGTCGGTACCGGCGGGTCGCCGTCCAGAATCTTGTGTGCGATGCCCCGACACTCCCGACCCGTAAGCAGTACCTCCCGAACCGTCGGATCGGTCAGCCCGTCCCAGTCCGCCCGGTCCGCGAGCCGATCGAGGGCCGTTCGGTACGCGTCGGGCGGGCGTTCGATGGGTTCGGCCGCCAGTTCGGCGTCGCTCGCCCGCCGGAGCATGGGGTAGCGAAAGGCCAGGTCGCGGCGGGCACGGACCGACGGCGGCGGTTCGTTGCCCCCCTCCTGCTGGGCGTAGTAGTACTGACGCGGGCAGTAGGCGGCCCGGGCGAGCGATCCGAAGGTGAGCACGGGCGTCGATGGCCGCGGCTTTCCGTTTGAACCCTCGGCCGTCCACGGCTCTCTCGGGTGGTGACATCCTCCCACGACTAAAGTCGTGGGCTTCCCACGCCCGTTTGCGCTGGTTTGGGAACTTACGTTTACGACCCGACACGCCGATGGGAGTGCCACGCCCCCGTTACTCCTATCGTGTGAAGGATTCGGAGTTATCTGGTTGTTTGAGGTCGGTTGAGGTGTCCGAGGGCTTACTTTTTGATGAGGCAAACACCGAGTCAACTGCCAGTTTTCGGACCATCAATCACGACGGGAGTCCGTCGCAATGACAGCCACAAATACGTAGTGTAGGCACTCAAACCGTCCGATTTCGGCATCTGATAATTGGATGGTAACGTTTACCACGGTGTACGTCGGATCGTCTGTCGGAGGAACACGGGACCATCCCGATCCGAGCACGTATGAACACGGATTCCAGCGATCCGAACAACGGATCGGTCGACGACCGGCGCCGATACGACGAGTTGACCATCGGCACGGGTGAATGCATCATCTACGACCGCGAGAACCACCGGGCGTGGATTCAGTCGACGGTCGCCAGATCGATCACCGACCTGGACTGATACCGTGTATTGGACCCGTTTTCCGGTTGGTCGCCAGACCGGGTCGGTGTGGCCGGTGTCGGCACGGTGACTCGCCGCATCGGTTGACGGGGGCGCGTGGCCGTCCGCCCACGATCAGCCGCACTTTTCCGTCCACATCTTGAACCACCGATGATGTCACGGCGGCGCCAGTTTCTCACAGCGATCGGATCGGCACTCACGACTGTACTGGCCGGCTGTTCCGCCCTCACGTCGTCCGACGGGGTGACCTCCGAGGGCGAGTCCCCACCCACGGCCACGGGCACGCCGACGTCGACGCCGACATCAACGCCGACGCCGACGCCCACCCCCCGCTCGACCCCCGACGGGGCGACCGAGAGCGAGTACACGCAGGTGTATCGTGAGACCATCGATTCGGTCGTCCTCGTCCGCACCCCGCGCGGATCGCTCGGTTCCGGGTTCGTCTACGGCGACGGGACCATCGTCACCAACGCCCACGTCGCCGGGAATGCCGAGCGGGTCGAAATCGTCTTCAGCGATGGCGAAACCCGAATCGGGACGGTCCTCGGGACGGACTCGCTGAGCGACCTCGCCGCCATCGGGGTCGGACCCCGTCCCGCCGACGCGGCACCGCTCGTCCTCGCCGACGACGAGCCGGCCATCGGCACCCACGTCGCCGTCATCGGCAGTCCGCTCGGCCTCCGTAACTCCCTCACTTCGGGCATCGTCAGCGCGACGAACCGTCTGATCCCGAACCCGCGGGCTAACTTCCTCCTCCCCAACGCCATCCAGACGGACGCTCCGGTCAATCCCGGCAACAGCGGTGGCCCGCTCGTCGGCCTCGATGGAACCGTCCTCGGCGTCGTCAACTCCGGCGGCGGCGAGAACATCGCCTTCGCCATCTCGCCCTCGCTGGTCCGCCGGGTCGTTCCCGACCTCGTTGCCGACGGCGCCTACACACACCCGTTCTTCGGTGCCGCCGTCAGCGACGTGAGCGGCGCCATCGCCCGTGTCCGAGATATGCGTCGCACGCGAGGCGTCCTCGTCACCGGCGTCGCGGAAAACAGTCCCGCAGCACGGGTGCTTGCGGTCAACGACGACCGCACCACCGTCGGGGGGTTCGAGGTTCCCGCCGGCGGCGATATCGTTCTCGCTCTCGACGGGAACGAGGTGAAATCGCGACAGGACTTCCTCTCACACCTGCTGTTGAATACGTCGCCGGGCGAGACGGTGCGACTCGACGTGTTGCGTGGTGGCGAGACGCGAACGGTCGAGGTGGTACTGGGGGCCAGAGACGGAGGCTAGGACGCCTACGCGTCGTCGAGAGTGTGGGTCCGCCGTGTCTTCCGAGGAGGTGGAGCGACCGAGGAAAAAGTGGGATGGGCCCTGCCGGATTCGCACCTCGGTCGTTCCGTTCGCTCCGCTCGTCCGCTGGGCTCGAATCCGTTCTGCGGTCTTTTTCCCCACGTTTTTGCGAGGGAGCGAAGCGACCGAGGAAAAAGTGGGATGGGCCCTGCCGGATTCGAACCAGCGATCACCCGGTGTCCCATACCCGCGACGCGTATCGCGACCACTATGAGCCGGGGGCTTTAACCGGACTAAGCTAAGGGCCCTCGATCCGACATCGACGCCCCGCCGTCTTGAACGTGCCGGACCGTCGGAGTCGACCAAAAGGTTGAGTAGTACCATTCACATATAAGTGTGACAACGAGGGTCGTCGACGGCGCCGGGATGGGCCCCGTCGACGGCCGCACTGCCTCATCACATGACAAACTCTCCCGTCTCCAACGCCGTTCTCGTCACCGTCGACTCCCTGCGTACCGACGCCATCGAGCCGTACGGCAGCGAGTACCACACGCCCACGCTCTCGGCGCTCGCGGAGCGGGGCACCGTCTTCGAGAACGCCTTCGCCCACGGCAACTGGACGCCGATGTCCTTCCCCTCGATTCTCGCCTCGCGCCCGGTCTTCGCCGACACGGGGCGTATCGGCGTCGACGGCGAGGGTGTGACCACCCTCGCCGAACGGCTCCAGTCGGCGGACGTCGCCACCGGCGGGTTCAACGCCGCCAACGGCTTCCTCACCCAACACTGGGGATACGACGACGGCTTCGACGAGTTCGACGCGTTCGTGGGCGGGAGCACCGACGGCCGCGCCGGCGAGTTCGTCGCCGCCCACCCGACGTGGGGGGCGTGGCTCCAACTGCTCACCTCGCCGTTCCGACGGGTCGGCAACTACCTCCGCGGGGGCGCGGACGACCAGCCGTTCACCGACGCATCGCGGATGCTCGATACGGAGCGGGCGGCCACCGCGTTCGTCTCGGAGACGGACGAGCCGTTCTTCCTCTGGATCCACTACATGGACACCCACACGCCCTACGTCCCCGCGCCGCGATACCTCCGGGACACCGACCGCCGCGTCGGGAAGGTCCGGATGCTGATCGCCCACGTCCGGACGGGACTCGGGTGGTCGGTCGGCGACCGTACCCTCGCGGACCTCCGGACCCTGTATCAGGGCGCGGTACGACAGGTCGACGCGAGCCTGGAACGGCTGCTCGACTCCCTCGACGCGGCGGGCGTCGCCGACGACACCGCCGTCCTCGTCGCCGGCGACCACGGCGAGGAGTTCATGGATCACGGCCACCTCGCCCACTACCCCAAACTCTACGACGAACTCGTCCACGTCCCCCTGATCGTCGACGTGCCGGGGATGGAGGGGCGGCGAGTGCCGGAACACGTCGGCCTGGACGCCATCGCGCCGACGGTCTGTGACCTCCTCGGTGTCAGCCCGGCCGACGAGTGGGTCGGCGAGAGCCTCCTCCCGACGCTCCGGGACGGCGTCGCGCCACTCGACGATCCGGTGGTGACCGTCACCGTCCGCGGCGAGGACGTGACTCAGCAGCCAATCCCCAGGTCGCTCGACGAGGGCGACCTGCTGGTGAGCGCCCGCGACGCCGACTGGGTGTACATCCTGAACGCGGAGACGGGGACCGAAGAGCTGTACGACCGGCGAGCGGACCCCGACCAACGGTCGGACCGCGCGGACGACGACCGACCGGCTATCGCGGCCGCGCGCGAGCACCTGCGGACGGTCGCCGGGGACCACGCGTCGATGCTAGGGTCGGTCGACCGCGAAGCGGGCGCGGGGGGAGTCGACGGGGATATCGAAACCAGACTGGAAGCCCTCGGGTATCGATAGCTCCGCGGATGCTCCGGCGATTTCTGCGGGCGATACTGTTCGGTCCCGAAGCACCACAGCTTCGACGGTTCTTCCTCGTCGGGGCGATGGCAGCGGGCTTTCAGACGGCGCTGCTCGGCACGCTCGTCGAGTGGGGTCGGATTCAGTATCTGCTTGCCGCCGTCATCTCGATCGAAATCACGATTCTGCTCCAGTACGGAATCAACAACTACTGGACGTTCCACGCCGAGCGCCACCAGGGATGGTGCGAGTACGGTCACGGCCTCCTGCGGACGAACGTCGTCCGCGGGACGGCGATACCCATTCAGGTTGGCGTGCTGTACGCGCTCGTCTCGGCCGCGGCCATCCCCTACCTCGTCGCCAACGGCGTCGGGATCGTCATCAGCGGTATCTACCGGTACGTGCTCGACTCGCGGTGGACGTGGCAGGGGTGAGGGCGGTCGGAAATCGGGGGCGGGGCGATCGGCCTCCGGTACTCGCATCGGCGCCCAGTCACGGCCGGCACCGCAGTCACCAGTCGAGCCGTCGTTGCAGGAGGGTCGTCCCGCCGAACAGCGTCATGCCGAGCGCGAACAGGCAGGCGATGCCCGCGTACGTCAGCGTCGGCTGCAGGTTTCGCATTCCCTGATTGACGAGAACGCCGAGGCCGTCGTTGGCGACGAACCACTCGGCAATGACGACGCCCGAGAGCCCGCTGACGAGCGAGAGCTTCACCCCGGCGACGATGGTCGGCAACCCGTAGCGGAGGCGGACGACCAGGCGCGCTCGGCGAGGGGCGTCGACCGAATCGAGCAGCGAGCGGTGGGTCTCGGGGAGCGTCGCCAGCCCGCTCGCCGCCGCGACGGCGACCGGGAAGAAGGTCGCGAGCGCGATCAGCACCGTCGCCGCGGAGAAGGAGATGCCGAACCAGACCAGCAGGAGGGGGGCGGCGACGATGGTCGGGGTCACGCGAACGCCGACGAGAAAGGGGCCGACGACGGGGCGGGTCCGCGGCGCGAACGCGACGAACGCGCCGACGAGGCCGCCGACCCCCGCACCGACCGCCCAGCCAGCGGCGAGTTTGTGGAGCGAGCCGACCGACGCGTCGACGAACAGGCCGGGTGTCGCCAGAATCGACGCCGCGACGGCCGTGGGCGCGGGGAGGAACACGGCCGCGTTCGGGACGGTGACCGTCCCGACCACCCAGAGACCGACGAGGGCGGCGAGGGCGAGGGCGCCGGCGCGGACGCGTTCGAGCGTCGGCGCCGTGTCGGCGGCGCGGGTCCCGAATCCACTCGCAGTCCCGTCGTCTCGATCCGTCCATCGGACCCGGTGTTCGTAGCCCGAGACGAGGCCGAAAAGCGTCAGACCGACGCCGACGATCAGCGCCACCTGCCCGAACACGAGGGCGGTGTCGAGGTCCGCGGAGGCCTGCAACACGGCGTGGCCGAGGCCGCGCGACGAGGCGAGAAACTCGGCGAGCAGGACCCCCTCGACCGCGAGCGGGGTAGCGATTTTCACGCCAGCGAAGACGCTCGGCAACGCGTTCGGCAGCCGGACGTAGCGGATGCGCCGCCACGTCGACGCCTCGACGGACCGAAGCAAGTCGAGTTGGCTGGACGGCACCGACAGGAGACCGTCGAGAGTCGCCACCGTGACTGGGAAGAAAGTGAGGATGGCCGCCATCAGGACCCGCGTCCACAGCGTCGCACCGAAGACGACGATCAGGAGGGGAGCGATCGCGACGAGCGGGACGATGCGGATCGAGACGAGAAGCGGGTAGATCGCGAGTCTGAGCCGACGCGAGGCGGCCATGACGCCAGCGAACGCGACGCCGGTGGCGACGCCGGCGAGCCACCCGAGGCCGATTTCGTAGGCCGTATACGCGAGGTTGCGTGCGAGGTCGGCCCGATGCCCGCGGACGGCCGCGACCACCTCCGTCGGCGCGGGCAGGAGGATCGTCGGCACGCCGGAGACGACCGCCGCCACCTCCCACGCGACGACCGCGACCCCGAGCGAGAGGACGGCGACGGCTGGACGGGCGAGGTCGTCGAGCAGCCGTCGGGTGCGGAACGGGACGCGGGCCGTGGACATTCAGACTGGGAGATCGTAGTCGGTGGAAACCCGTGCGGCGTAGTCGCCGACGTAGTCCGTGTCCGTATCCAGATACTCGTTGGTCCACACGTCGTCGACGGCGATGCCGGCGTCGATCACGTCGTTTTCGATGAGCCCCGTGACGACCCGATCCCAGGCGTCGGCGCGCTGGTAGCCCCAGCCGTGTTCGCGGACCGTCTCGCTCAACACGAGATGCTTCGCCGTGTACTGCATCTTGAGGAGGCCGATCTCGCGGGATTTCGACAGGCTGGGCCGCGCCTCGACCATGCGATCCATCGCTCCCGCCGGGTTGTTGGACGCCCACGCCCACCCGCGGGCGGTCGCGCGGAGGAAGCCACGCATCGCCTCGGGGTTCTCCGCGACGGACCCGGGCTGGGCGAAGACGGTCCGGCCGATGGCCGGCGTGTAGTTGGCGAGCCAGAGCATCGAGGCGTTGTACCCCTTGTCTTCGAGGCCGAGCGAGTCGGAGAAGATGCCGACCGCGGCGTCGACGTTCCCAGAGAGGAGATTCGACGTCTGCTGTTCGACGCCGACGTTGACGAGTTCCACCTCCTCACTGATGCCTTCTTGATCGAGAAGCATCTGCAGATACGTCATCGTCTTGGCCGACTCGGCGACGACGGCGACCCGTTTGCCGGCGAGTTGTGCCGGTTCGGTGAGCGCCTCGCCGAACTGCTCCTCGACGGTGTAGATAGCCGCGTTCGAGTCCTGGGTGCCGGCGAACGAGCGGATGTCGAGGTCACGGTTCCGCGCCTGCAACAGCGCGACGCCCGTCCCCAGCCCGATATCCTGGTTACCGAGGCCGACCTGTTTCGCCGCGAACGCACCTCCCTGTCCGGAGACCAGGTCGACGTTCAGCCCCTCCTCCTCGTAGAAACCGTTCCGGTCGGCGACGAAGTAGCCCGCCTGTGTCGCGTTCGGCTTCCAGTTCAGAATGACGGAGAGATCGGTCGACGCGGCCGGCGTGTTCGTCGCACTGGCGTCGGCGTTCCCGCCGCCACCCGTGCCGCCGACACAGCCCGCGAGTCCGAACGCCGCCGCTGTGCCCGCCGCCCCCAACGCTTCGCGCCGCGTCATGCGTTCCCGAGACATGCCTTGCAATGGCGATGGGATGCGGGTTAATTAAACATTTCATCGTTATTTTTATTATAGATTGGTCGACCCGCGCGACGGGCCGGTGGCTCGGCGGGGAAGTCGGCCGGAGAACGGAGCGCCGTCGCCAGGGCTCGAACCTGGGACCACCTCGTTAACAGCGAGGTGCTCTACCATCTGAGCTACGACGGCTCAGGTGGTGATAGTCGAACTCGGATGAAAGGGCTTTCGTTTTCACCCGCTCCCCGTCGTACGGATTGTGGACCGACGAGTCGCCGACAGCCGGAACTGACTTACAACAGTCGGTCGGACGATTGCCGCATGAGCGACTTCGAGGCCGTCACCGCGCGGGTGGCCGACCGCGTGACGCCTGACGCCGCCGAGCGCGAGCGCCTCCGAGTGGCCGTCGACGACCTGACGCGACGGGTCCGCGACGCCCTCGCCGACCTCCCCGTCGAGGCGAGCGTCGTCCAGGTCGGATCGACGGCCCGTGGGACGTGGCTCGCCGACGACCGGGACATCGACCTCTTCGTCCGGTTTCCCGCCGACCTCGACCGCGCCGACCTGGAGCGGTACGGCCTCGACGTGGGCCGGGCCGCCCTCCCCGATGGCCACGAGGAGTACGCCGAACATCCCTACGTCACGGGCGAAATCGGGGGGTTCGATGTGGATCTCGTCCCCTGTTACGACGTGGCCGACGCGACGGCGATCCAGTCGGCGGTCGACCGCACACCCTTCCACGACGCGTACCTGCAAGAACGACTCGATGCGACTCTCGCTCGCGACGTGCGCCTGTTCAAGGCGTTCCTCACCGGAATCGGCGCCTACGGGAGCGACCTCCGCACCCGCGGGTTCTCCGGCTACCTGTCGGAACTGCTCGTCCTCGAGCACGGCGGGTTCGAACCCCTGCTCCGTGCCGCCGCGGACTGGCAGCCACCCGTTCGTCTCGACCCCGAGAACCACGGAACGGCGGCGTTCGACGACCCGCTCGTGGTGATCGATCCGACCGATCCGGCGCGCAACGTCGCCGCCGTCTGCTCGTCCGAGAACGTCGCTCGCCTCCAGCATCACGCCCGTGCCCTGCTGGCCGATCCCCGCGAATCGTTGTTTACCCCCAGCGAGCCCGACCCGCTCGACGCCGCCGCGGTCCACGCCCACCTCGACCGCCGGGAGACGACGCCCGTCGCCGTCGTCTTCGAGACGCCGGATCTCGTGGACGATCAGCTCTATCCACAACTGCGCAAATCCCTCGACGGGATCACGGGCGAACTCGACCGACGCGGATTCGCGCCCCTCCGGAGCGCCACGTTCGCCGACGGCCGGGCCGTCCTCCTCGTCGAACTCGCCGTCTCCGAACTGGCCGCCGTCGAGCGCCACGACGGGCCGCCCGTCCACGTCCGCGACCACGCGACCGGCTTCTACGACGCGTACGCCGACCGCGACGTGTACGGTCCCTTCCTCGACGGCGACCGCTACGTCGTCGAGCGCGAGCGGGAGTTCACGTCTCCCGACGACTTGCTCGGGAGCGACGCCATCTTCGAGGTAGCGCTCGGCGCACGCGTCGAGACGGCACTCGACGACGGGTACGACCTGCTCGTCGGCAGCGAGGTGGCGACGCTCGCCGACGACTTCGGCGTCGAACTCGCACGCTACTTCGAGCCGCGTCCCTAGAGGCCGTGGATCGACCGCACCTCGTCGAGCAGGTCGGTCGTGTCGTCGGTCGGGTCAGCGTCGTCCTCGACGGGCGACCGACCGTCGAACGTCTCGTGGACGGTCGCGATGCTCTCGGAGAGCGTATCGAGACTGTAGCCGCCTTCGAGGACGAATCCGAGGCCGGCGTCGGCGTCGTCGGCGGTCGCCCGAACCCGCTCGGTGAGGCTGGCGTACCCCTCGGTCGAGACGCGCATCCGCGAGATGGGGTCGTGGCGGTGGGCGTCGAAGCCCGCACTCACCAAGAGCAAGTCGGGGTCGAACCGGTCGAGGACGGGAGCGACCGCCCGCTCGTAGGTCAGTAAGTAGTCGGCGTCACCCGCGCCGGCACGGAGCGGGACGTTGAGCGTCGTCCCCTCGCCCGCGCCGGTTCCGGTCTCCTCGATGTCGCCGGTTCCCGGGAACAGCCCCTGTTCGTGGAGCGAGACGTAACACACGTCGTCGCGGTCGTAGAAGATGTCCTGTGTGCCGTTGCCGTGGTGGACGTCCCAGTCGAAAATCGCGACGCGGTCGGCGGCGCCGGAGTCGAGGACCGACTGGGCTGCGACGGCCGCGTTGTTGAAAAAGCAAAAGCCCATCGCGTCGGCTTCGACGGCGTGGTGTCCGGGTGGGCGGCCGAGCGAAAACGGCGTCTCGCGCCCGTCGTCGCCGTCGAGGGCGCGTTCGGCCGCCCACTGGGCAAGGCCGGCGCTCGTGAGGGCGGCGTCCCACGTGCCCCGGGAGGCGACGGTGTCGGCGTCCCACTCGCCGCCACCGTCGGCACAGAATTCGCGGAGGTCGGCGACGTAGTCGGCGTCGTGGACGGTGCCGACGGTATCGACCGACGCCGGATCGGCGTCGACGTACTCGACGCCGTGACGGCGGGTGAGCTGTTGGCGGATCGCCCGGAGGCGGTCCGCCGTCTCCGGATGCCGGGCGCCAGTATCGTGGTCGAGACAGGTCTCGCTGTAGCCGAACTGCATCTATTCGAAGAGTGCGAAGTACGTCTCGATGTCCTCCGCCTGGATGGTGCGCCGGTCGGCGTGGTTGGCGAGCGTCGCCGCCGCCGCGGCGACGTTGTCCGCGTAATCCTCCAGGATGTCGGCGAGCGCGATCCGCGCGTCCATCGAGACGCGGTAGTGCCCGTCGATTTCGAGGCGAGCGATTCGATCGACCGGCGCCACCGGGAGCTCGAGATCGTCCCGGGCGACCACCTGCTCGACGCCGAAGTCGGCGGCCATCAGCGTCTTCCGCCCGTCCACCGTTGCGTGCTCGGCGGCGTCGACGGCGAGGTCCGCCCCGTGGCGCTGGATGCGGCGGGCGAGTTCCTCCGCCGCACCCGCACTCACCCGCAGGTCACCCGCGTTCCGACGGATGATCGTGTCTACGGGGGCGAACGGTAACTCGACACTCATACACCGATAGGCGTCCGTGTCGCGTATAATCCTTTCCGTCGGTCGGGCGGCGCCCCGGAGTATACCTGCGTGGGCGGACACCTGCGCGCCACGCGACGAACAGCCGGGATGCGAACGCCGGGAGCGCGTACGGGCACGTCGGCCCGGATATCGTGCCCGCGGAGAGCCGGCGTGTCCGTTCTATCCCCGGTCGACGACCCGGGCCAATAACCGCCCGTTAGCCGCAAAAATCGGGCGTTAAGCTTCTGAAAGTGGTGATTAGCTATACGTAGGGGTTGTGTTGACGAACCCGTCTCACTCCGGCGACCGGCGATCGGCGGTGGTTCGACTCCACCCGTGAGTATCCCCCTACGGGGGGTACAGGCATGCAAGACGACTTCAATCTCTCTCGACGGAAGGCACTGGCCGCACTCGGCACCATCGGCGTCGCCTCGGCGGGCGCCGGCCTCGGCACGAGCGCGTACTTCAGCGACCAGGAGACGTTCGAAAACAACCGACTCGTGGCGGGCGAGCTCGATCTGAAGATGGACTGGGAGGAGCATTACTCCGACTGGTCGGCCGACGAGGACGATCCGGGGGTGCCCGAGGGTGACGCCCTCGACATCACGATGGACGAGCCGGCGGACCCGACCCAGTACACCGCCTTCCCGCCCGGTGTGGAGGCGTTCGATGGCGAGCCCGGCGACGACTTCGTCAACGGCGATCCGCTCCTGTACGTCAACAACGACGACGTCGGCCAGTTCATGGACAACACGTCCGTCGAGGCGTTCCCGGATTCGGACGACGACGGGGTACAGGACGAGTTCGACGCGACGAACGCCTGTACCATCCTCGCCGACGTCGGCAACGACGACGGTGGCCTCGATTCCGACCTGCGGACCGAAAGCAGCCGTGGCGACCCGCTCATCGGCCTCGACGACGTCAAGCCGGGTGACTTCGGCGAACTCACGCTCAGCTTCCACCTGTGTGACAATCCGGGCTACGTCTGGCTGAACGCGGCCAACGTCTCGGCGGCCGAGAACGGACTCACCGAACCCGAAGCCGACGACCCCGACGAGACGGGACCGACCGACGAGACGTCGACCTCGGTGCAGAACGAGGTCGAACTCCTCGACGAGATTCAGACCGCCCTCTGGTACGACACGGACTGTAACAATCTGACCGGCGGGCGTGGGGGCGCGACCGGCTCCGCAGCCGACGTGGCGCTCGTCCTCGACGATTCGGGATCGATCGGCTCGTCGGAACGGAACGACATCATCAGCGCCGCGAAGGTGTTTATCGACGAACTCAGCACGACCGACCAGGCCGCGACGGTGGCCTTCGGGAGCAGCGCCGAGGTAGAGCAGCAACTCACACAACTCGACACGCAGGGCAACGTCGACGCGGTAAAAGACGCCATCGACACCTACGGGAGCTCCGGAGTCGGGAGCAACACCAACATCGACGCGGCGCTCGACGCGGCGAACGGGGAACTGGAGAGCAGTCGCGCGCGCCAGAGCGCGACGCCGGTCATCGTGTTGTTGAGCGACGGCTCCCCGTCGGCCAACGACGGAGTCGAGGGCACCGACGACGCCCTCGACAACGACTTCGAGGCCGCCGTCGAGGAGGCCGACGACGTGAAAAGCTCCGGGAAACGCATCATCACCATCGGGTTCGGACTCGACGCCGGCGGCGACGGCGAGAACCTGCTCAGAGCAGTCGCCGGAACGACCGCCAACAGCGAGTCGGACTACACCGACTACGAGAGCGGCAGCGGCGACGAGCCGGACGACGAGGGCGACTACTTCGCGGCGCCCGAACCGGAGGACCTCCAGGGGCAGTTCGAGGACATCGCGGGCGTCATCACGACGGGCGAGGAGATATTCTTCCAAGGGTCGCTCCGCAACGCGCTGGCGGCGCTCACCGACGGCAACGGGATCCCCCTCGACGGCGACGCCGGTGACGACTTCGACGAACTCGGCAGCGATCCGACCGCCAGCGGCCGTGCCTGCTTCCCACAGACGCCCGCGACCAACTGTCTGGGGTTCTCGTGGTGGCTGCCGGCCGACCACGGCAACGAGATCCAAGGCGACTCCGTCGCCTTCGACCTCGGCTTCTACACCGAGCAGTGCCGCCACAACGACGGGAGCGGCATGAACAACGAGGCAGTCGGCAACCCCGACGAACTCGACGCCTGAACGGTTAGTACACCTCGTCCGCGTCGATCCGTCCGTCGTGGATCGGCCCGCGGACGGTCACTTCTTCGCCGAGTCGCAGATCAGCCTCGGTCTCGACGCTCCGGGTCTCCGTCCCGTCGTCGAGGACGACCGGGTTTCCGGCCTGGACGACCGTCCCCGTGAACTGGACCGTCTCGCCGTCGGCTGGATCGGCGTCCGTGGTCGTCGCCTCGGCTCCGACCGATTCGGTCCCCCCGTCATCGGCGAAGGCACCGAGACCGGGACTGTCGCCGCCCGAGTCCGTCGTCTCGGCGGCCGAGGCACCCGCGTCGGTCCCCGCCGCGTCCTCGGGCGGATCGGTCACCGTCACCGTTGCCCGCCAGCCCGCGGAGGCTTCGAGGTCGTCCTGCCATCCCTCCTGAATCTCGGCGTCGGTGACGACCACGTAGTCCGCGAGGTCGACGTCGAGGTCGGCCTTTTCGCCCCAGAGCGCGACCCGGATGTCGCCCGTCCCGTCCTTGATCCGGACGTTCCGCACCTGTCCCTCGCTCCCGTCGTCGCGGTCGAAGGTCCGCTTCGGGTCCGTCTCGATGACGCCGCCCGCGATGTCGGCCGTCTCGTCGAGTTCGAGGGCGTCGATGTCGGTCGTCTCGGGATCGTACGCCACGTCGGCGTCTATCTCCTCGACCGCGCCGCGTGACCCGACGTGGAGTTCGAGGTCACCGTCGCGCTCCCGGACGTAGCCGTCGACGACTTCGACCGACGTGCCGGCGTCGAGTTCCTCGGCCCGATCGGCCTTCTCGTCCCAGAGCGTCACCCGCACACGGCCCGTCTCGTCGCCGAGGGTCAGGTTCGACACTCGCCCTTCGGAGCCGTCGTCGCGCTCGAACGTCCGCATCGTGTCCGTCGCCAGCACCAGCCCCTGGAGGTTCACGTCCGAGAGGCCAAGCGAGAGGTCGTCGACGCGGTAGGTGTCCTGCACCTGTACGTCCACCTCGGCGTCCTCGTCGATCTCGGCTTGATCGACGCTGACCTCGACGCCGCTGTACCCCTCCTGCGGTCGGCCCTTGATCCGAAGCACGTCACCGACCTCGACCTCGCCGTCGGCGACCGACTGCGCCATGCGATCCCAGAACGAGATGCGCACCTGTCCGGTGCCGTCCGCCACGTCCAGATTGATGACGCGACCCTCGTCGGCCTCGTCGTCGTCGCGCTCGAAGGTCCGCAGGTCGCCGATGCCGACGACCTTCGCGAGGAACTTCACCTCGTCCATCCCCGGCGCGATGTCCGCGATACCGCTCACCTCCTCGTCCTCGAGTTCGTGGGCGATGAGCATCGCCGCCGTCTCCTCGTCGGCCAGCCCCCCCATCTGCTCGACTTTGTCGTGAACGGCGGCCTCGAACTCCTCGAAATCGACGTCCGTGTCGAGGTCCTCGTACACGTCCTCGATTACGCCCATAGTACCCTGCATCAGGAGAACCCTCGGGTTAAGCGTTGTCCTTGCCGAAACGCCACGCCGCTGTCCGTCGATTTCGTCCGTCGTCGCTGGTGGTGCACGAGCCGTGATGCACTCGGCTTCCTACATATACCTACGCCTCGGCGACCGTCCGCCGCCCGTTCGGCGTGTCGTGGATCACGCGGACCGCCACCTCGCCGTCGAGCGTGATCGTCGCCGTGTACGCCCGGTAGACGAGCGCCTCGGTACAGGCCACGTCCGGCGGCGCGTCGCGTTCGGTGGTGACGACCACCTCCAGGTCGCCGTCGGTGACGGTCGCGGAATCGAGGGTCGCGACCGCACAGCCGTTCGGCCCGGTGATACAGCCCTCGACCGATACGGTCGATCCCTCGGTGTCGACCGTCGCAGTCTCGGCGTTCGAGCACTCGCCCGTGTCCTCGAACGACCGATCGGTCACGCGGGGCGGGTCGTCGCCGCCACCGCTGCCACTGCCGAGACACCCACTCAGCGCGAGAAGCGGAGCCACCCGGAGCAGAGTTCGTCGGTTCATAGCTGTCACGAGGGCCGGCGGGATCATACCCCTTCGGTACTCTCAAGTGGTCCTTTGACGTTCCGGCCGTCGTCGCCGGCGTATCGTAACCGTCTTAAGCGACTCCGCGGTATAGATGAATGAGTCCTGATAGGGTAGTGGACTATCCTCTTGGCTTGCGGAGCCAGGGACCGGAGTTCAAATCTCCGTCAGGACGTTCACTTCAGTCGTGACCTAACTTCGTTAGGTCACTCCTTCGTTCACGACCTGACGTGCCCCCACGCTCGCGTCCGCTCGCGTGGGGACTCCGTCAGGACGTTTCGTTTCAGCACAACACGACGAGCGAAGCGAGGAGTGTCCGCTGAAAGAAACCGTCTCGCGGAGCCTTGAGCGAAGCGAGGAGTGTCCGCTGAAAGAAACCGTCTCGCGGAGCCTTGAGCGAAGCGAGGAGTGTCCGCTGAAAGGAGTTCACTTCAGACGCCGGCCGACGACTATCTCACCAGTTCCGACCTGACAGACAGTCGGGACAGCCGTGGACGCGTCCGCTGTCGTCGCCGAAGACGCGCACGAAGTCCGTACTCACCGGGCCGTCGCAGTTGTGACAGGTGTTCATACCCCATCCGACGGCGGCATCGGTAGTGAGTATAGGTAGCGTACAGCACGGATACCGTCCCCTTAGGACGCGACAAACGGGTCATCCGTCACTCCGTCCGCGCGCGCTCCTTCCACGCCGCTTCCTGCCG
This sequence comes from Haloplanus natans DSM 17983, assembly GCF_000427685.1. Taxonomy (NCBI): domain Archaea; kingdom Methanobacteriati; phylum Methanobacteriota; class Halobacteria; order Halobacteriales; family Haloferacaceae; genus Haloplanus; species Haloplanus natans. The sequence goes on from NZ_KE386573.1 coordinate 3,068,486, forward strand.
TCGTTCGGCGACGTGACGCCGCCCGTCGGCCACCTCGTCGTGCACCCGGTCGCCGAAGGCCACTACGTCCTCCAAGAACGTCGCCTGGAACTTCTCCAGAATGTCGTACGACCAGCGCCCGGCGGTCGCTCCCTCGCCGTCACAGGGCGGCACGACGCCCCGCGGCAGGTGGTCGTCGCGCAGGCGGTTCGCGAGTTCGTCGCGTCCGGCCTCGCGGAGCAGCTCCTCCGCCGTGGCCAGATGATCCATCGCCCGGCCCGTACTGTGGTGAAAGGAGACGAGGTGGCCGTGTGCCCGGTGGAGGTTCTCGACGCCGAGTTCCACCTCGTGAAGCGCCTCGCGTTCGCGGTCGGTCAGGCCATCGCTCTCGGTGCGCCCGTTCATAACGTATGGTAGCAAGCGACGAGATTTGTAGCTTGCGACGGTGCGGTTTTTGAACGTCGGGCGGCAACACGTCGTATGGACTCGTCGATTCGGGCCGGCGTCGCCATCTACAACGCCGGCAAGTACCACGCCGCCCACGACGCGTGGGAGGAGCCGTGGCTCGGCCTCGACGACGGCACCGACGACGAACGGTTTCTGCACGGCCTCATCCAGTTCACGGCCGCGGTCTATCACGCTCGAACCCGGAACTGGAGCGGGGCGACGGGCCTCGCCGAGAGCGCGGGCGACTACCTCGCCGGCCTCCCCTCGCCGTACCGCGGGGTCGACGTCGACGCCGCGCGGCGCGCGCTGTCGACCCTCGCCACCGATCCGGAAGCCATCGAGCGCCGCCGCCCCCCGCCGCTTCGCTACGAGGGGGCGGCGCTCGCGCTCTCCGACCTCCGATTCGAGGCGGCCGCCGTGGCGGCGCTGGTTCTCGCCGAAGAAGGCGGCTACGACGCCGCGCCGGTCGAGCGAGCGATCACGCTCGCCCGCGAGGAAATCGCGGGCGGCGAGCGGACGCTCTTTACCACCGTCGTGATGGAGTTCGTGACCGCCGACGCGGCGCGCTCGCTCGTCTACCGACGGCTCGTCGACCACGTCGCACGCCGGAACCGGGAGGACGCCGACGTCGAGGGGCTGTTCGAGGACTAGGAGACCCGCGGGTCGTCGCGCGGCGCCTCCTGGCAGTCTTCGAGGTGTTCGGGCAGCAGTTCGACGCGGTCCCCACAGAACGGACACGTTCGTCGCATGATAACTTTCGTCCCCTCCTGATCGACGGGTCAACTTAACCGCTCGCCCCTGATTTTCGATTCTGGTAACGGGGGGCGGGCAGTGCCGGCGGATCGTTCGCGAACCCGTCGCCGACGACGGTGGTCGCGTTCAGAACAACGAGACGGTGTACGCGACCGACGAGAACAGCATGAGAACCACGAAGACGAGGGCGATCAGTTGCTGTCGATCCATACGCGCCCGTCGACCTTCGGACAGGAGTAGCTTTCGGCTACGACTCTTTCGGCTCGCCGTCGAGCGTGTAGTCGGCGGCGTCGTCCTGCGGATCGTAGCCCAGCACCTCCTTCGCGCGCTCGATGGCGTAGTACTTGCGCTCGTTGTCGGAGATACCGTAGACGATTTCGTAGCCGTAGTCGGCGCGGATGCAGCAGTCGAAGAGGTGGGCGCAGTCGCGGTAGGAAAGCCACATGGCCTGGCCGCGCTCGTAGTTGCGGGGCGGGTGTCCCTCGGTGAGATTGCCGATGCGGACACAGACGACGGCGAGGCCCTCGGCGTCGTGGTAGTACCGGCCGAGCGTCTCGCCCGCAGCCTTGCTCACGCCGTAGAGGTTGCCGGGACGGGGAAGTTCGGTTCCATCGAGCAGGTAGTCGTCGTCGGTGCGGTACATCTCGGGCGTGCGCTCGTCGGTCTCGTAGGCCGAGACGGCGTGGTTCGAAGAGGCGAACGCGACCTTCTCGACGCCCGCCTCGACGGCCGCCTCGAACACGGTCTGTGTCCCGTCGATGTTGTTTTCCAGCACCGAGTTCCACGGCGCTTCGGGCCGAGGGTCGCCCGCGAGGTGGATCGCCGCGCCGACGCCCGCCATCGCGTCGGCCACCGCCTCGCGGTCGGTCACGTCCGCGACGATAACGTCGTCCTCGTCGACGCCCGCCGGGAGGCGGTCGCTCGGCAGCGGTTCCCGGTCGAGCAGTCGCCACTCGTGGGCGTCGCCGATCCCGTTCAGGATGGCTTGCCCGACGCGCCCACCCGCGCCCGTCAGTAACACCGGGTCGTCCATTCGGGCGTCAAGAGGACGACCGAACTCAAGTAAGGACCGATTCGGGGTGGCCGAACGACAGGTCTTACCGGCGGCCGACCCACGGAGCGGTATGGCTACCGACGCACAACAGGCCTGCTTCGAGGCGGGCATCAAGTTCGGCTCACTCTACCACCAGTTCGCGGGGACGCCCGTCTCGCCCGACAGCGCCACCAGCCTCGAACGCGCCATGGCCGACGCCATCGAGAACCAGCCGTTCTGCGAGTCGGTGACCGTGGATATCGACGAGGCGGCCCTCACCGACGCCGCCGACGACCACGGCTACGTCGAACTCACCGGCCGCTTCATGGAGGTGGGGATGCGAATCGAGTACGAGGGCGTCGTCGTCCGTACGGCGATGGAGATGGAGGGAGAGTATCCGCTGATGCGACTCGTCGACGTAGAATAGGCGCGTTCTCCGGGCGAGTCGTCCCGTTTCACTTTCACTTTCACTTTCGGGCGTGCGTTTAACTCACACGGCGGTGAAATCCGACTATGAGTCAGACGACGCTCGGCGACGACGAACTCTTCGGCGAGGCGGCGGAAGAGATGCGCGCGGACGTGGAAGAACACTTGACGAAGGCGCGCGCCGAACTTCCCGCCGCCGCCGACGTCTGGGAGACGGAGGCGGAAAACGTCCTCGGCGTCCTGAACGGCCTCCGCTCGGCGCTCGACGTGGGCGAGGCCGAGGCGCACCTCCGGCAGGCGAAAAAGTGGTACACGATGGGCGAACGCGCCGACGCCTTCGAGGACGCCGCCGACCTCGCGGCCGCCATCGAGGACCTCGAATCGCTGATCGCCTCGATCGACGAGGCCCACGACGGCGTGAGCGACCTCACGAACGCGATTCCGGAGCTCCGCGGGTCGCTACAGGAGTTCGAGGACGCGGAGGAGTGAGTTATCGGTCCGCCGGCCGCGACACGTCGCGCTCGGCGACCGCCGTCAGCAGTCGGTCGAGCGCGTCGGCCGCCCGCTCCAGCAGTTCCTCGCCCAGTTCGGCGTCGCCCGCTCCCGGATCGCCGACGACCCCGTTTGCCGTGAACTCCGCGGAGTCGTAGGCGAGGTTCGTCTTCGACACCCAGTCACCCCACCCCTGACTCGCTCCCGCCCGTGCCTCGTCGATCCGCTCGTCCCGCACGAGGTCGGGGTGAGTCGCCCGCAGTAGCGCCGTCTCAAGCGGCCCGCCGTGGCCCATCTCCCCGCTGTGCTCGCCCACCGCCTCGAACCAGGTGAACGGGACGGCGTACGCGTCGTCGTGGCGGGAGATGGTCGCCGTCACCTCGCCGAGCGCGGGGACGTTCCCCCCGTGCCCGTTGACGACGACCACCCGATCCATGCCGTGGTGTGCGAGGCTCCCGACCACGTCGCGGACGTAACTCCGGAAGGTGTCGGGCGACACCCAGAGCGTGCCCGAGAAGTGGCGGTGTTCCTCCGCGATACCGACGGGAATCGTCGGCGCGACGGCCACGTCGCCGTCGAACCGCTCGGCGCCCGCTTCGGCGACCGTCTCGGCGTGGTACGCGTCGGTGCCCAGTGGGGCGTGCGGGCCGTGCTGTTCGGTGCTCCCGACAGGCAGGAGGGCCAGTTCGGCGTCGGCGTCGCGCACGTCCGTCCAGGTAACGTCGCTGAGATGCATACCGGCCCCTCGGGGGCGAGGGTTTTCAACGCGACGACAACCGAGTCGTGATCGGCGAAGTCGACTAGTCGTCGGCGTCGCCGGACCCCGTCAACTCGGCGGTCCGGGCGCCCCGCCGCGTCGCCCGCTCGACGAACTCCTCGGGGAGGTCCTCGATTTCGCCCGCCTGCACGCCCCAGAGGTTGGCGTAGAGGCCGTCCGCGGCCAGTAGCTCCTCGTGCGTGCCGCGTTCGACCACTCGGCCGTCGTCGAGGACGACGATGCGGTCCGCATCCTTCACCGTCGAGAGGCGGTGGGCGATGACGAACGTGGTGCGGTCGGCGGTGAGCCGATCCAGCGACCGCTGAATCAGCATCTCCGTCTCGGTGTCGACGTCGCTGGTCGCCTCGTCGAGAACGAGGATGTCGGGGTCTTTGAGCATCGCGCGGGCGATGGCGAGGCGCTGGCGCTGGCCCCCGGAGAGCTTGACGCCGCGCTCGCCGACCATCGTGTCGTAGCCGTCGGGGAGGTTGGTGACGAACTCGTGGGCCTCGGCCGCTTTGGCGGCGGCGATCACCGCCTCCTCGTCGGCGTCGAACGTGCCGTAGGTGATGTTCTCGCGGACCGTCCCGTAGAAGAGGAACGTCTCCTGGCTGACGTAGCCGATGGCGCTCCGGAGGCTGGCGAGAGTCACGTCGCGCACGTCGCGGCCGTCGACCCGAACCGATCCTTCGTCAACGTCGTACATCCGGAGCAGGAGCTTCAGCGCGGTGGATTTGCCGGCACCCGTCGGGCCGACCAAGGCGACGGTATCGCCCCCGTCGGCGGCGAAGCTCACGTCCTCGAGGATGGAGGCGTCGTCGTAGCCGAAGGACACGTCGTCGTACTCGACGCGGCCCTCGCTCACGACGAGTTCGTCGGCATCGGGGCGCTCGTCGATGCCCGCGTCCTCGTCCATCAGCCCGAAGATTCGGGCGGCGGAGGCGTAGGCCCGCTGGTACATATTGATGATCTGTCCGAACTGCGCCATCGGCCAGATGAACCGCTGGCTGTAGAGGATGAAGGCGACGAACTCGCCGGGGCGGAGGGTCCCGGTGAAGATCCAGGGACCCTCGCCACGGAACACCCAGAGGCCGCCGATGGTGAACGTGAGCGCGAAACCGATGCCCGCGAGCACCCGGAGGCCGGGGAAGAATTTGATCCGCGTCTCGATGGCGTCCCAGTTGGCGTCGAAGTAGTCGCCCGACACGTCCTCGACCCGGTCGGCCTCGTACGATTCGGTGTTGCTCGTCTTGATCACCTGAATGCCGCCGAGGTTGTTCTCCAGTCGGGAGTTGACCTGGCCGACGCTCGACCGCACCTCGGCGTATTTGGGCTGGATGGTGTTGACGAACCGGTAGGTGAAGAAGGCGATGAGCGGGACTGGCAGGAGGGCAACGACGGCGAGTTGCGGGTTCATCCAGAACAGGAGCGCGGCGATGCCGACGACCATGACGCCGAGGCGGAACGCGGAGTTCAGCCCGTCGTTGAGGAACCGTTCCAGCCGGTTCACGTCGTTCGACAGCACCGACATCATCTCGCCGGTCTGCTTGTCGGCGAAAAACGTCATGTTCAGCCGCTGCATCGCGTCGTACGTGTCGGTCCGGATGGCGTGTTGGACGTACTGGGCGAAGCGGTTCCAGCCCCAGTTGCGGACCCAGTGGAGGCCGGCGCCGCCGAGAAAGGAAAAGAGGACGATGCCGACGACCAACCAGAACTGCGCCTCGGCGTCCGTCGGGAGCCACGCGGTCGGAACGAGCGGGAGGGAGAACTCGCTCTCGTCGAGGAAGATGGCGTCGACGGCGATGCCGAGGAGGAGCGGCGGCAGGAGGTCGAGGATGCGGGCGAAGAGACTGGCGACGACGCCGACGGAGAAGGGGCCGGCCTGCTCGCGTCCGTACGCGGCGAACAGCCGTCGCATCGGGTTGGCCGTCCGCTCCCGTTGCTCCTCGAAGGGGTCGTCGTCCGCGGCCGCGGGGACGTCCATCGTCTTTACTGGGGCGCGAGCGGGCAAAAGGCTGACCCGTCGATGGCGACGTTTTCACGGATGATAATCCTCGCCTCGCTTTCTTTCCGGTCGGTCGGTTATCGGTCGCCTATGTCGAACGCTGCATCCGAACTCGACGCGGGGGTCGACGACGAACTGGACGGCGAGGTGCAACAGGATATCGATCGGCAGGAGGACTACGACAACGAGGCGGCCAGCGAGATCCAGACCTCTATCGCCGAGTTACAGGGGAGTTCGGAGGAGATCGCCGAGCGGACGCGGGAGATCACGGACCACACGACCGAGCAGTACGAGCGGATGACGGAGGTGGCGGGCGAGATTTCGAATCTGAGCGCCGCCGTCGAGGAGGTGGCGTCGTCGGCGGAACAGGTCGCGGCCGCCAGCGAACGCGCGGACGACCTCACCGGCGAGGGCCACGAGGCGGTACAGCGGGTCGCCGCCGCGATGGAACAGATCGAGAAGTCGACGACGAACGTCGTCGACGACGTCCGCGCGGTCGAGGAAGCGGTCGCCGAAATCGACGAAGTGGTCGAGATCATCAACGACATCGCGGATCAGACGAACCTGCTCGCCTTGAACGCCAACATCGAGGCGGCGCGGGCGGGCGAGGAGGGTGAGGGGTTCGCCGTCGTCGCCAACGAGGTCAAGAGCCTGGCCGAGGAGTCACAGGAACACGCCGCCGACATCGAACGACGCGTCGACGGGATACAGGACTCCACGTCGACCGCCGCGGAGAGTTTGGGCGAGACACAGGACGCCGTCGGCGAGGGGGTCGCCGCCACCGAGGACGCCCTCGACATCCTCGACGACATCGACTCCTCGGTCTCGGAGGTGAACGACGGGATCGACGAGGTGGCCGAAGCCACCGACGAACAGGCCGCCGGCCACGAGGAGATCGCGAGCATGACCGAGAACGTCACCACGGACGCCGAACGGATCGTCGGCGAGACCGAAGAGATCGCCGACGAGGTGGACGAACAGACCGAACGGATCGAGGATATCGACCGCGCCGTCGGGGCGTTGGTTGACGACCTATAACGACCGGCTCTCGACCGCCGGATCGACGCCCGCGGCGTCCAGATCGATCCGCACCCGTTCACGGAGCGGGTCGGGGACCGTCCCCCGACCCACCGGCACCGCCGTCTCCCCGTCGCCTCTCACCTTCCAGTAGAGCACGCAGTCACTCGGCGCGTAGTACTCGACCGAGTACCGATCACCCTCGCCGCGGTAGTGGACGCGGGCGGCGAAGCCCTCGGCACGCCAGCCCTCACGGTCGGCGAGGGCGTCGATCACGTCCGTCATCGGCCCTCGATCCGAACCCGGTCGCCGACGTCGATACCCGTCCGGTTCGTATAGCCCATCGGCACTTCGAGGACGAACTTCGCCCGGCCCGAGTACTGTGTCAGGTCGCCGTCGGATTCGACCGGCGCGTGGTGGATGGCCGTGATCGTCCCGTCCGCGCCGATAAACACCATATCGAGCGGGAAGGCCATATCGCGCATCACGAACGCGCGGTCACCCTCGCTATCGAACACGAACAGCATCCCCTGGCCGGGTTCGAGCGCGCTCGTGTCGCTCAGGCCGGTGTACTGTTTCGAGAAGGTGTCGGCCACCCATACGTCGACCGTCGCCACCGCCGTCCCGTTCGCGTCGAGGAGGACGACGGTCGCCGTGTCGTAGTCGCTTCCGGGCGTCGATACCGGCGCGCTCGTCGCCGTCGCGGCCGTGCCGGGCGCGTCGGTGGCCGTCGCGGTCGGTGCCGTCGGTCCCACGCCCGAACAGCCGGCGAGGCCGACGAGGAGGACGACGAGGAGGGGCCGGATCGCTCGACGGAGCATAGTGGACGAATCGCGTCCGCGGCCCTAAGGGTTTCGCGACCCGAGACAGAAACCGTTATTCGGTCGGGGGACGGTGTTCGTGCCGAGGGCTCGTGGTCTAGCTGGTTATGACGCGGCCTTTACAAGGCCGAAGTCGGTGGTTCGAATCCGCCCGAGCCCACTACTTCTGTGCGAGCGTCAGCGAGCACGAAGTCGGTACCGAGGGCGATTCGAATCAGGGAACGGAGCGAACGTAGCGAGCGGAGTGACCGTGGTTCGAATCCGCCCGAGCCCACTACTTCTGCGCGTCGTCCGAGTCCGCTCACTCCGCCCGCGGCGACTGCCGGCCGCTCGACTCGTCGACGGAAAGTTCGTACCAGTTCGACTCGATATCCGCCAGCGGCCGGTCGAACACCGGCGCCCCGACGACGGTGGCGAAGTCGGCGAACACGGCGGCGGCGTCGACGGCTTCGGGCGAGTCGTCCGGGATGGCCGACAGGTCGCCGTCGACGACGACGCTACGCCACTCGTCGACGCCCTCCCACTCGTACGCGACGAGATTCACCGCCGGCGAGTCGTCGAGATACGCCGCTTTCTTGCCGTCTTCGGCCCCCAGTGGTTGGAAAATGACGCGCTCGTTCACCACGTCGTAGCCGAACGACACCGGGAGTCCGTACGGCACCTCGCCGCCGAACGAGAGCACACCGTGGCCCCGTCGTGCGAGAAACGATCCGATCTCCTCGTCCGACATCTCGACGCCGTACTCCATAGTGGGCCGGTTCCGTCGGCGCATCAAGAAACCCCTGACATCGGTCGGCCCAGGGACTCGTTCGGGCCAGGCCTGGTCGGGGACGACCCACGGGCCGCTGATCCGTCTCGGACGAACTAGTGGAAGTCGATGTCGGTGGTTCGCCGTCCCGTCGTGGCGACCCGTCGGGACCCCTTACGCCGGACTCGCCGTCGCCCGCAGGTCATCCGTCCCTTCCGGTACGTCGACCGAGAACGTCACCCGCTTTCGCTCGTCGGCCCCCATATCCGTCGTCTGGGTCTCGTCGAGGAGGACCGTCCCCTCGCTGTCGAGCAGTTCGAGCGTCACGTCCACGTCGCCGGCGGCGCCGTCGTTTTGCACGGTGACGAAGATGTCGGTATCGCCGAGGAGGGAGTCGATACCCCCGTCGACTTCCGTCCCGACGACGGTCGGATCGGGACCGGAGATGGCGCTACAGCCGGCGAGGCCGGTCACGAGTGTGAGACCGAGGCCGCCGAGGACCGCGCGTCTGGAGTACATGGGCGGCGTTCGGTGATCGCCTCCTAAGGCCCTTCTGGCCTACAACAGGCGGATCAACGAGTTCTCCACCTCGCCGGCGACGGTGAGAAGCCGGCCGTCGCGGGTGAACTCCCCGATGGGTTGGCCGACGTGGCGGAGTCGGATCTCCTCCTCGACCGCGTCCCGATCGATCGTCGCGTCGGGTGGGAGGACGTACGTGCGCTCGGTTCGGGTCGTCGCGCCCTGTACGTCGAGGCGGCGGCCGGTGGCGACGGCCTTGCTCAGGGCGTAATCCTCCGCTGCAGGCTGGAGTTCGCGCCCGCTGACGTAGTCGGCGGTGCCGAAGTGGTCGATCAAGAGGGCGAGGCCTTCGTCCTCGTCGGGTCGAATCGTGCCGGCGGCGTGTTGTGCGACGGCCGTTTCGAGCGGCGTCGCTGCGGACGCGTCGGTGCCGATGCTGACGATCACGTCGGGGTGGAGGCCGACGACGCGGAGCCGGCCGTTTTCGGTCCGGACGAACCGCTGGAAGTCGTCGACGGCGCCGTCGGCGTCGAAGCCGGCAGTGTCGAGGGCGACCCGGAGCGCCGACGGGTCGAACGACCCGGCCGCGACGCGGTAGGACTCGTTGGCGACGCTGGTGTGGTTGACCGTGAGGACCGATTCGAGCGCGGCAACGGGCACCTCGAAGCCGAAGTACGACCCGGTTCGCTGGCGCCAGTAGGTATCGAGCGACTCGGCGAAGTCGGCAGTGGCGTCGGCGCGGACGGCCGCCAGTGAGAGGTGGCTGAACTCGTAGGTGTACGGCGAGACGGGGGTGGGGGCGACGAGCCACGAGCGGTACGGCGAGAGCGAGCGGTCGCCGGGGGTCGGCGTGGGTTCGGACGTGGCCGTCGGAGTGGCGGTTCGCGTCGCGGTGGCGGTGGCCGTCGCCGTCGTCGTGGGGACGGGTGTCGACGGCGACGATCCGGCGTCCGAACAGCCGGCGAGTGGGCTCAGTCCGGCCAGTGCGAGGAGGTAGGCGCGCCGCTGCATCGGGCGGCGTAGGGTAGGGAGTGACTTATACTCGTTCCCGTCGTGAACAAAGCCTTTACCGGCGCCAGCGCGTATCGAGGGGTAATGGTACTCGACAATCTGGGGAGTTCCCTGCGCGGCACCTTCTCGAAACTGCAGGGGAAGTCCCGTCTCGACGAGGACGACGTCTCGGAGGTCGTCAAGGAGATTCAGCGCTCCTTGCTCCAGGCGGACGTCGACGTCTCCCTCGTGATGGCGCTCTCGGACTCGATCGAGACGCGCGCGCTCGAAGAGGAACCGCCGGGCGGGACGAGCGCCCGCGATCACGTCCTCAAGATCGTCTACGAGGAACTGGTCGATCTGATCGGCGAGTCGACGGAGATTCCGCTGGAACCGCAGACGATCCTGCTCGCCGGCCTCCAGGGTTCGGGCAAAACCACCTCCGCGGCGAAGATGGCGTGGTGGTTCTCGAAGAAGGGGCTCCGCCCCGCGGTCATCCAGACCGACACCTTCCGTCCCGGTGCGTACGATCAGGCCGAGCAGATGGCCGACCGCGCCGAGGTGGAGTTCTACGGCGACCCCGACGCCGACGACCCCGTTCGGATCGCCCGTGAGGGGCTGGAAGCGACGGCCGACGCCGATGTACATATCGTCGACACGGCGGGTCGACACGCCCTCGAAGACGACCTGATCGCCGAGATCGAGGAGATAGACTCGGCCGTCGATCCCGACCGCTCGCTGCTCGTCCTCGACGCCGCTATCGGGCAGGGCGCCAAGGATCAGGCCCAGCAGTTCGACGCGTCGATCGGCATCGACGGCGTCGTCATCACCAAACTCGACGGGACGGCGAAGGGTGGGGGCGCCCTCACTGCCGTCAACGAAACCGAGTCCTCCATTGCCTTCCTCGGCACCGGCGAGACGGTACAGGACATCGAGCGCTTCGAGCCCAACGGCTTCATCTCCCGCCTGCTGGGGATGGGCGACCTCAAACAGCTCTCCGAGCGGGTCGAACGCGCGATGGCCGAGACGGGCGAGGAAGAGGACGACTGGGACCCCCAAGACATAATGAAGGGGTCCTTTACCCTGAAGGATATGCAGAAACAGATGGAGGCGATGAACAACATGGGGCCGCTAGATCAGGTGATGGACATGATCCCCGGGATGGGCGGCGGCCTCATGGATCAGTTGCCCGACGACGCCATGGACGTGACCCAAGACCGGATGCGGAAATTCGACGTGGCGATGGACTCGATGACCGAGGAGGAGTTGGAGAACCCGCGCGTCATCGGCCAGGAACGCGTCGAGCGCATCGCCCGCGGCGCCGGCGTCGACGCCGAGTCGATTCGCGAACTCCTCGAACAGCACAAGATGATGGAGCGGACGATCAAGCAGTTCCAGGGGATGGGCGACGGCGATATGCAGCGGATGATGAAAAAGATGCAGCAAGGCGACGGCGGTGGCGGCGGGATGGGTGGCATGGGCGGCATGGGTCCGTTCGGGTAGGCGTCGGCCGGCCGGAACGGTCGCACTTTTATCCGTGACCGTCCATCCCTCGCCGTGTCGCTCGTCGCCCGCCGCTGGCTCCGTCGCCGCACGCTCGGTGGACTCGCACAGACACGGTGAGGGAGTCGGCCGACTTTTCATCCCGGCCCGCATTGCTCCCCACGATGACCGTCCGCGAGGTGGCCGTGGCGGCGTACCGCGAGGCGCTCCCCGCCCTCGGCGCCAGCCTCGTCGGTGGCCTGCTCGCCGGCGTCGTCCTCGGCGGGATGCGATCCGACCTCCGCGCAGTCGAAGGGTTGCTCGTCCTCGTCCCCGCGCTCCTCGCCACCCGCGGCAACGTCTACGGCTCGCTGGGCGCGCGGCTGGCGACCGGGCTCCACCAGGGGTTGATCGAACCGCGGGTTCGGGCCGGCGACCGGCGCATCCGGGCGGCCGCGGCGGCGGCGCTCGCCAACGGTATCGTCGCCTCGGTGTTCGCCGCGACGGCCGCGTTCGCGGTTCTGACGACCCTGGGATCGCCCGTCGCGAGCCTCGGGCGGCTGGTCGGTATCGCGCTCGTTGCCGGCCTTCTCTCTGGAAGTACGCTCGTCGTCGTCGTCGTCACCGTCGTCTTCGCGGGCTACCGCCGCGGCCACAACCCCGACACGCTCGTCGGGCCGCTCGTCACCACCACCGGCGACGTCTTCGGCGTCCTCTTCTTGCTGGTCGCGGTCCGAACCGTCGCGCTCGTCCTCGGGGGTGTCTGAGTGACGACCGACTGGACCGTCCGGGCCATCACGCGGGCGATGCTGCCCGTCCTCCTCCTCCTGACGCTCGTCGAACTCGGCAGCGGCCTCGTCCTCGGGAGCTTCGAGGATACCCTCCTTCGATACCCCTCCTTGCTCGTTCTCGTCCCCGTCACCATCGGCACCGCCGGCAACCTTGGTAGCGTCCTCGCGGCCCGTCTCTCCACTGCCTTCCACCTCGGTACCCTCTCTTTTGCCCCGGACGACGAGACGCTCGTGGGCAACGCCCTCGCCACCGTCGCTCTCGCGGCCACCGTCTTCCCCGTCGTCGGCCTCGGGGCCTGGAGCCTGAGCGCGCTCACCGGCTCGACCGACCTCTCGCCGTGGACCGTCCTCGCCGTCTCGCTGTCCAGTGGCCTCTCGCTCGCCGTCCTCGCCGTCGTCGTCACCGTCGTTGCCACCTACGCCGCCTATCGCCTCGAACTCGACCCCGACGACGTGGTGATCCCCGTCGTCACCAACACCTGCGACGTGCTCGGGGTCGTCCTGCTCTACGTCGCCGTCCTCGTGTTCGTCTAGACGACTCGGACCGTCCGCTCTCGGGGACCGTCACACTCCACCAAGAGCACCGACTGCCACCGCCCGAGCGCCGGTTCGCCATCTACCACCGGCACCGTCGCCGACGGCCCCAGCAGCATCGCCCGCAGGTGCGAATCCGCATTCCCGTCGAGTTCGTCGTGGCGCCAGCCCTCGTCGGGCACCAGATTCGAAAGGAACGTTCGGACATCCTCCAGCAACCGTGGTTCGGCCTCGTTGACGACGACGCCCGCGGTGGTGTGGTCGACGAAGACGGTGGCCGTTCCCTCGTCCTCGCCCGCGACCGCCGCGGCGACTCGGTCGGTCACGTCCACGACATCGAGCCGTGCATCCGTCGAGACGGTGAACTCCATATTCGCCCTCGGTCGCCGGGGCGCAAAACTCCGGGGTAAGCTATTCGGTACCACGTGTCGTACGGCCGTCATGGTCGACAGCCGAGACTACGCGTTCGAAGGGGTTCGACCGACGATCCACGACGACGCCCGGGTGAGCCACGAGGCGACGCTCGTCGGCGACGTTCGCGTCGGAGCCGACGCGAGCGTCTGGCCCGGGGTCGTCCTCCGGGGCGACGTGGCGCCGGTCGAAGTCGGGGCGGAGTCACACGTCGGCGACGGCGCCGTGTTGCACGCGGCGTCGCTCGGCGACCGGGTCATGATCGGACACGGGGCCGTTCTCAACGAAGCGACGGTCGACGACGGGGCGCTCGTCGGGTTCAACACGACGGTCAACGCCGACGTGCACGTCGGTGAACGCTGCATCGTCGCCTCCGGGACCGTCGTCCCGAACGGGTACGACATTCCGGCCGAGTCGTTCGTCCGCGGCGTGCCCGCGCGGGCGACGCCGCTCGACGAGACACGGATCGACGCCGAATCGATCTTCGAGGCGTACAGTACGGGTGGGTACACCGACCTCGCCTCACGACACAGCGAGCTATTCTGACGCTCGCACGCCTCTCGGACCGAATCGGCGCCTCGCACTACCCGCTCACTCGTCCGACTGTACCGGTCGTCCGTCCTCCGTCGGCGGCGCGACGTGATCCACGACCGTGGCCACGTCACGCCTCGCACTACCCGCTCACTCGTCCGACTGTACCGGTCGTCCGTCCTCCGTCGGCGGCGCGACGTGATCCACGAACCCCTCCACCTCGGGGTCGTGAACCGTCACCTGCACCTCGATGTCACCGAGTTCGTCCGGGTTGCCGACCGCGAAATTTATTACGCTTTTGAACGCCGCCTGTTTCTTCAGCGCGAAGGCGAACCCCTCGTCGTCGGCCCGGCGGAAGAACTCGCGGCGGGCGGTGTCGAGAATTTCCTGTTCGTGGAGGCGCTCCGAGAACGCGTCCATCGAGTGGGCCTCGGCGACGAGCTGTCCCGGCTCCTCGCTGAGTTCCGCGTTCGGGAACAGGTTGCGCACCGCGTCGGCGACTCGATCCGTCACCTCGGTGTCGCGGACGGGAGCGACCACCCGCACGTCGATGCGGTGTATCATCGATCGGCCTCCGCGGACTCGTTCAAGAGCCCTCGAACCCGCTCGTGGAAGGCCTCCAGCGACCCCGTGTTCTCGACGGTCACGTCCGCGCGATCCATCACCTCACCCATCCCGAAGCCGAGTTCGCGCTCCTCTCGCTCCCGGAGTGCCTCGCAATCGAGGTCGGAGTCGTCGCGCCCGCGGTCGGCCAGCCGTTCGGCTCGCGTCTCGAACGGCGCCTCGACGCTCACGAGGACGAACGCGTCGCGGAAGGCGTCCTCGAAACGCGCCACTTCCGCCGGCGAGCGCAGACCGTCGACGAGGACCGTCTCCGACTCCTCGAGTGCCGCTTCGATGTGCGGGAGCGACCGCTCCGCGATGGCCGTCTCACCCTCCTCCTCGCGGATCGCCCGCGCCACCGAACCGTGGTGTTCTTCCGGGTCTAGCCCCCGGTCGCGACACGCCTCGCGGATCACGTCGCCCATCGTGACGACCGGGATGCCGACCTCGCGGGCGACGGCCGCCGCCTCGCCCTTGCCGCTTCCCGGAAGCCCGACGGTGCCGAGTACCCTCATCGGTACCCGATACCCGTCTCGCGGCCTTATACCCTCTCCTCTGTCCCGGTCGCGCTAGCCTTTTTACCGCGTTCCGCCTTCCCTCGGTATGACCCAGCGGTCCCTCCTCACGCGCGCCCTGTGGTTCGTCGCCGTCGGCTGGTGGGCGACGCCCGCCGTCGTCAACGCCGCGTGGTTTCTCTGTGCCACCATCGTCGGCGCCCCCATCGGCGTCAAACTGATCAACCTCGTCCCCACCGTCCTCACCCTCAAAGAGCCGCGGTCGGTCGTCGACCCCGATACCGCACGCGGGCAGCGATCCCTCGCCGTTCGTGCCGTCTACTTCGTCGTCGTCGGCTGGTGGCTCGGCTGGCTCTGGGCGAACGTCGCGAGCGTTCTGGCGATCACCATCGTCGGCCTCCCACTCGCGATTCCGATGTTCGACCGGCTACCTTTCGTCACCTCGCTCTATCGGTTCGACGGATAGGCTTTCTGCGGCCCGTAGAAATCGTCGCCGGTCAGCCGAAACCGGGCGGCGACCCAGCGGAACCGGCTGACGACGGAGCTTATCGAACGGTTTTTTCATTCGCCCCCCGTTTCGCCGGTGGGGCACGTAGCTCAGTCCGGATAGAGCGTCGGACTTCTAACCGCACGCGGTCGCGTGTGTGGGAAGTCATCCGACGGTCGTGGGTTCAAATCCCATCGTGCCCGTGACGGCGTGCCCGAGCGACAGCGAGGCCCGCCGAACCCCTCGTGGGATTCGAATCAGGGAGCGGCTTCGCCGCGACCGTGGTTCGAATCCCACCGCGCCCGCTATGATCGATCACGGGGGTCTACGCCCCGCTCGAAGGTTTTTTCGCCGTCCCTCCGAAGAGCGTGTATGTCGATATCACGGACCAGCCTACTGACGCTCCTGACGCTGTCGGTGCTCGTCGCACCGGTCGGCGGAGCGGCGGCCGCGACACCGCACGCGACAGGCGCCGCCGCCGACATGGTCGACTCGCCCCCGGACCCCGAGTCCGACGTGCAGGGCTGGGAGAACGGCTACTGGCACAACGAGACGCTCTCGAACGTGACGCCCGACGACGGGTACACCGGCGCGGAGATAGGGAAAGTCAGGGCGCGATCGATGGCCCGTATCGAGGTCGTCAGAGGAATCGAGTTCGAAGAGACCCCGCCGGTGCGGGTCATTTCGCGCGAGGAGTACGTCTCCAACGTGCGGGACCGGCGGCAGGGAGTGAACGTCTCGACCCCGGCCCGCCTCCACCAGAACGCGAAGTTCGAGGCGTTGCTCATGGTCGACGAGGAGACGGACTATTTCGACGAGCAACAGCAGTTGCAGTCGAGCACCATCGGGGGGTTCTACGTGGTCGACGACGTGCCGGGGACCGACACGATATCCGAGGGCGAAATCGTCCTCATCTCGGAGAACGCCGAGACCCCGCAACTCTCGGAGATCACCCTCGCACAGGAGCTGTTCCACTCGTATCAGGACAAGCAACTGCGCATCGACGGGCGGTACAACCGGACGACAGAGGAGGACGCTCGGCGGATCGACGCCGTCATCGAGGGCGACGGCAACTACGTCGACTATCGTTACGAACAGCAGTGTGGGAGCGAGTGGACGTGTTTTCAGCCGTCGAGCGGATCGAGCGGGGACGGGAATGGGGTCGGGAGCACTACGCGGCCGAACCTGGGGCTGCTGGTGTACTCGTTCGTCCAGTATTCCGAGGGGCCAGCGTGGGTGCAGTCCCTGTACCAGAACGGCGGATGGGAGGCCGTCGACCGGACCTACGCGAACCCGCCCCGGAGCACCGAGCAGTATATCCACCACGACAAGTACCTGCAGGACCCACCGACGAACGTGACCGTCACGGACCGCTCGAACGAGGAGTGGTACGTGCCGCAACTGGAGGGTGGCGTGAACTACGCCACCTTCGGCGAGGCGGGGATGTACTCGATGCTGTGGTACGCGAGTCCGGCCGTGCCGAGAAACGACATCCTGACCCAGCGACAGCTCGACCCGTACGACTACGCGCATCCGGCCTCGGCCGGGTGGGACGGTGATAAACTCTACCCGTACGTGACCGACGAGTCGAACGAGACGGGCGAGATGGGCTACGTCTGGAAGAGCGTGTGGGACACGCCCGGAGACGCTCAGGAGTTCGCCGAGGCGTACCGGGCCATTCTGGAGGGAACCGGCGAGCCGGTCGAGGGGCGAGCGAACACGTGGCGCCTGCCGGAGTCACATCCGTTCGACGACGCCTTCTACGTCGCCGTGAACGGGACGACGGTCACCATCGTCAACGCACCGACCGTCGCGGAGCTCTCCGCGGTGCGGTCCGGCGCCGCCCCGACGGTGGCGACGCCGACGCCCGACGCGGACGGCACCGGTACGGCGACGGATAGCGCCGGGACGGACGGGACGCCGACACCGGCAGAGACGACGACGGCCCCGACGGTGACCGAGAGCACGTCGCCCGGCTTCGGCGTCGGCGTGGTGGTGGCGGCGCTCCTCGTGGTGGCGCTCCGGTTCCGTCGCCGGTAGTCGGCGCGAACGTCGCACCCCCGTGGATCGTCACACCCCGTCGACGAAGTACGCGCCCAGATACCCGCCGAGCGCGCTCAGACCGACGGTGTAGGCGACGGCGACGACGCCGACGAGGAGGAGGACGAAGAGACCGCCGAGGCCGACGCCCATGCCGCCGCCGGGACCACTGACGGCGAAGAGGCCGAAGATAGCGAACGCGAGGAGGCCCAGCAGGAGGAGCGGAATGGTGGCGATCAGCCCGGAGAGCGCACCGATCCGGACGCCGGCGTTCGTGTCGGCGTCGTTCAGGTAGGCGGCGACGCCGCCGCCGAGGACGGGCGAGAACGGAACGAACGAGAACACGACGGTCACGACGGCGCCGATCAGCGCGTGGAGAGTGGAGTCGGAGACCATGCCGGACGGTCGGCGGGCGGTCAAAAAACGTCTTCGGCCCTATCGGCTCCGCTCGATGACGCGCTTTGCCGCCGTGGCCTTCTCCTTCCAGCCGTAACCCGCCTCGTAGACGTGGCGTTTCTTCTCGACCAGCGCCTCGGGAGAGGCCTCCTCGAAGCCGCCGCGGTCCCACGCACCGCTCTCGCGGAGCCACTCGACGACGTTCGCTTTCGTCTCCGGCCACGAGAGACCGACCATCTCGTACCACGCGATCATGGCAAAGACGGCGTTGTCGTGACAGCCGGGGACGCTCCCGCGTTCGTAGATGGTCTTGATCGGATCGCGGGTCGGCACCGACACCGCCTCGCGGTACTCCTCGGCGGGGAGGAGGCGGAGGCGGTCGTTCGAGTCGTCGATTCGGCCGTCGCGACGGAGTCGTTCCAGCGCCGCTTGCCGGACCGGTCCCCACTCCGTGACCGCCTCGGGCACCGCGTCCGCGTCGACGACGCCGCCCGAGAGGACGGCCACCACGTCGACGTAGGCGGCCTCCACCTCGGCCCAGGGAGTCCCTTCGAACCGGCAGTCGGCGTCGTGGAGGCTGTTGGTCGTCCGGCAGTCGGGACAGGGGTAGTCGAACGTCGGCACTGCTGGGGCCGTGGCGTGGCGTGGACTTAGGGATTGCTGTCCGTCAGTTTCGGAGTGTCACTCGATGTGGCCTTCACGCCGCAACTGATCGGCTTCGGATTTCTCGTAGCGCCACGAGATGTCGGCCTTCTCGTCCTGCCAATCCCAGGGCTCGATCAACACGACGTCGTCCTCACGGATCCAGATGCGTTTCTGCATCCGGCCGGGAATACGAGCGGTGCGCTCTTTCCCGTCCGCACAGCGGACTTTCACCCGGTTGGCGCCGAGCATGTTCGTTACGACGGCGAACACCTCGTCGTCGTCGGGCATACGGAGGTCCCTGCGCCCGCCATTCTCGTCCTCGCTCATGCGCGGGGGTTCGTGAGCGTGAGGTTTAAAACCGCCGACGTGTCGTCGATCGGGCCGCTGGCCGCCGATCAGCGGTCGGATTCGATCGCCCGAAGCTTCCGGCGCCCCGGGGCGATGAGGTCGTCGAGGTAGGTCGCCAGCGCCCCCTTCGCGTCCGCCGGATGCAACTCGCCCGACTCCAGGTCGGCGGCCAGCGACTCGTAGTCGTCGTAGATCAAGTCGCCGCCGTACTCCTCGGGGCGGTCGACGACGACCGTCTCGAACCGGGGGAAGACGTGGTACTCGAAGATCTGGAGGACGGGATTCTCGCGTTCCTCCCCGTCGTCGGTAGGGTCGGGGTCGCGGGTCGGCGGGCAGTACGCGCCGTTTACCTTCTCTTCGACCGCCGCGGTCGAGTCCTCCATCGAGATGGAGACGCCCTCGCTCGCGGACATCTTCCCAACCCCCGTCTGGAGGTCGGCGATCAGCGGCGTGTGCAGGCAGGTCGGCGACGCCTCGCCGATCTTCGGCAGGGTGTCGCGGGCGAGCATATGCACCTTGCGCTGTTCCATCCCGCCAACCGCGAGGTCGACGTCGAGATAGACGATGTCGAGCGCCTGCATCAGCGGGTAGACGGCCTGGGAAACGGTCACCGTGTCGCCGCTTTTGATTTCCGCCATCGCCCGCTGGGCGCGCGAGATGCTCGTCTCCAGTTCCAGGGCGTGCAGGTCGAGGACGTACTCGCGGTCGAACTGGAAGTCGGAGCCGTAGACGAACTCCGTCTTGTCCTCGTCGAGGCCGTACGCGAGGAACTGGGCTTTCATCCGCTCGGCCGTCTCGCGAATCTCCTCGAAACTTCCCTTGTCGTTGAGATAGGCGTGGACGTCCGCGAGCAGGACCGTCACCTCGAAGCCGACCGCCTGCAGGTCCATCAGTTTCGTCGCGGTGAGCATATGGCCGATGTGGAGCACGCCCGACGGTTCGTAGCCGACGTACGCGCGCTTGCCCTCCGGCTCCGTGGCCAACGCTCGCCCCTCGTCTTCCGTGACCACCTCGGTCGCGTTCCGGGTGATCCGCTCGTAGACGTCCATACCCTATACCGCGGGAGCGGCAAAATATGGCTTCCGCTTACCGGATCACGACCCGGGCAGGAGATCACCGAGCGCCGCGCCGATGCTCATGGGAACGAACGCGACGACGACGTTCGCGACGGCGAGCAGCGGCGTGCCCCAGTCGACGCGCCCCCACGCGGTCAACAGGAGCGTGGCCGTGACCACGGAGACGCCGAGGACGCCCACCAGTCGGCGCGGAATCAGCCCGAAGAGGGGTTTGTAGACGCGTACGTCCTGAATATCGGCGACGTAGATGATGCCGATGACCATGCCGACGGCGAACAGGAACGTCCCCCCGAGCGCGCCGGGATGGCCGGTGAGGAAGACGGCGACTTCCCCCGTCCCGCCCTCGACGGCCATCGGAATGCCGAACAGGAGGCTCCCGAGGAGGGCTTCCGCGAGGTCACCCCGGTCGAAACCGTGGATGACGCGCCCGAACGGGGTCGCCGCCGCGCTGGCTACCATCGCGACGCGCATCGTCTCTCGAACCTGCTCGCGGGCGGCGTCGGTGGCCACGAGGTCTTCGAGTTCCTGGAGTTCGTCGAAGAGATCACCCATGTCGGCCGACTCGACGCCACCGTCCGTGGCGTCCGGATCGGACTCTCCTGCGCTCATACCCGCCACTCTCGTTCGACGATCAAAGCCGTAGGGGTCAGTCCCCGCTCTCGGCGCGGTGCTCGCTGATGATCTGGTCGACCATCTCCGATTTCCGTTCCCGGGATCGCTCGTCCGCGCGGCGCTCCCAGTCCTCGATGGCGGCCGCCACCTCGCTCTCGCGGGCGACGGCGAGTTCGTCGACTTCCTGGATCGTCACGTCGGCCGCGGGGGCGACGGGCACGCCGGCGTCGAACAGCACCTCGTCGGCGGCGTCCGGAAGGGTGCCGTCCCGGAGGACGACCCGCGGATCGGTCTCGGCGAGGCGCTGTGCCGTCGAGCGCCCGGCGCCGCTGGCGTCACGGAGATAGACCACGTCGCCCGCCGCGAGGCCGTACGCCTCGTCCGCGGCGTCGATGGCGTCCCACGTGAACTGCTCGACCACCTTCACGGGGACGAGGTCACGCCCTTGAGCCACGTCGGCGAAATCCGAGTGATCGAGTTTCCAGAGCGTCTTCAGCCGCTCCAGCTTCGACGCCAACTCCTCGGCGCGTTCGTGCTCCTCGTCCCGCTCCCGTTCCAGCCGGTCCGTCTCGCGCTCCAGTCGATTCACCTCGCGGCGCTCGCGGGCTTCGCGGCGCTCCTCGCGGCGTGCCTCGGATAGCTCCTCTTCGTACTCGGCGATGCGCTCGTCTTTCTCCGACAGCGTCGACTCCAACTCGTCGACTTTGGACTCCAGTCGCTCGACTTGCCGTTCGAGGCGCTTGATGCGGCGCTCCTCCGGCGAAAGTTCGCGGGGTTCGTGGGTCGACTCCTCCTCCTCGGCCTCGTCGTCGTCGGACAGGTCGCGCAGGACGGCCTCGACGGACGTGTCGCCGGATATCACGCGGTCGATCACTTCGCCGCGGTCGAACCCCGCCGGCACCTTCCGGGAGATGCGCTCGAACTGGTCCTCGTAGGCGTCGAACGCGAACAGGGCGGCCGCCATCGCGTCGCGTTCGTGGTCGTTGTCGTAGGCGTGCTCGCGGGTGCGGTGGAGTTTCTCGTCGACCGGAAGGTCGGTGTCGGGTTCCCAGCCCGCGGCGTCGAAGCTCCGGCGGAACTTCTCGACCGTCTCGGGCATGGGCTCTACGTCCGCGGCGACGACGACGGGACGGCCGCGCTCGACCAGCCACTCGATGACGCCCGCCGTGTCCGCGGTCCGGGTGGAGTAGACATCGAGGACCGCGCCGTCGAGGCCGACGACGGCCGCCGCGGTGGTCGTGCCGGGGTCGATGCCGACGAGCACCCGGTCCCGGCGTTTCACCAGCGGCTCGAACTCGATGCCGTCGCGGCGCTCACGCTCGATTTCGACGCGGGTGTCGCCGGAGCGTGCCTTCGATACCGGGATGTCCTCGGGCGCGGCCTCGACGGTGAAAACCGCGTTGGCGTAGCCGCCGTACTTCTCGGTTATGTCCTGCTCGTAGTCGAGGTTGGCCTCGTCGAGGGTGCGTTCGACCTCGCGGGCGCGGGCCTTGACGTTGCCGTGGATGCGCCGGGTGTAGCGGTCCTGGCTCCAGCCGCCCTTGCCGGTCGAGCGGCCGCGGGACACCTTCACCGTCGTCGTGTCGGTGAAGGCCGTCACCTCGTGGCCGACGTTGGCGGCGGCGAGGCGGGCGGCGGCCTCGGCTTCCTTCATGGGCTTCTTGCCGTACGGGACGCCGTGGCGGGACGCGACCCGCGAGAGGGGTTCCGGGCGCTCCGCGCCGGTCACCTGAACGAGGCGAGTGCGGTCGGGGAGCCACCGCAGGAAGCGTACCAGGTCGTCGCGGTCGGTCGCGAGTTCGTAGACGTTGTCCGTGGCCAGGAGGGCCGGCTCCTCACGCTCGATCAGGCGCCGGAGCTTGCGGAACGAGACCACGTCCCGATCGACGTTCTCGCCGTCGTACGCGACGACTGCGTAGGAAGGGGCGTCGCCGCGCACGTCGCCGCTCTGTACGTCGACGCCGAACACCAGCGCGTCGAGCGCACTCGTCCGGGCGTTCACACCGGCCGTTGGCGCGCGGGAAATAAATACTCCACGGGGAGTGCGAGGCCGAGTGACCGACGGGAACGAGGCCTCGCAGCGACGCGGCGAGCATCGCGAGCCGCGGAGCCCGGTGGGGATGACAGCGTGACCGACGGGAACGAGGCCTCGCAGCGACGCGGCGAGCATCGCGAGCCGCGGAGCCCGGTGGG
Organism: Haloplanus natans DSM 17983; assembly: GCF_000427685.1. Taxonomy (NCBI): domain Archaea; kingdom Methanobacteriati; phylum Methanobacteriota; class Halobacteria; order Halobacteriales; family Haloferacaceae; genus Haloplanus; species Haloplanus natans. The sequence continues at coordinate 3,091,137 of NZ_KE386573.1, forward strand.
GACGACAGCGTGACCGACGGGAACGAGGCCTCGCCGACGACGGCCTCACTCGGCGTCCGGATACGGCACGTCGACCGTCTGTCCGTCGCTGGCGACGAAACACTCGCCGTCGAAGACCTCCCGTGCCTCGCGTTCGAGGCGCTCCCACCGGCCGGCGTAGCGGGAGGAGAGGTGGGTCAGCGCGAGGCGCTCGGCGCCGGCGCGAGCGGCCACCTCCCCCGCCTCGCGGGCGGTCGAGTGCCCCGTGTGTCGCGCCCGGTCGCGCTCGTCGTCGGCGAACGTCGCGTCGTGGATCAGGAGATCCGCGTCCCGGGCCACCTCGACCACCGCATCGACGGGACGGGTATCACCGGTGTACACTAGCCGCCGGCCGGGACGGGGGTCGCCCACCACCTGTTCCGGTTCGATCACCCGGCCGTCGTCGAGTTCGACCGCCTCGCCCCCGTGGAGCCGGCCGAACTTCGGGCCGACGGGCACGCCGAGTTCCTCGGCGCGGGCCCGGTCGAAGCGGCCGGGGCGGTCGTCCTCGACCAGGGCAAAGCCCATCGATCGGGTGCGGTGGTCGGTTTCGGCGGTCCGCACCTCGAAGTCGTCGGCGGCGTACGCGACGGCGCCGGGGGATACCTCGTGGATGCGGACGGGAAAGCCGGGCTGATGGCCGCCGGCGTGGACCAAGCTCCGAACGTCGTCCCGGGAGCGCGGCGGGACGTGGATCGCCAGCGCGTCCGATCGGTCGTTGAAATCGAGCGACTGGATCAGCCCGGGGATGCCGAGGACGTGGTCGCCGTGGAGATGCGTGACGAAGATGTGGGAGATGTCGAAGCCGGTGCCGAAGCGCATCATCTGGCGCTGGGTGCCCTCGCCGCAGTCGAACAGGAGGCGTTCGCCCTCGCGGTTGACGAGGACGGCACTCGGCGCCCGCTGGGTCGTCGGAACGGCCCCACTGGTGCCCAGAAACGTCACGCGCATCGACATACCCCGGCATGCGAGCGGGGGCGATAAACGCGTGTCGGTCGCGCGATCGGTCACGGAGACCTAAACCCTTTAATTGAGACTGGCCCAACGGGTTCGCATGGCCGCAATCGAACTCGACGGCGTGACCAAGCGGTTCGGCGACGTCACGGCCGTCTCGGACCTCGACCTCACGGTCCCCGAGGGCGAGGTGTTCGGCTTTCTCGGGCCGAACGGGGCGGGGAAGTCGACGACTATCAACATGTTGCTCGATTTCGTCCGACCGACCGACGGCGAGATTCGGGTTCTCGGGCTGGACGCGGGCCGCGAGAGCGTCGCGGTGCGCCGTCGGACGGGCGTCCTCCCCGAGGGGTACGACGTGTACCACCGCCTCACGGGGCGGAAACACGTCGAGTTCGCGATGCGCTCGAAGGAAGTCGACGGCGACCCGGACGCGGTACTGGAGCGGGTGGGCATCGCCGACGCCGCCGACCGCAAGGCCGGCGGCTACTCCAAGGGGATGCGCCAGCGGCTCACCCTCGGCATGGCGTTAGTGGGCGACCCCGACCTGCTGATTCTCGATGAACCCTCTTCCGGTCTCGATCCGGGTGGTGCCCGTGAGATGCGCGATATCGTCCGCGCGGAGGCCGACCGCGGCGCGACCGTCTTCTTCTCCAGTCACGTCCTCGGACAGGTCGAGGCGGTGTGTGATCGGGTGGGCATCCTGCGCGAGGGTGAACTCGTCGCCGAGGACAGCATCCAGGGACTCAGAGACGCCGTCGAGGGCGGCGAGACGCTCGTGATCACCGTCGACGCCGCGAGCGAGGACGACCTGGAGACGGTCCGGGCGCTCGACGGCGTGAGCAACGCCGCCACCGACGGTGGGACGGTGACGGTCACCTGCGACGCCGACGCGAAGACGGCGGTCATCGGTGCACTCGAGGACGCTGGCGTCACCGTGAAGGACTTCCAGACGGAGGAAACGTCGCTGGAAGACCTGTTTCTCGCGTACACCGAAGGGGCGGAGGTGTCGGCATGACGTGGACGGCGGTGGCGCGCAAGGACTTCGAGGACGCCATCCGCTCGCGGTGGGTCGCCGGCCTCTCGGCGCTGTTCGTCCTCCTCGTCTCGCTGGCGGCGTATCTGGTCCGTCCGGCGCCGGGGCAGACGATCAGTTCGAACCAAGTGCTCAACTCGCTGTTCGTCCGCGACGCCCTGGTGACGACGCTCGTTCCCCTGCTCGCGCTGATCGTCGCGTACAACGCCGTCGTCGGCGAACGCGAGTCCGGGTCGCTGAAGCTCCTGCTCTCGCTCCCACACTCGCGGGCCGACGTGGTGTTCGGGAAGGTGGCCGGGCGCGCGGGCGCCATTGCCGCCCCCATCGCCGTCGGCTTTCTCCTGCCCGCCGCGATCCTGCTCGTCGTCCCCGCGGTGAACTTCGACGTGCTCTCCTACGTCGGCTACACGCTGCTGACGGCGGTGCTCGGCGTCGTCTTCGTCAGCATCGCCGTCGGCTTCTCGACGGCCGCGTCGTCGAGTCGGCGGGCAGTGGCGGGCGCCATCGGCATCTACTTCCTGTTCGTCCCGCTGTGGGGCGCGGTGCGGTTCCCGCTCCAGTTGTATCTGGGGATGGGCGGCGGCCCGTCGTGGCTGCCGCTGACGGGCCAGCAGGTGCTGCGGATGCTCCGACTCATCAACCCGACCGGCTCGTTCAAAATCGTCTCCAACGCCTTCCTGCAGGGCTCGCTCTACACCGGCGGGAGCGTGAACATGCAGGTGTCGGCGACGCTCATGTTGCTGGTGTGGATTCTCGTGCCACCGCTGCTGGGACTGCTGTGGTTTCAGGAAGCCGACCTATAGGTCGGCCTCGTCCTCGATGGCGTCCGTCAGCGCCCGGATGCTCTCGACGGTGTGTTCGCCCATGTGGCCGATGCGGAACGTCCGCTCGCCGAGTCGTGACCCGTAGCCGTTCGAGAACACCATATCGTACTTCTCCGACACCGCGTCGATAGTGGCGGCCACGTCGATTCCCTGCGTGTTCTCGATGCAACTCACCGTCCGTGATTCGTAGCCCTCCTCGGGGAAGATGTCGAAGTGGTCGCGCGCCCACTCGCGGGTGTATTCGGCCATCTCCCGGTGGCGCCGGTCACGGGCGTCGTGGCCCTCCGACAGCATGTGTTTCATCTGCTTGCGGTAGGCGAGCATGATGGGGATGGCGGGCGTGGAGTGGGTCTGGCCCTTCCGGTCGTAGTAGTCGAGACAGCGCTGGAAGCCGCCGTACCACGACGCGGACTCCGTGTCGATTTCGCGGTCGTAGGCGTCGTCGCTGACGACACAGACGGCGAGGCCGGGGGGCATGGCGAAGGCCTTCTGGGTCGACGCGAAGATCACGTCGATGTCGTGTTCGTCGATGTCGACGTAGTCGCCGCCGAGGGCGGACACCGCGTCGACGACGAAGTAGGTGTCCGGATACTCGGCGACCACGTCGCCGATCTCCTCGATGGGGTTGCGGACGCCGGTCGAACTCTCGTTCATGACGCAGGTGACCACGTCGTACCCCCCGTCGCTCGTCTCCAGGGCCTCGCGAACGTCCTCGGGTTTGATCGCGTTCCCCCACTCGTACTCCAGTCGATCCACGTCCGTGCCGAGGCGCTCGGCGACGTTGGCGTGGCGCTCGCTGAAACTCCCGCAGGTCGGCACCAGCATCCGGTCGTCGACGAGGTTGAGCGTCGACGCCTCCCAGAACTCCGTGCCGGAGGCGGTGAGGATGATCACGTCGTTGTCGGTGCCCAGAAACTCCTTGGTATCCTCCACGATGGTCGTATAGAGGTCGGTCATCCGATCCATCCGGTGGCCGAACATCGGCTGACACATCGCCTCGATCACGTCCTCGCGCACCTCGGTCGGGCCGGGGATGTAGAGGGTCTTGTCGGGGTAGTCGTCCGTGTACTCGCGTGTTGTCGTCATGGAACCACCTGGCTACGAGCTAGCGGGTGGCGAGACGGCATGGTCCTTTTGATGCCGGGGCGTCAGAACGCCTTCTTCGCCTTCAGAAAGGCCCGGAAGTCCTCGTTGAACGCCTTCTTCGCCTTCAGGAACAGTTCGACCACCGGCGTCGTGAAATCCGGTGGCCCGGCGTCGACGGCGGGGCGGTCCCCACCGGGGTCGAGACACGCCGTCCCGCAGTCCTGCTGTGCCGCCACGGTGCCGGCGAACCCGCCGAGCACGAACGTGGCCACGAGCCCCGCCGCCACCGCCATTCGAGCGGTACGTGATACCATGTCGTACACCGATACGGAGAGCCATTATATAACATTTCGTATGTTTCTGAATCGACTGCAAGCCGGCGATTCGCGAGGTGATCGATCAGTCGACGATACTGTGACGGCGGCGGGTCGGCGTACCCGCGCGATACCGTAACTCCTGGTTATAAGTTATTCGAGGAATATGCACCGTACACATGACCGACGGCTTTCACACCCGAAGCCTCCACGCCGGGCAGGAGCCGGATCCGGCGACGGGTGCCCGGGCGCCGCCCATCTACCAGACCACCTCGTACGTCTTCGACGACGCCGACGACGCGGCCGAGCGGTTCCGCCTCGATGTCGAGGACGACATCTACTCGCGCTTTTCGAATCCGACCACCCGTATCCTCGAACGCCGGCTGGCGTCGCTGTCGGCGGGGACGGACGCCGTCGCCACCGCGAGCGGCATGGCGGCGCTCGACGCGACTACGAGCATCCTCGCCGAGGCCGGCGACAACGTCGTCGCCTCGGCGGATATGTACGGCGGGACGAGCACCTACTTCTCGAAGATGGCGTCGCGGCGGGGCATCGACTTTCGCACCGTCGGTACGCTCGACTACGACGCCTACGCCGACGCCATCGACGACGACACCGCGTTCGTCCACGTCGAGACGCTCGCCAACCCGTCGCTGGTGACCCCCGACTTCGAGCGATTGGCGGCCATCGCCCACGAGCACGCGGTGCCGCTGTTCGTCGACAACACCTTCGCCACGCCCTACCTCTGTCGTCCCCTCGAACACGGCGCGGACGCGGTGTGGGAGTCGACGACCAAGTGGATTCACGGTTCGGGCACCACGCTGGGCGGGATTCTCGTCGACGGCGGGGCCTTCCCGTGGGATCACCCGGCGGCCGACTACCCCGAACTCGCCGGCGAGAACCCCGCGTACGGCGTCGATTTCGGCGACCGATTCGGCGACCGAGCGCTCGCGGCCGCCGTCCGCTATCGCTCGCTCCGGAGCCTCGGGAGCGCACAGTCCCCGTTCGACGCCTGGGTCACCCTGCAGGGGCTGGAAACCCTGCCGCTCCGGATGGACCGGCACTGCGAGAACGCGACGGCCGTCGCCGAGTTCCTCGACGACCACCCCGCGATCGGGTGGGTGAACTATCCCGGCCTGGAGAGCCACGAAACCCACGACGAAGCCACCGAGTACCTCGACGGCTACGGCGGCATGGTCACCTTCGGGCTCAGCGAGGGCTACGAGGCGGCCAAGGATCTGTGTGAGACGGTCGACCTCGCCTCATTTCTCGCCAACATCGGCGACGCGAAAACGCTGGTCATCCACCCCGCCTCCACCACGCACTCGCAGTTGAGCGAGGCCGAACAGCGCGCGGCGGGTGTCACGCCCGACATGGTGCGACTCTCGGTCGGCCTCGAGGACGCCGACGATATCCTCGCGGACCTCGACGGGGGACTGCCATGACCTCCGTCGAGAGCGGGACACGGAGCCTCGGCGAGTTCACCTTCGAGTGCGGGGAGTCCATCGACGACCTGGAGGTCGCCTACGAGACGTACGGCGACTTCGAGGCCGAGGGCGACGGCAGCAACGCCGTCCTGGTCTGTCACGCGCTCACGGGGAGTCAGAACGTCGCCAGTAGCGGCGTCGCGGGCACGTCCGGTCAGGCGCGGGCGTGGTGGAACGACATCGTCGGCCCGGGAAAGGCCATCGACACCACCGAGTACTACGTCGTCTGCGCGAACGTTCCGGGGTCGTGTTACGGCACGTCCGGCCCGCCGGCGACGAACCCGGAGACCGGGGAGCCGTGGGGGACCGACTTCCCGCCCGTCACGGTCGGCGACTGGACGCGGGCACAGCGCCGCCTACTCGACGAACTCGGCGTCGGTCGCCTGCACGCCGTCGTCGGCGGGAGCGCCGGCGGCATGAACGTCCTCGACTGGGCGGTGCAGTATCCGGACGACGTGGCCCGGATCGTCCCCGTCGCGGCCGCGGCACGTCTCGACGCCCAGTGTCTCGCCCTCGACGCCATCGCCCGTCGTGCCATCACCACCGACGACGACTGGCAGGGCGGCGACTACTACGACTCGGCCCCCCCGACCGACGGCCTCGCACTCGCCCGGCAGATCGGCCACGTCATGTACCTCTCGAAGACATCGATGGGCGAGCGGTTCGGCCGTCGGGCCGCCGGCCGCGACGCCGTGCGCTCCTTCCCCGCCGACCGCGCCGCGGGCTACTTCCCCTATCGGGAGGTGGAGTCCTACCTCGACTACCAGGCGGAGAAGTTCGTCGAGCGGTTCGACCCCAACTCCTACCTCTACCTCACCCGCGCGATGGACGACTACGACCTCAGCGAGGGGTACGAGAGCGACGCCGACGCCCTCGCCGCCTTCGAGGGTGAGGCGCTACTCATGTCCTTCACCGGCGACTGGCACTTCACGGTCGCCCAGTCGGAGTCGCTGGCCGAGGCCTGTCGGGCGGCGGGCGTCCCCGTTGCCCACCACGTCGTCGACTCCGACCACGGCCACGACGCCTTCCTCGTCGAACCGGAGAAGGTGGGGCCGCCGCTCCGTGACTTCCTCGCCGACGGCCTCGCCGGGCGGGCGGTCCACGACACCGCCGAAGAAGAGGACGGGACGGAGGAGACGGACTTCGCGCCCGTCCACAACTCGCTGTTCGGCGGTTGATATTCTCCTCCGGCTAAAGCCGGAGAACTCCCGAGCGTTGGGATATTGGGGTTTGCAGTCTCCCTGCTCTCTCGTGTCGAACGACCCGACCGTTTCGTGAGCGACTGCACCGGCCGAGCCGCAGTCACGGTCGAAAGTGGCACGTGATTTAAATAACCGAATATAATGATTGAGTTCGTGTATCAATACCATAATAATTAATAGAAATGAGTAATGCAGTTTGAATTAGAATGTCGGACCACACTGTTCGACGGCGGCGATTCGTAAAGGCAGCAGGTGTCGCAGGTGTCGTCGGCCTCGCCGGCTGTTCCGGCGGCGGAGGCGGCGGCGGCGACGGGGGAGATGGTGGCGACGGCGGTGGCGGCGGTGACGGCGGTGACGGCGGTGACGGCGGGAGCACCGGGGACAGCAGCAGTGACCCCATCCTCGTCGGGACGCTCGCACCGTTCAGCCAAGGGCTCGGCTGGGTCGGACCGAACGCCGCTCGCGGCCGCGACGTCGCACTCGCCGACATCGAGGAGGCCGGCGGCGTCCTCGGTCGCGGTATCGAGATCAACGAGCAGGATACGGAGACGACGCCGCAGGCAGCCATCTCGGGGTTCAATACACTCGACAGTGCCGGCGTGGTGGCCACGCTCGGCCCGTCGAGTACGGTGATCCCGAACCTGTTCCAGCCGGTCAAGGACGCTCAGTTGCCGATGCTCTCCATCTCCGCGGGGACGACCCAACTGGACGATGTCGGCGGTCCCGACGAATACCTCTGGCGGACGGTCCCGAGCGACGCCATCGCTGGGCGCGCGCAGGGCCAGTACGCCCTCGACAACGACTTCACCAAGATGGCGGTCACGTACAAGGACGACAAGGGGTCCCAGAGCTTCTCGGCGGCGGTGGCCGACTACTTCACCAGCCAGGGCGGCGAACAGGTCGCGGACGTGCCCCTCGCGATCAACTCCGACTCCTACCGCAGTGAGATTCAGCAGATCGCCGACTCCGGTGCGGACGTCATCTCCATGACCGCCGGGACCGAGGTGTCGGCGCTGTTCATGCGCAACTACATCGAGGCCGGCCTGGACATCCCGATTTTCATCGGGAACGACGTAATTACGGCCGACTTCGTCAAGCGTATCGGCGCCGACGTGATGGCGGAGAACCCGATCTTCGGGCAGGCACCCGCACCCGGTCCGTCCTACGACCAGTTTGAGCAGGCACACCGCGACATACACGGTCAGGCGCCGGGCACGTTCGGCGCGGCCGGTTACGACGCGATGAACATCATCGCGCTGGCGGCCCAGCGCGCCGGCGAGGCCACCCGGCAGGCCATCACGGACAACATCAATCCGGTCGCCCGTCCCGAGGGCACCGAGGTGTCGACGTTCTCCGAAGGGAAAGAAGAACTCGAAGCCGGCAACGAGATCAACTACCAGGGCGCGTCGAACCCGCAGGACTTCGACGAGGACGGCGACCCGGTCGGACCGTTCTCCGTTCTCGAAGTCTCCGGCGGCGAGTGGTCCACGGTGACGACGTTCTCGGCCGAGGACCTGACCTCGTAGCGACCGTCTGCACCGCCAGCAGACGACACACTAATACTAATATTCGACACATGCATCACACAGATCCATGGCGCTCGTAGACCTCCTGTTGGTCGTCGGCATCATCGCCGGCGTCTACTCGTTGTTAGCGATCGGTATGAACATGCACTGGGGCGACACCGGGCTGTTGAACTTCGCCCACGCGGCCTTCTTTGCAGTCGGTGCGTACACGTCCGCGATACTCACGACGCCGCCGGCGACCGGCAGCCTCGCGACGCGGGTCGTCGGGTTCGACCTCCCGATCGTCGTCGGCATCGCCGCGGGGACCGCCATCGCCGGCGTCGTCGGCGTGTTGATCGCCCTCCCGAGCGTCCGTCTCGAGGGCGACTACCTGGCGATAGTGACGCTGAGTGCTGCGGAGCTCATCCGGCTGATGATCCACAACGAGGCGTGGCTGACGACGGGGGCCCAGACGCTGAAGAACATCCCCCGACCGCTCGACGGAGCGATTCCGTTCAGCTACGACCTCTTTTATTTCCTCCTCGTGTGGGCCATCGTCGGCGTCTGCTACCTGCTGTTCGAACGGCTCTCGTCCAGTCCGTTCGGGCGGGTGCTCCACGCCATCCGTGAAAACGACGACGTGCCGCTCGCGCTCGGGAAGAACACCTACATGTTCAAGCTGAAGTCGTTCGGCATCGGCGCCGCGGTCGCCGGCCTCGCCGGCGGCCTCTGGGCCCACTACGTCTACGCCATCTCGTCGATCATGTTCCTGCCCAGCATCACGTTCCTGATCTGGGCGGCCGTCATCGTCGGCGGTGCCGGGAGCTACGGCGGTGCGATCCTCGGCGCCAGCGTCGTCGTGGGGCTCCGACAGATCACGCGGTTCATCCCCGGTGATGTGCCCTTCGGCGACCAACTCTCCTACATCCGACTGATGATCGTCGGCGTGGTGTTGATCCTCGTCCTCTACTACCGGCCTCAGGGCCTGCTCGGCGACGCCGAGCGGTTGCAGGCCGGCACCTCGGAGTGATTCTCGATGGTACTCGATCCACAGCTCATCTGGAACGGACTGGTCGTGGGAAGCATCATCTCCGTCGCCGCGTTGGGACTGACGCTCATCTTCGGTATCCTCAATTTCATCAACATCGCGTACGGCGACTACATGGCCGCCGGCGCGTACGTCGCGTGGGCGGTCAACGCACAGGCCGGACTGCCGATCGGCGTCGCCATCGTCGCCGGCGTTCTCTTCATGTCCGTCGGTTCGGTGGTCCTCGACAAACTCGTCTTCCAGCATTTCCGGACACGGAGCCCGATCACGCTGCTCATCGTCTCGATCGGCGTGGCCTTTTTCATCCGGAACCTGCTGCGCGCTATCTGGGGGCCCAGCGGGCACTTCTACGACCTCCCGCTGGAGGCCAACCCCTCGTTCGCGGGGGTCCGGTTCAGCATCGAACAGGTCGCGATCATCGTCGCGAGCCTGCTCCTGTTGCTCGGCGTCTACGTCATGCTCCGCCGGACCCGGATCGGCATCGCGATGCGCGCGGCGTCCGACGATCGGATGCTCTCGCGTATCCGCGGCGTCGACACCGAGAAACTCGTCCTGTACGTCTGGCTGATCGGCGGTGCCATCGCCGGCCTCAGCGGCATCATGCTCGGACTCGACGCCCAGATCCGCCCGAACATGGGGTTCACCGCCCTGATCGCCATCTTCGCGGCGGTCATCCTGGGCGGCATCGGTGACCCCAAGGGCGCCGTCGCCGGCGGCTACTTCATCGGCGTCGCACAGGAAGTGAGCGTCGCCGTCATCCCCACCGAGTACAAGTTCGGGGTCGGGCTCGTGGCGCTCATCATCGGGCTACTCACACGTCCGGACGGCCTGTTCGGGGAGGCGACCCGATGACGCTCCTCGAAGCCAACGGCCTCCGGAAGACGTTCGGCGGCATTATCGCCGTCGACGACGTCTCCTTCGAGGTCGACCGAAACGAAATCGTCGGCGTCATCGGACCGAACGGCGCCGGCAAGTCCACCATGTTCAAACTGCTCGCGGGCTTCCACAAGCCCGACGAGGGGACCGTGGTGCTCGATGGCGAGGACATCACCGACCTCGCGCCCAACGAGCGGACCCAGCGCGGTCTCGTGCGGACCTTCCAGATCGCACAGGAGCTCACCGGGATGCAGGTGATGGACAACATGCTGCTCGCGTCCCAGAACAACCCCGGCGAGAAGGTGCTCGCGGCGGCCGCGAACACCGGCAGCGTCCGCGACTTCGAGGGGAATGCGCGTGACCGCGCCGAGGAACTCCTGAAGTTCCTCGAACTCTGGGACCTGCGCGAGGAGTACGCCGGCAACCTCTCGGGCGGTCAGCGGAAGCTACTGGAACTCGGCCGAGCGCTGATGGCCGACCCCGACCTCCTGTTGCTCGACGAGCCCATGGCCGGCGTCAACCCCGACCTGACCGATCGCCTCCTCCAGCGCATCATGGATCTGCGCGACGAGCGCGACATGACCTTCCTCGTGGTCGAACACGACATCGAGGCCATCATGCGCATCTCCGACACCGTCATCGGGATGCACGACGGTGGGGTGCTCTCGAAGGGGACCCCGGAGGAAGTGCAGTCCGACGAGCAGATGCTCGAAGCGTATCTGGGAGGCGAAGTCTGATGTTACTCGAACTCGAGAACGTCGTCAGCGGCTACGGCGACGCGATCATCGTCCACGGTGTCGACATGGAGATGGAGGACGGCGAGGTGGTCACGATCATCGGCCCGAACGGGGCGGGGAAGTCGACCCTGCTGAAGACCGTCGTCGGCGTCGTCGAGGCCCGGGAGGGCTCGGTCTACTTCAACGGCACCGACCTGGCCGGCAAGCCGCCGGAGGAAGTCGTCGGGTACGGCGTCTGTTACGTCCGCCAGAACGACAACATCTTCCCGAACCTCTCGGTCATGGAGAACCTGAAGATGGGCGCGTGGCCCGCCGAGGGCAAGGACTGGTTCGACTTCGACGAGCGACTCGACGAGGTGTACGACCAGTTCCCCGTCCTCGAGGAGCGCGCCGAGCAGCGCGCCGGCTCCCTCAGTGGCGGCCAACAGCAGATGGTCGCGATGGGGACCGCGATGATCCTCGACCCCGATCTGCTCGTCCTCGACGAACCGTCGGCTGGGTTGGCTCCCCAACTCGTCAACGAGATGTTCGAGAAGATCGTCGAGATCAACGACGCCGGCACCTCCATCCTGATGGTCGAGCAGAACGCCAGAGCGGCGCTGAGGCGTTCGGACCGCGGCATCGTCCTCGACATGGGCGAGAACCGGTTCGAAGGCACCGGCGAGGAGTTGCTCGACAGCGAGGAAGTCGCAGAACTCTACCTCGGCACCGACTGACCCGAGCGGCGGTGTTCCTACGGTCCCCGGCCACCGCACATGGAGCCGCGGTTCGTGGCGACGGCGTCGCAGACACCGGCATGGTCTGCATCCGTCCGCCGGTTTTACCCCGTCGCGGGGAAAGTACGGGGCATGGCAGACGACGATCAGCCCGGATTCTACACCCGAAGCCTGCACGCCGGCCAGGAGCCCGACCCCTCGACGGGCGCCCGTGCACCGCCCATCTACCAGACCACCTCGTACGTCTTCGACGACGCCGACGACGCCGCCGGGCAGTTCGCCCTCGAGAAGGAGGGCCACATCTACTCGCGGCTAATGAACCCCACCGTCGGCACCCTGCAGGAACGCCTCGCCTCCTTGGAAGGTGGCGTCGGCGCCGCCGCCACCGCGTCGGGCATGGCCGCCCTCGACCTCGCGACCTTTCTGCTGGCGGAGGCGGGGGATAACGTCGTCACCGCGTCGGCGCTCTACGGCGGCACGTACACGTACTTCACCCACTCCGTCGAGCGCCGCGGCATCACGACGAGGTTCGTCGACACGCTCGACTACGACGCCTACGCCGACGCCATCGACGACGACACCGCGTACGTCCACCTCGAAACCATCGGCAACCCGGCTCTGGTGACCCCGGATATCGAGCGAATCGCGGACACCGCACACGACCACGGCGTCCCGCTCTTCGTCGACAACACCTTCGCCACCCCCTACCTCTGTCGCCCCCTCGAACACGGCGCGGACCTCGTGTGGGACTCGACGACCAAGTGGCTCCACGGGTCGGGATCGACCGTCGGCGGCGCGCTGATAGACGGCGGCACCTTCGACTGGGGCGCCCACGCGGAGGACTACCCCGAAATCGGGCAGTCGAACCCCGCTTACCACGGCGTCAACTTCCACGAGACGTTCGCCCCCGCGGGCTTCACGTACGCCGCCATCGCCCGCGGCCTGCGCGACCTGGGCAACACCCAATCGCCGTTCGACGCCTGGGTCACCCTCCAGAAACTGGAGTCGTTCCCGATGCGGATGGAACGCCACTGCGAGAACGCGATGGCCGTCGCGGAGTTCTTAGAGGACCACCCCGACGTGAGTTGGGTCAACTACCCCGGCCTGGAGTCCCACGAAACCCACGCGGAAGCCAGCGAGTATCTGGAGGGCGGCTACGGCGGCATGATCACCTTCGGGCTCAGCGAGGGCTACGAGGCCGCGAAGGGCACCGTGAACAACGTCGAACTCGCCTCTCTCCTCGCCAACGTCGGCGACGCGAAGACGCTGGTTATCCACCCCGCCTCGACGACTCACCAGCAGTTGACCGAGGAAGAACAGGAGGCAGCGGGCGTCACGCCCGACATGATCCGGCTCTCCGTGGGACTGGAAGACGTCGAGGACATCGTCGGCGACTTAGAGCGGGCCATCGACGCCGCGACCTGAGGTGTGTGTGGCCGGCACAGGGAGGCCGGCCGTGTCCCGCAGTCGCCGCGCCCTCCCGAAAACCGACGACGGCGCCCGCACCGTCGGCGTGATCGGGACGCGCTCCCCACCGGACGCCGGGTCGTGCGGGAGTCGGCCTACGCGGCGTCGAGCAAGCCGCGCTCCTCGAACACCCGGCCCAGCCGATCCATCGACGCCACGACCACGTCGCAGGCGGGACGCACTGCGGGTTTGGGGAGGAAGCCGACCGAGAGGCCGGCGACTTCGAGCATCGGGAGGTCGTTGGCGCCGTCGCCGACTGCGACGGTCCGTGAGAGGGGGAGGTCGTGATCGGCGGCGAGGGATTCGAGCGCCTCGTCTTTCGTCCCCTCGATCAGCGGCCCCTCGACCTCGCCGGTGAGGTGGCCGCCGCTCGCGGGGAGGCGGTTGGCGACGACGGTGTCGACGGTCACGCCCTCGCGGTCGAGGGCGCGGGAGACGCCGCGCTCGAACCCGCCGGTCAGGATGGCCGTGTGGTGACCGGCGTCGTTCAGGCGGCCGAAGAGGGAAGCGGCGCCCTCGCGGAGGCGTACCCCGCCGAAGGCCTCCTCGGCGTCGTCGAGGGGAAGGCCGTCGAGGAGCGACGCACGCTCGCGCAGGCTGTCGGCGTAGCTGATCTCGTCGTTCATCGCCCGCTCGGTCACCTCGGCCATCCGGTCGGCGACGCCGCACTGTTCGCCGAGGAGGACCGTCATCTCGGAGTCGGAAAGCGTGCCGTCGAAGTCGAACGCGACGAGTCGCATACGCGTCCGTCGCCGGCCGGGAAGTTGAATGTCCCGAAGGGGCACGCCGGCCGCAGAGACGCGTTTGGAAACCCTTAACAGCCGTCCTCGGATCGATGCAGGTATGAAGGTACTCGTCACGGACCCGATCGCAGACGCGGGGCTCGACCGCCTTCGGGAGGCGGGTCACGAGGTGGAGACGGCCTACGACATCGAGGGAGAGGCGCTCCTCGACGCCGTCTCCGACGCCAACGCACTCGTGGTGCGCTCGGGGACGGACGTGACCGAGGCAGTGTTCGAGGCGGCGCCGAATCTCGTCATCGTCGGGCGCGCGGGCATCGGCGTCGACAACATCGACATCGACGCCGCGACGGACCACGGCGTCATCGTCGCCAACGCGCCGGAGGGGAACGTCCGGGCCGCCGCGGAACACACCGTCGCGATGGCCTTTGCCACCGCCCGCTCCATCCCGCAGGCACACGTTCGCCTCCGGGCCGGCGAGTGGGCCAAAAGCGACTACCTCGGGACGGAGGTCAACGGCAAGACGCTCGGTGTCGTCGGCCTCGGGCGCGTCGGACAGGAGGTAGCCAAGCGACTCGGCTCGCTCGGGATGGATCTCGTCGCGTTCGACCCTTATATTAGCGAGGAGCGGGCCGACCAGCTCGGCGCCGAACTCGTCGACTTCGAGGCGTGTCTCGAACGCGCGGACTTCCTGACGGTGCATACGCCACTCACGCCCGAAACGGAGGGGATGATCGCCGCGGACGAACTCGCTCTGATGGAGGGCGGCTACCTCGTCAACTGCGCGCGCGGCGGGGTCGTCGACGAACCGGCGCTCGCGGCCGCCGTCGAAAACGGCACGCTCGACGGCGCCGCAGTCGACGTGTTCGCGGACGAACCCGTCGCGCCGGACAACCCCCTGTTGGCCGTCGAGGACGTGGTCGTCACGCCTCATCTCGGCGCCTCGACGGAGGCCGCCCAGGAACACGTCGCGACGAGCATCGCGGACCAGATCGTCGCCGCGTTCGAGAACGAACCCGTCGCGAACGCGCTGAACGCCCCCTCGATCGACGAGAGCGCCTTTCCCCGCGTCCAACCCTACATCGACCTCGCGGAGACGGCGGGCAAGATCGCCGCCCAGATGTTCGACGGCCGCATCTCCGAGGTGCGCGTGCGCTACGAGGGCGACATCGCCGGCGAGGACGTGGAGTTCGTCACCGCGAGCGCGCTCAAGGGCGTCTTCGAACCCCTGGAGTGGCAGGTAAACGCCGTCAACGCGCCGAAAATCGCCGAGGAGCGCGGTATCGAGGTGACCGAAGAGAAGACCCGACAGAGCGAGGACTTCCAGAGCCTCGTCACCGTCACCGTCGGCGACGGCGAGGACGAGGTCGGCGCCTCCGGTTCGCTGTTCACCGGCGACGATCCGCGGATCGTCCGCCTCGACGGCTACCGCGTCGACGCCGTCCCGGCCGGCCAGATGCTCGTCGTGCGCAACTACGACCGCCCCGGCGTCCTCGGCCTGATCGGAACCGTCCTGGGCGACAACGACGTGAACATCGCGGGGATGTTCAACGGGCGCGAGACGGTGGGCGGCGAGGCGATGACGGTGTACAACCTCGACGAACCGGTGCCCGAGGGGGTCGTCGCCGAGATCAGCGCCGACGAGCGGATCATCGACGTGAAAGAGATCACGCTCGGCAACGGCGAGGAGGACTAGAGGCCCAGAAATCGGGCGACGCGGCCGAGAGTGTCGCTCGATTCGGCGTCGGCAGCGTCGGAAGGAGCGTCGTCGCCCATCCCGTCGCGGTCGGCACGCTCCCGTTCTAGCAGCCGTTCGTACCGTTCGACGATCCGCTCGTTCTCGCGACGCTGTCGGTCGACGGCGGCGCGGAGGGCGTCGTTCTCGCGTTCCAGTTCGGCGATGCGCGTCTCCGGGTCGGCGTCGTCGTCGCGGCGGGTCGCGGCGGCGCGGGGCGACCCGTCGCGACCGCTACTCACCGTCCCGGTCGGAAGGCCGCTCGGTGGCATGCGTGTGAGTCACAGCCACGCTGGCAAAAAGCCTCGTCAGACGGGTGTCACACGTCGGGCCGAACGGGTGGAGCGTCTACTCCGCGATGTGGTCAAGCACCGCCTCGGCGTCGTTCGGGACGGGTTCGGGATCGTTGCCCGCCTCGAAGGCGGCGTCGGGGTCTTTCAGCAGGTGACCCGTCGTGAGACAGACGACCTGCTCGTCGGGGGCGACGACGCCCCGCTCCCGGAGTTTCCGGAGGCCGGCGACGGAGGTGGCGGAGGCGGGTTCGACGCCGACGCCCTCGCTCGCGAGGGCTCGCTGGGCGTCGGTGATCGCCTCGTCGGAGACGGAGATGGCGGTCCCGCCCGTATTTCGGATGCCCGGCAGCGCCTTCGGCGCGTTCACCGGGTTGCCGATGCGGATGGCGGTGGCGATGGTCTCCACGTCGGGCCACCGACGGATCTCGTCGTTGCCCTCCTCGATCGCTTCGACCATCGGCGCCGCGCCCTCGGCCTGGACGCCGGTGAGTTTCGGCACGTCGGCGGGCGCGAGCGCCCCGCTCTGGACGAGTTCCCGGAAGCATTTGTACAGCGCCGCGGTGTTGCCCGCGTTGCCGACGGGGAGGACGATGCGATCGGGATACGTGCCGTGATCGGCCATGAACTCCTCTAAAATCTCCAGCCCGATGGTCTTCTGCCCCTCCAGCCGGAAGGGGTTCAGCGAGTTGAGCAGGTACACCTCGCCCGCGGCGGCGAGGTCCTGGACGATGTCGAGGCAGTCGTCGAAGTTGCCGTCGACTTCGAGGATGCGGGCGTCGTGGAGCGCGGCCTGGGCGATCTTGCCCGACGCCACCTTCCCCGCGGGGAGGAGCACGAGCGTCTCCATGCCGCCGCGGGCGCCGTAGGCCGCGAGCGCCGCGCTCGTGTTCCCCGTCGAGGCGCAGGCGAGACGGCCGACGCCGAGTTCCTTCGCGACGCGGACGCCGACCGTCATGCCCCGATCCTTGAACGCCCCGGTCGGGTTCATCCCCTCGTGTTTGATCCGGAGGCGCTCGACGCCAACCTCGTCTTCCAGACGCGGGACGTGGTGAAGCGGCGTATCGCCCTCGGGAAGCGAGACGCCCTCGTCGAAGGGGAGCGCGTCGGCGTAGCGCCAGACACCGCGCTCGCGGCCCTCGAAGTCCGCGAACGTCGGCGGGTCGGCGTAGCGAACCTCCAACAGCCCGTCACAGGCGTCGCAGGTGTACCGGATCGACTCGAAGGGGGCGTACGTCTCGCCGCACTCGATACAGGCGAGCCAGACGCCGTCGTCGGCGACGGCCGGCGCCGCGGGGGTCGGCGCGGTCAGATCGAGGCTAGTACTCATTGGGGGTGGAATGGGCCGCGAAGTGAAAAACGGGACGGGTTCGAGGTCGGGGCGGTGGGCTCACGCGTCTCCCCCACCGAAGCCGTCGATGGCGTCGTGGACCTGTTCGACCCACTCGTCGAGGGTCAGATGCATCAGCTCCTTGGCTTCGGGGAGCGGCGTCGCGGTGTACTGGTAGACGTAGCCGCCGGGGTCGAGCAGTCGGCGCTCCCGGTCGGCCAGCCCCTTCTCCAGCAGCGTCGTCAGCGATCGGTTGACGTTGCTCCGGTCACGGTCGAGTTCCTCGGCGAGTTCGGCGACCGTACTCCCCGGGTTGTCGAGGAGGACGAGATACGTCCGGCTCTCGTGGTCCTGAATCCCGAACACACAGGAGAGGACGTGCTGAAACCCCGGTTCCTCGACGCCGACGAGCTCCTCGATGTCGGGAGCGTCGGGGCCGGTGTCTGCCATACCCGCCGTTGGCTCCGGGTGCGGTTAAAACTGCGGCACCGCCGCGTAGCTTGCCTATTCGTCCCGGCCGTACCCCATCCGCTCGATACACGTCCGCATCCCGTCGACCGACTGGTGTTTGTGCAGCGTCGTCGGCGTATCGCAGTAGTAGGTCGTGCCGTCGTGGCGGAGCGTCACCTCGTGGACGCCGCCGAGCATCTCGACGCGGACGACGAGGCGCTGGCCGGAGTCGAGAGCGTCGAGAATCTCGCCCGCGGTCAGTTCGCCGGCCTCGATCGTTCGAGTGGACATCAGTCGGTGGTGGGCCGGACGAGACTTATAGTGTTTGTTGTAAGTCATTACCGGTGGGTCGCCGGACCGCCTTGGCGACTCACCGGTAACCAGTTACAATAAACACTATTAAACGCCCGTGACGGGGCGACGAGACCCGACAGGTTAAACGCGGGGACGCGCCAAGGCCGGTGTAGATGAACCCCGCGGACATCCCCGGCCTGCCTGCGGGCGTGCCCGGCGCCCTCCGCGAGGCGGGGATCGAGGAGCTCTATCCCCCACAGGCCGCGGCCGTCGACGCCGGCGCCACCGAGGGCGAGAGCCTCGTCGCCAGCGTTCCGACGGCCAGCGGCAAGACCCTGATCGCGGAACTCGCCATGCTGTCGAGCGTCGAGCGGGGTGGCACGGCGCTTTATATCGTCCCCCTCCGCGCCCTCGCCAGCGAGAAGAAAGCCGAGTTCGAGCGCTGGGCCGACTTCGACGTGGAGGTGGGCGTGTCGACGGGCAACTACGAGTCGAGCGAGGAGTGGCTCGCGAGCCGCGACATCGTCGTCGCGACGAGCGAGAAGGTGGACTCGCTGGTTCGCAACGGCGCGCCGTGGATCGACGACCTCACCTGCGTCGTCGCCGACGAGGTCCACCTCGTCGACGACCCGTCGCGTGGCCCGACGCTGGAGGTGACGCTCGCGAAACTCCGCCGGATCAACCCCGGCCTGCAGGTCGTCGCCCTGTCGGCGACCGTCGACAACGCCGACGCGGTGGCCGACTGGCTCGACGCCGAACTCGTCAAGTCGGAGTGGCGACCGATCGATCTGCGGAGCGGCGTCCACTACGGCGACGCCATCACCTTCGACGACGGCGAGCAACGCGAGGTGCCGGTCGGGTCGGGCGAGCGCCCCACCGCCGCCCTCGTCGCCGACACGCTCGACGAGGACGGCTCGTCGCTCGTCTTCGTCAACTCCCGGCGGAACGCGGAGGCGGCGGCGCGACGGCTGGCGGACGTGACCGCCGACGCACTGACGGCCGAGGACGGCGACGCTCTCGCCGCACTCGCCGACGAGGTGGAGGGCGTCTCCGACACCGAGACGAGCGAGGACCTGGCCGCGGTGGTCCGAAAGGGAGCCGCCTTCCACCACGCCGGGCTCTCGGCCGAACACCGAACGCTCGTCGAGGACGCCTTCCGCGACCGTCTGCTGAAGGCCATCTGTGCGACACCGACGCTCGCGGCGGGTGTCAACACGCCCAGCCGGCGGGTGATCGTCCGCGACTGGCGGCGCTACGACGGCGAGTTCGGCGGCATGAAACCCCTCGATACGCTGGAGGTCCACCAGATGTTCGGGCGCGCCGGCCGGCCGGGACTCGACCCCTACGGCGAAGCGGTGTTGCTGGCGAACGACCACGACACCATGGACGAGTTGTTCGAGCGGTACGTGTGGGCCGATCCGGAGCCCGTGCAGTCGAAACTCGCGCGGGAGCCGGCGATGCGCACCCACCTGCTGGCGACGGTCGCCTCGGGGTTTGCCCGCACCCGTGAGGGCCTCCTCGACTTCCTCGATCGGACGCTGTACGCCACACAGTCCGGTGACACGAACCGTCTGGAATCCGTCGTCGACTCGACGCTCGACTACCTCGCCGCCAACGACTTCGTGGAGCGGGCGGGCGAGGAGGTGACCGCGACGAGCCTCGGCCACACCGTCTCCCGACTCTATCTCGATCCGATGAGCGCGGCCGAAATCGTCGACGGCCTCCGCGAGGCCGAGGACCCGACGCCGCTCGGCTGCTATCATCTCGTCTCCCGGACGCCGGATATGTACGAACTCTACCTGAAGTCGGGGGACCGGGAGACCTACACCGAACTCTGTTACGAACGCGAAGCGGAGTTCCTCGGGCGCGTCCCCTCGGAGTTCGAGGACGTGCGCTTCGAGGAGTGGCTGTCGGCGCTGAAGACGGCGAAGCTGTTAGAGGACTGGGCACGGGAGGTAGACGAGGACCGCATCACCGAACGCTACGGCGTCGGCCCCGGCGACGTGCGGGGGAAAGTCGACACCGCGGAGTGGTTGCTGGGCGCGGCCGAACGGCTCGCGGCCGACCTCGACCTCGACTGTGTCGTCGCGGTGCGCGAGGCGAAAAAGCGCGTCCAGTACGGCGTCCGCGAGGAACTGCTCGATCTGGCGGGGGTGCGAAACGTGGGCCGCAAGCGCGCACGCCGGCTGTTCGAGGCCGGCGTCGAATCCCGCGCCGACCTCCGCGAGGCCGACAAGGGAACCGTCCTCGGCGCGCTCCGGGGGCGCGAGCGGACCGCCGAGCGGATTCTGGAGAACGCCGGCCGGCGCGACCCGTCGATGGACGGCGTGCGTGTCGACGAAGCTGACGTGAGCGAAGCCGACGTCACCGGCGACGCCGACGGCCAGGCCAGCCTGGGTGATTTCGGGTGAGAGTCGTCGAGGGCGTCGCCGGGATAGCCGACCTCGACGCCTTTCTGGACCGGATCGACGATATCGCCGCCGACCACGGCGTCACGGTGCAGGCGTTCGACGCGCGCTACGTCGTCGGCCGGAACCACCTCGAACGCGCCGTCGAACTGGCAGACCGCGCGTTCGACCGCGGCGAGAACGTGGCGCGTGAACGGGGGGTCGAGATCCTGCTGTACGCGGCCGGGCGCAGACAGATCGACGACGCGCTGGCGATGGGAGTGAGCGAGGGCCGGACGCCCGTGGCCGTCGTCGTGAGCGACACGGCGGGCGACGAGGCGGCGGAAGCGGCCGCGGCCGACGCCGTCGCCGACCTGCTCGATCCGGCGGCGACGCTCGATACGGTGGACGTGGATCGGGTGCGAGCCTTCTTCGACGTGACCGAGGCGGAACTCGGCGTCGTGGACGGCGACCTAGCCGACCTGGTCGCCGAACGGGTCGCGCTGCTCGACGTGGAGAAGTGAGGGGTCGGGAATAAAACGGTGTACACATGGCCCCGGTCGCTTACATAGGGGGGCATCGTCTATCCCCCTGAGATGGCTTCGGACGACACGGATGGCGCGGACGCACCGACGGACATGGAAATCGCGCGGGCGACTGAGACACGTCCCATCGAAGACGTAGCCGGCGATATCGGTCTCGGCCCCGAGGATCTGGACCCACAGGGCAACGGCATCGCGAAGGTCGAACAGGACGCGATCCAGCGGACGCTCACCGACGCCGACGAGGGGAACCTCATCCTGGTCACGGGGACGACGGCGACGCCGAAGGGCGCGGGAAAGACGGTGACGACCGTCGGCCTCGGCCAGGGGCTGAACCACCTCGGCGATGACGGCGTCGTCGCGGTGCGGGAGCCGTCGCTCGGACCGGTGTTCGGCATCAAGGGCGGCGCCGCCGGCGGCGGCTACTCGCAGGTACTCCCGATGGAGGACATCAACCTCCATTTCACGGGCGACCTCCACGCGCTGACGACGGCACACAACCTCGTCTCGGCGACCCTCGACACCAAGGTCCACTACGGCAACGACCTCGACGTCGACGTCGACGAGGTGGCCTGGAAGCGCGCACTCGATATGAACGACCGCGCGCTCCGGGAGGTCGTCGTCGGCCTCGGCGGCACGACCAACGGCCCGCCCCGCGAGGACGGCTTCCAGATCACGGCCGCCTCGGAAGTGATGGCGGTGCTCTGTCTGGCGGACTCGCTCGCGGACCTCAAAGAGCGGCTCTCGCGGACCATCGTCGCCTACGACTCGACGGGTGACCCCGTCACCGTCTCGGACCTGGGCATCGAGGGCGCGATGGCGATGCTCCTCAAAGACGCCCTGCGACCGAACCTGGTCCAGACCATCGAGGGCTCGCCCGCGTTCGTCCACGGTGGCCCCTTCGCCAACATCGCCCACGGCACCAACTCGCTCGTGGCCGACAAACTCGGCCTCGCGCTCGGCGACTACCTCGTCACGGAGGCGGGCTTCGCCGCCGACCTCGGTTTCGAGAAGTTCGGCAACATCGTCTCCCGGCACGGCGTCGCGCCCGACGCGGTGGTGCTGACGACCGCCGTGCGATCGATGAAATACCACGGCCTCGATATGTGGCCGGTCGACTACGACGAACTGAAAGAGCCGAACCCCGAGGCGGTGAGCGACGGGATGGTCAACCTCGACCACCACGCCGGTATCATCGAGCAGTTCGACGTGCCGTTCGTCGTCGCCATCAACCGCTTCCCGACCGACACGGACGCGGAGATTCAGGCCATCGTCGACCACTGCGAGGAGCAAGGGTATCCGGTCGTCGTCTCGAACGCCTTCGCCGACGGCGGCGAGGGGGCCGCGGAACTCGCCGAGACGGCGCGTGACCTCGCCGACAGCGACGAGGGCGACTTCGAACCCCTCTACGACCTCGACGCGAGCCTGGAAGAGAAGATTCGGACGGTCGCCACCGACGTATACGGCGCCGAGGGCGCCCACTTCACCGAGGAGGCACAGGACGACCTGGCGCGACTGGAAGAACAGGGCTACGGCGACATGCCCGTCTGCCTGTCGAAGACCCAGCACTCGACGACGGACGACCCGGCACGGAAGGGCGCGCCGAAAGACGACTGGACGCTCACGGTGCGTGAGTGCTACCCCGACGCCGGCGCGGGCTTCGTCGTCGTCCTGACGGGCGACGTGCTGACGATGCCGGGACTCCCCGCCGAACCGGCGGCCGAGGGCATGGACGTCGACGCGGACGGCAACGTCACCGGGCTCTTTTAAATCCCCGCGCCGCCGATCGAAGATCGGCCGCTCGGGGGTGCGTATTCCGGAGACGTGTCGACAAGTGGCATAGAATCAAAAGGATTACTTCGATCCCACCCCAGTATTATCGCGTCCACCGGTTGGTGGAGGCACCCCATACGTGGACGTTTCGTCGTGCCGGTGGACAGTCGATCGCCGATCGTGGATCGTGGCGTTCCCCCCTGTCACGATTCCTCCCCCTTTCGACGGTACGTGACCCACCCGCTCGGAGCGGACGGTCGACGACCGTGACTACACGTTCAAGAGCGTCGCGGCCGTAGCGGCTGGCGTGTCAGAGAACGAACCGACCGTCTCGTGTGAACGGTGTGGCCGGGAGTGGACCCTCTCGTACGAACTCGACGAACTGATGGCCGGCAACCGCGCGGTCGAGCAGTTCGCACTCGATCACGAACGCCACACGGGTCACTATCCGGACGGCGTGTCGACGTGGCGGGCGACGTGTCGGCGGTGTCCGGACGGCGTCGAACGCCTCTCGGAGAGTGCCGCCCGGCGCTGGGCGCGCACCCACGCCCGCCACACCCGTCACGACGTGACCCTCCACCACGCCGACGGCGAGGAGACGACGCTGATCGAGGGTTAGCGGGGATCACTCTCCCACCGATAGCCACAGGAACACGCGGCGAACTCGGTGTCGCGGCGCGTCTCCGGGTAGAACTCGAACTCGTCGATCCCCGCTCCGCAGTCCGGACAGACCGCGTAGTCCGGGACGAGGACACCCTTGAACGCCGTGTGACACTCGGGGCAGGTCACCTGTTCGTCGGGGCCGACCCCCTCGACCGTCGCGGCACACTCCGGACAGGTGTAGCGTCGGGGCGGGCCGTCGCCACCGTACTCGACGCCGGGATCGGTCCAGTCGAGGGGGTCGTCGTCCCCGTCGGTACCGCGTTCGATCCCCAGCCAGTCGAGCACCCGGCCGAACATGGCTCGGCATACGGCGGCGGCGACAAAATCGTTCGGGTGAGGGGACGGCTTTTCACCGTCGCCCCCGAGAGGCCACCGTGATCCCACTCGGCCACGACTTCGGCGGCGAGACGGTGTTGGTGTTCGGCGGCGGCGCCGTCGGCGCGCGGAAGGCGCGCCGGTTCGCCCGCGAGGCGCGCGTCGTCGTCGTCAGCCCCACCTTCACCGACGCCGACTTCGGGGGAAGCGAGTTGGTCCGTGCCGCGCCGACGCCCGCGGACGTGCCCGCGTGGCTCGACGCCGCCGACCCCGCCCTCGTCGTCGCCGCCACTGACGGCACGGATCTCAACGCCGCCATCGCGTCGGCCGCGACCGAGCGGGGCGTCCTCGTCAACCGGGCGGATCGGAGCGGCGACAGGGGCCGGGGGAGCGTCGTCGTTCCCGCGACGGTCGAGGACGGCCCCGTGACCGTCGCGGTGACGACGAGCGGAACGAGTCCGGCGGTGAGCCGCCACCTGCGGCGGGAGTTGGCGTCCGTCGTCGACGGGTCGGGCGTCGTGGCGACGGTCGTCGGGGAGTTACGGGACGAGTTGAAACGGCGGCGCGTCGATCCGGAGCGGCGGCGGGCGGCGGTCCGTGCCGTCGCCGAGTCGCCGGCCGTGTGGACGGCCGCCCGGGACATGGGGACCGAGACGGCGGTGCGGGACGCCGCGGAGGGCGTACTGGCGGCCGAACTCGAAGAGACGAGCGACGACGCCTGATCACCAGTCGACGCTCAGCGTCCCGTCGCCGTCGGGGTCGGGCGCTATCTCCTCGTCGGTCCGGCGGTCGATCACGTGGATGACCCCCCGACCCTTCTTGGCCGGACAGACCTCGGCGGCGCGGACGTTGTGAGCCAGGTCGGCCTCGTCGACGTAGTAGGTCTGCGGGCGCGCGAGCCCCGTATCGAGATCGAGGTCCCAGTTCGCCGAGACTTCGGCACACTTGCCGGTGCCGATGCACTTGTTCGCCTCGAAGATGATCTTGTATGGCTTCTCGTCGACGGACGGGGCCTCGGTATTGCCCACGTCGCTCGGGCGGAGCACGTCGTCGGCGTCGGTCATGGATGCGGTTGTCGGGGCGGGAAGGTAAGGGGCGCGGTCGGTCAGAACGCCCGCAGGTCGTCGAGGACGGCGGCGGCCGAGCCGTCCGATATGGCGGCGCGGGCGGCGTCGAGGCCGGCGTCGAGCGAGTCGGCGTCGCCGCCGGCGTAGATCCTGAACGCGGCGTTGAGGGCGACGGCGTCGGCCCAGTGGTCGGTCCGGTCGCCGACGACCACCTCGCGCGTGAGGCGGGCGCTGTCGCCGGCCACGTCGTCGACTTCCAGGTCCGCCTCATCGAAGTCCATACCGTACGCGGCCGTCTCGATTTCGTAGTCCTCGAAGGAGCCGTCGGCGGACCAGTCGGCCACCTTGGTGTAGCCGGGTCGGATGTCGTCGTACCCCTCCATCCCCTGGAACATGATGACTCGATCGGGGTCGTGGAACGTGCTCCGCTCGAACGTCTCGACCACCTTCTTCGCGAACGCGAGGTGGTAGAAGGAGCCGAGGTGGACGCTCGCGCCGGCGGGGTTGGCGAGCGTCTCGACGGTGTTGACGAACGTGCGCACGCCCATCCGATCCCGGCGGTCGAACAGGTCGTCGACGGTGGGGTTGAACGCCGGCTGGTAGTAGAATCCGACGCCCGTCGCGTCGACCATGTCGGCCGAATCGCGGGGCGTCAGTTCGGTCGCCACGCCGAGTTCGTCGAAGACGTGTTTGTACGCGTCCCGTTTCTGCGTGGGCACCCGGTCGCCGGAGTGGACGACGACGGGCGTGCCCGCGCCGGCAGCGACGACGCCGGCGGCGACGCCGAGGATGGCGGTGCGGCCCTTGCCGTCGTAGTTGGCGCCGCAGTCGACGGGGTCGGCGTCGGGTTCGGCGTACTCGACGCGGTCACACATCTCGTCGGTGAAGGCGGCGAGTTCCTCGGCAGTGTTGTGTTTCCAGCGGTTCGCCAGCCAGAACGCGCCGAGGGTGGTGGGGTCGGGGTCGCCGTCGAGGATGCGGCGCATGGCCTCGCCGGCCTGTCGGCGGGTCATGTCCTCGGCCGACTTCGTCCCGGAGCCGACGACTTCGGTCATGAGGCGCTCGAGCGGCCAGTCGCCGTCGGCGTCAGTCACTGTCGGTCACCCCGACGACGTGGGGTGTCGCGACGGGGGCCTCCGCCATCGCGTCGCTGCTGCCGAGACAGCGTGCGACCGTCTCGCGGACGCCGACCACGTCGCCGACAACGGTGACGGCGGGGGGTTCGATCCCCGCCGCGTCGGCGATGTCGACGATTGTGTCGAGGGTGCCCGTGACGACCCGTTCGTCGGGCAGGGTCGCGCGCTCGATCATCGCGACGGGCGTGTCGGCGGCGACGCCCGCCGCCCGGAGCGCGGCCGTGTTGTCCGGCAGGCGGCCGACGCCCATCAGGATCACCAGCGTTCCGCCGGCGTCGACGAGTCCCGACAGGGCGTCCCAGTCGAGGGCGCTGTCCGCCTTCGTGGGGTCCTCGTGACCGGTCACGACCGCGAGCGTCGAGGCGTGGTCGCGGTGGGTGGGCGGGATGCCGGCGACGCCGGGAGCGGCGACGGCGCTCGTGATCCCCGGCACCACCTCGAAGGGGACATCGTGGCGCGCGAGATGCTCGGCTTCCTCGCCCCCGCGGGCGAAGATGGTCGGATCGCCGCCTTTCAGGCGGACCACCTCGCGGCCCGCCCGGGCCGCCCGGACCAGTCGGTCGTTGATCTCGGCCTGTGGCGTGCGCTCGCCGCCCGCCCGTTTGCCGACGGGTTCGACGCGCACGTCGTGGGGAATCGAGTCGACGACGCCGTCGCCGACGAGCGAGTCGTGAAAGACCACGTCGGCCGAATCGAGAAGGCGCCGAGCCTTGACGGTCATGAGTTCGGGGTCGCCCGGGCCGGCGCCGACGAGATACACCGTCCCGGTCGTCATGGTGCTCATGGATCGTCCTCGGTCGCGACCACGCGGTCCGCGGCGGCCTCCAGTTCGCTCGCGAGCGTTCGCGCCTCGGCCGCCGAGAGCGTCACGCGGTCGGCGTGGGGTGGCACCGACTCCAACTCGGTGTTGTCGAGTTCGAGTTCGAGCGAGACCACTTCGGGCGCCTCGCGGGCGGTGCGAACGTTGAGCGTCGCGAACGCCGCCTCCTCGAACCCGTGGCCCTCGACGCTGGCGTCGAGTAGATCGAACGTCGTGAAGGCGTTGACCTTCAGCACGCGGTCGGCCATGATCAGTCGTCGGAGGGGAGGGAGTTACCCTGCCCGTCCGTCGGGGCGGGCGAGGCGTCCATCGACGTGTCCTCGGCGTAGGGGTACCACGTCATCTTCGTGTTGCCGAGATACGGGTCGTCGTAGCTCGTCTCCTCGGACTCGGCGAGGGCGGCGAGGGCGTCCTCGTCGCGGTTGGCGACGAAGTCGCGGAAGGACTCCTCGGGACCCGCACGCTCCGTCTCGTAGGTGTCGAGCAGGTTGGCGATGTAGCCCGGAATCTCGTCGGCGGGGACGCGCATCTTCACCCAGTCGGCGAACTGCGGGTTCTCGCCGAGGCCGCCACCCAGTCCCACGTCGAACGCCTCGACGGCGTCGCCGTCCTTGCGCGTTTTCATCCCCCGCAGGCTAACGTCGGCGATCTGTGGCTGGGCACAGGAGGCAGTACAGCCCGAGAGGTGGATGTGGAAGTCCTCGACGCCCTCGGGGACGGGCACGTTGTCCCGCAGCCAGCGCCCGTAGCGCACCATCCGATTTTTCGTCTCGACGATCGAGAGCGAGCAGTATTCGGTCCCCGTGCAGGCGATGGAGCCGCGCATGAACGGATGCGGGTCCGGCGAGTACTCCGAGAGGAGATCCTCGCCGAGGAAGTCGTCCAGATCCTCGTCCGCGATGTCGCCGACGATGACGTTCTGTCGCTGGGTCAGGCCGATCATCTCGGAGCCGTACTCCTCGGCGAGGTCGGCGAGTTCGATCACGTCGTCGGCGGCCATGCGGCCGACGAGGACGGAGAGGCCGACGAAGTTCCGGCCGTCGCTCTGGTCGTGGACGCCGATGTAGTCGCCGGCGGCGTCCGCGCGGCCGGCGTTGTAGTCGTACTCGTCGCGAAGCCCCTCGCCCGCGGTCGGGAGTTCGTAGTCGACGTACTCGTCCTGCAACACGGTGCGGACCTTCTCGGCCCCCCACTCGTCGACGAGGAACTTGATGCGGGCGTTGAAGCGGTCCTCGCGGTCGCCGTAGTCACGGAAGAGCGCGGAGAGCCCGGCGGCCACGTCCGTCGCGTTCTCGGGGCGGCAGAACACGTCGATGTCGCGGGCGAATCGGGGCTCCTTGCGGGCGAGGCCGCCGCCGACGTTGACGTTGAACCCCTCAACCACCTCGCCCTCGATCTCCTTGGTCGCGGGTTCGAACGCGAGGTCGTTGATGTCGCCCTGGCCGGCGCCGCGGCGGTCGCCGGTGACGGCGACTTTCCACTTCCGGGGGAGATTCGAGTAGAGGTCGTTGCCCTTGAACGTGTCGTGGAGTTCCTGAACGACCGGCCAGACGTTTATCAGTTCGTCGGCGTCGCGGCCGGCGACGGGCGAGCCGACGATGTTGCGCCAGGAGTCGCCACACGCCTGAATCGTCGAGAGGCCGACTGACTCCAGTTCGTCCCAGATGTCCTCGATGTCCTCGACTTTGATCCAGTGAAGCTGGATCGACTGCCGGGTGGTGAAGTCGGCGTAGGCGGCGCCGAACTCGGGGTTGTCGACCGGGCCGGTGGCGTACTCGTTGGCCACCTCGCCGACCGTCCGAAGCTGTTCGGGCGTCATCCGCCCCATCGGCGTGCCGATACGCATCATGAAGTAGCTCTCCTGGCCCTTCCGCTGGTGGTACAGCCCCCACCATTTGAACCGCTCGAACCAGGCGTCGTGTTCGTCGTCGGGGATGGCGTCCCACCCCTCCTCGGCGAACCGGAGGAGATGGTCGCGTATCTCCATCCCGTAGGTCTCGTCCTTCCAACGCTCGACCTTGGTTGGCATGGAAGGCTAGAGTGTACGCGCACATATACGGTGCGGCACGTCGTCAACCTTCCCCGGCTCTCCGGGGATACGACAATTATTGCCGGTAGTGATCAGCGCGGCGTCGCGAGTCGGTACCGGCGACCCGGTACGTGGACGCTCTCGGGCACGACGGGGCGGAACGCGCCGGTTTCGGGGTCGACGCGGCCGAGCGTCAGCCAGTCCGTGACGCCGCTCGCGCCGCACTGGATGCACTGGCCGGCGATGCGGGCCTCCACGTCGGCGCCGTCCGGGGCGACTTCGACGAAGCCCTCGGCGAGGAAGTCGGCGAGGCGGCAGGAACAGAAATCGTGGCGAGCGAGCCGCCAGAGGTCGCTCACGTTCACCTCACGGGAGTCGTTGACGCTGACCCAGGCCCCGTCGTCGAGCTGGTGAACCGCGGTCGTCATGGTGTCGGGAAGGGAGTGGACGGCGGTAAGCCCGTCGGCGACTGCGACGCTTGCCGGTCCTCGGACGCCGAATCGGGGGCGTAATCGGGTGTAATCGGGCGACGAGAGCGCCACTCACCGCGAATCGGCGCGTCACGGATACCGGAAAGGACCGCCCCAATACGGGAGAACGGGTAGCAATTATGCCCGAACACGGCCTTATGCGGCCGTATCGTCTACGGGTGATCGATGACCGAGAACAGCGAAGTCGTGACGAAGTCGTCGGACACCGACGCCGAAGACGAATCTGCGGACGCGCGAAACCATCTCTCCGATGTCGAGGCGGGCGCCGGCTGCACGGAAATCTGGGAGCATCTGAGCGAGACGCGCGACGACGAGGACTGACGCTACGCCACACCCTCCGCCGTTCCCAGCACCGCCGCGACGCCCTCACGGATCGCCGCGTGGAACCGATCGCTCGCGTACCGGTCCCGCGGGAGCGTCGGTCGGTCGTCGTTCGCAACCGCCGCGGTCATCGTCGCCACGGCGTCGGGCGTCGAGTCGAACAGGCGGTCCGACCGGCCGTCGAGCACCTCCCGTTGCCCGCCCGTGTCCGGCGCGAACGCGACCATCCCCGCGGCGACGTATTCGGCGACCGCCATCCCGAAATGTTCCGCCGGTTTGCAGTTCAGGCCGTAGCGGTGCGTGGCGAGCAGTTCCATCACCCGCTCGCGGGCGGCGTCGCGGTGGAGGGTGACGTACGACCGCTCGGCCGCGGCCGCGGCCACCCGACGGGCGTAGTCGGCGTAGATGGTCGACGTCGAGCCGACGAGGTGGCAGTGCAGGTCGTAGCCACGGGCACGAACGCCGTCGACGATCCCGATCGCTTCGAGCGGCCGCTTGTCCGGGGCGAGACGCCCGAGGACGACGACGCCCGCTTCGCGGTCCTCCCACGGCCGCGGGTTCGGCACCGGATCGACCGGCGGGGCGAGGACGCCCGGCCGCCGCCCGTAGATGGACTCGACGGCGTCGGCCGTCCACCCGGAGTTGGCGAGGAGGTGGGCGTCGGCGGGGAGGCTCCGGTCGCCGACGCCGGCGAGGCGGCTCCACAGCGGGTCGAGGCGGGGGTCGTCACCGGCCGCCGCGTGCCGGCAGTTGAACTGCGGGAAGTGGATATACTGGAGCGAGGGAAGCGGGAGGTCGAACTCGTTGGCGGTGCTGACGGCGGCGTCGAAGTCGGCGGCGTGGGGGGCAAAGAGCCGACGGAGCAGGACGCTCCGGGCGGCGAGTTGCGGCCCGTACCGGTCGGGGAGGGCGTCGAACGCCCGACAGACGACGCCGGTTCCGGCCGGGCGGTGGACCCGCACGTCGGCGTCGGTATCGAACAGCGCGTTGAGGTCGGCGAGCGACGACCGCGAGAGGGTAACGAGCGTCACGTCGTGGACGGCTTGGAGGGCCTCACAGACGTGGAGGCAGACGGCGTCGGCGCCGCCCCGGCCGTCGAGCGTGTTGTGGAGGACCGCCACCCGCGCCATGTCACTCCGTCGGCGGCGGCGCGACTTATACCGATCGCTGTCGACGGTTTATCCAGAGTCGTTATCGGCGGGTCGCCGAGACGGCCCACCGATAACTGGTGACTCGCACGCCTCGCCGCCCCCGGCGCGGGACTTTTTACGACGGCAGCCCGCCGGAGGGTATGGAGTGTGCGTTCGTCGGGTGTGGCGCCGTCGCCCGGAAGTACGCCGCCACGCTCGACGACTCGGGGCTTTCGGTGACCGCCGTCTGCGACATCGATTCCGACCGCGCCGCCGACTTCGCGGCCGAGTGTGGCGGGCGGGCGTACACGGACCTCGACGTGATGCTCGACGCCGAGGCGAGCCCCCTGATCCTGAACTGCACGAGCCACGGCGCCCACGCCGACGTGACGGAGCGTGCTCTGCGGGGCGGCCGACACGTCTGGAGCGAGAAACCGCTCGCGCTCGACGGCGGGCGGGCGCGGGACCTAGTCACGCTCGCGGAGCGCCGGGGACTGGCGCTTGGCTGTGCGCCGATCAACGACACCTGCGAGGCCCAGCGGCTCGTGCGAAGGGCGCTCGACGACGGCCGTCTGGGCCGGGTGCGACTGGCCTACGCCCACGCTCACGTCGGGCGGGTGACCGAGTGGCACGACGACCCCGGTTCCTTTCTCGACGTGGGGCCGCTGTACGACGGAGCGGTCTACCCGCTGACCCTCCTCGTCGCGTGGTTCGGCCCGGTCGAGCGGGTTCGCGTCGCCGACGCCGCCGACCCGTGGCCCGACCGCGCGGCCGAGCGGCCGACGCGGCCGAGCCACATCGAGGCGACGCTGTCGTTCGCGGACGGCCCGCTGGTCCGCCTGACCGCGAGTTTCTACGCGCCCCACCGAAGCCGGGAGTTCACGAGCCTCGAACTCCACGGCGACGACGGCTCGTGTTACCTCGACGACGCCGGCGACCTCGGGGGGGAGCCGGGCCACCACGTCGCCTTCGGCCGCGAGGGACGGGAGTATACGTCGATGGCGCTGCAGGAGCCCTCGTCCCGGACGCCGTATCTCGCCGGCCCCGAGCGACTGGCGGCGAGCGTGGATCGAGGGGCGCCCGACCGGGCGACTGCGCGGCGGGGCGCCCACGTCGTTGCCGTCTGTAACGCCGTCGAGGAGGCGGCCGAACGGGCGGCGAGCGTCGCCGTCGACGGGGGCGGCGTCGCCACGCGCGAGCAACGGCGACCGGTGTGGGGGCACGCCGGCCGGGGCGGCGTCGGCGACCCGCCGGGACCGCCGGCCGCCGCCCTTCGTCTGCCGCCCGTCGGCTTCGGGTGTTCGCGCTACCGCGACGGCGAGTACGTCGACCGCCGTGACTCAATCGCGGCCGCGCTGGACGCCGGCTACCGCTTGCTCGACTCCGCGGAACTGTACGGCAACGAGGACCGAATCGGCGAGATTCTCGCGGCGCCGGGGAGTCCCGACCGCGACGCGCTCTTTCTCGCGAGCAAGGCGTGGAACACGAACCACGGTCACGTCGCGGAGGCGTGCGAGACGACACTCGACGCACTCGGCGTGGACGCGCTCGACTGTTACATGCTCCACTGGCCGGACGCGTGGGCGTACACCGGCCCGCTCCGTGGCCTCGCCGAGTTGCCGGTCGCGGAGCAGGAGCGGCTGACCTTCCCCGAGGACGACGATGGGGAGCGGGCAACGGCGGACGTGGATCTGGAGGCGGCGTGGCGGGGGTTGGAGGCGCTGTACGACCGGGGTCTCGTCGCGTCGCTCGGGATC
Source organism: Haloplanus natans DSM 17983 (assembly GCF_000427685.1). Lineage (NCBI taxonomy): Archaea > Methanobacteriati > Methanobacteriota > Halobacteria > Halobacteriales > Haloferacaceae > Haloplanus > Haloplanus natans. The sequence goes on from NZ_KE386573.1 coordinate 3,123,677, forward strand.
TGTAACGTCGACCGGGCGACGCTCTCTCGAGTCGTCGAGTTTTCCCGCGTCCCGCCGGCGGTGGTGCAGGTGGAGCGCCATCCGTACCGCCCCTGCGACGACCTGGTGTCGTGGTGTCACGAGCGTGGCATCCGGGTGGTCGCACACTCGCCGCTGTCGGCGCCGGGCCTGCTCGACGAGCCCGCAGTCCGGGAGACGGCGGCGGAGCTGGGCTGTTCGCCCGCGGCGGCCGTCCTCGCGTGGAACGTCGACCGGGGCGTCGTCCCCATCCCGTCGAGCACCGACCCGGATCACGTCGTCGAGAACCTCGCGGCGGCGGGACATCGTCTCACTGACGGGGGGCGCGAGCGGCTGGCCGCCCTGGAAGAGCCGGGGTTCGAGCGATGAGCGGTCGCGAGGGAACCGTCACCGAGCGTCGACACGTAGCGGCCACGGCCGTCGTGGGCGTGGCGGCGGCGGCGGTGGCGGTCGGCGGGTGGACCGTCGTCGCCGACGCCGCGACACGCGGGGCCGCGAACCGCTGGGTCCTGATCGCGGGCGCGGCACTGGCGTACGAAGTCGGCTTCGTCGCCTACCACCTCGACGCCGACCGGGTGGGCGTGGCGCTTGTGCCCCCGAACCTGGTCACGCTGGCCCGCGGCGGGCTGTACGCCGCGACGGCGGGGTTCCTGTTCGTCCCGCCGGTGACCCCCGTCGTGCGGTGGGCGCCCGCGGCGTGTTACGGGACGGGCGTCGTCCTCGATTTCGTCGACGGCAGCCTCGCCCGACGGATGGGACGAACCACGGCGCTCGGGGCGAAACTCGACCTCGCGTTCGACACGCTGGGCTTTCTCGTCGCACCCCTCGTTGCCGTGGCCTGGGGACGGCTCCCGGTCGCGTATCTCTCGTTGTCGGCCGCGCGGTACGTCTACCGCGCGGGGATCGGGTGGCGAACGCGACGCGGGCGGTCGGTCGGCGACCTGCCCGCGAGCCGGATTCGTCGCCCGCTGGCCGCGCTCCAGATGGGTTTTATCGCCGTCGCGCTGGCGCCGGTTCTGCCGGCGTCCGTGATTCATCCCGTCGCCGTCGTGGTCCTCGTGCCGTCGCTCGCGACGTTCGCTCGGGACTACCTGACCGTCACCGGGCGGCTGTAGTCGCGGTCGGAGCGGCCACCACGACATCCGGGTCGTGAGGGGCGGCAGTATGAAGTGACACGCGGCGCTAGACCGGGCGTGACAGGGAGCGTCGAGGGCGGGCGATCCGGAGTCGACCCGCCGGCGAGCGGCCGATCACTCTACTTCACCGGCCCCCGGACGGTCCGGATCGAACGGGAGGCTATTTCCGGCCCCGATCCGGACGAGGTGCTCGTCGAGACACGGGTCTCGGCGGTGAGTTCGGGCACCGAACTCCTGATCTATCGGGGCGAGATGCCCCGCGACCTCCCGGCCGACGGGAGCATCGACGCTCTCACGGGCGACCTGAGCTACCCGCTCAAATACGGCTACGCGACGGTCGGCGACGTGGTGGCGACGGGATCGGCCGTCGACGACGGCTGGCGCGGGCGGACGGTCTTCGCGTTCAACCCCCACGAGAGCCACTTCACGGCCACGCCGGACGACCTCGTGCCCGTCCCGGAGGGGCTGTCTCCGTCGACGGCCGCCCTGCTCCCCACCGCGGAGACGGCGACGACGCTCGTCATGGACGGCCGGCCGCGGGTGGGCGAACGCGTCGTCGTCTTCGGCGCGGGGATGGTCGGTCTCGTCACGACGAGCGTCCTCGCCGAGTTCCCGCTGGAGCGGTTGACGGTGGTCGAACCCGTCGCTCACCGGCGGGAGATGGCGGCGAGCCTCGGCGCCGACGAGACGCTGACGCCCGACCGGGCGGCGCGGGTCGGCGAACGGGGCGATCCGGCGGGCGCGGATCTGGTGTACGAACTCTCCGGGCAGCCGACGACGCTCGACGACGCCATCGACGCCGTCGGCTACGACGGGCGAATCGTCGTCGGGTCGTGGTACGGGCGCAAGCGCGCCGAAACGGATCTGGGTGGGTTCTTTCACCGCAACCGGATCGACGTATCCTCGAGCCAGGTGAGCACGCTCGCGCCCGACCTCCGGGGGCGGTGGACGAAGGAGCGGCGGCTAGACACCGCGTGGGAACGGCTGGACGACGTGGCGGCCGACCGCCTCGTCACCCACCGCGTCCCCTTCGAGGACGCCGCCGAGGCCTACCGCCTCCTCGACGAGGGGCCGGAGAACGCGCTACAGGTGTTGCTGACGTACGAGTAGCGGAGGCGACCGGACCGGGCCGGCCGACAGTATAAGTCACTCCACGGCAACGAACCGATATGTACCGGCTCTCGGTTTCGCGGGACTTCGTCGCCCAGCATTTCCTGACCGTCCCGAACCCCGGCCCGGAGGGGGAGGTACACAGCCACCACTTCGAGGTGGCCGTCCGCCTCGCCGGCCCCGAACTGAACGAGTACGGCTACCTCGTCGACATCGACGCCGTGAACGCCGCGCTCGACGAGTTGGAGGCCCGGTATCGCGACGCGCTCTTGAACGACCTGCCGGAGTTCGAGGGGGAGAACCCGAGCGTCGAGCGGTTCGCCCGCCTGTTCGGCGACCGGTTCGTCGAGCGCGTCCCCACGGAGATGCCCACGGAACTGACCGTCCGGATGTGGGAAGACGAGGACGCGTGGGCGAGTCACGAGCGAGCCCTCTGATGGAGCACGCCGACCGGCGGTATCTGGAGGCGAAGCGGACGGTCGACGACCGGGCGCTCGACCACCGGGTCCGTGACCGCCTCCTCGACGAACTCCCGGACGCGCCGCGGATTCGCGAGGCCGGCGTCGGGACGGGCGTCACGGTACCTCGACTCCTCGACTGGGGGGTCACCGCCGGCGACTATCTGGGCGTCGACCGCGACCCCGACGTGATCGAGTACGCTCGGGAGCGACGGGCGAGCGAGTGCGGCGGCGACCGGATCGAGGGCGGATTTCGAGTGGACGACCTGACCGTCCGGTTCGAGCAGGGGGACGCGCTGACGGCGTTCGAGGGGGCGGAGGCCGACTGCGTCGTCGCACAGGCGTTTCTCGATCTGGTTCCGGTCGACGGCGCGCTGGACGCCTTCGCCGACGCGCTGACACCGGGTGGCCTGGTGTATGCGCCGATCACCTTCGACGGCGAGACGACCTTCCAACCCGACCACCCGGCCGACGACGCCGTCGTCGCGGCGTACCACGACGCCATCGACGCCGAACCGGGCCGGGACGCCCGCGCCGGCCGGCACCTGCTCGACCGCTGTCGCGCCCGCGACGGTGACCTGCTTGCCGTCGGCGCGTCGGACTGGATCGTCTACCCCCCGTATCCGGCCGACGAGCGGGCCTTTCTCGCGACGATTCTGGAGTTCGTCGCCGAGGCGGTCGGCGGGCGAGTCGCGGGCGCGGACGACTGGCTCCGGACGCGCCGCCGCCAACTCGACGCCGGGCGGTTGAGCTACGTCGCACACGGCTACGACGCCCTCTACCGCGTCGAGTGACGATGCGTAACGGCCGGCGGCGGACGGCCGGGTGGGCGCTCGTCGCGCTCGTCGGCCTGTGGCTCTACCTGTGGACCGTCGGCGTCGACGCCATCGTTTCGGCGCTCGGGCGGGTCGACCCCGCCGACGCCGCGGCGCTCGTCGCCGCCGGCTGGATGTCCGTTGTCGCCTGGGGCGTCTCGCTCCATCTCGTCCTCCGTCGGCTGGACGCGCCGACGACGCTGCCGGCGTCGGTCGGGCTGTTCGCGGCGTCGGCGTTCCTGAACAACGTCACGCCGTTCGGACAGGCGGGGGGCGACCCGGTGAGCGGGGCGCTGGTGGCGCGGATCGAGGGGATTCCCTTCGAGCGCGGGTTCGCGGGCGTCGTGAGCGTGGGCGCCGCCAACACCGTCGCCGTCGTCGGTCTCGGGGTCTGCGGGGGCGCCGCCATCCTCGCGACGGCCGCCGTCGGGGACGCGCTCCGCGTCGCCCTCGTGGTCACCGCGGCGGTCGTGGCGGCGGCCGGCGTCGTCGCGGTCCTAGCGTGGCGGCGGCGCGAGCGACTCGTCGTCCGCGCCGGCGGGTGGCTCGGGGACGGGATGGAACGGCTCGGCGGCGTGGTCCCCGGCGTCGACCCGCCGGACCGGGAACGGATCGTCGAAGGGAGCCGGGGATTCGTCGTCGCGCTCGAACGCGTCGGTGACTCGCGACGACGGCTCGCGGCCGTCCTCCTGCTCGGCGTTTGCGGCCATCTCGCGGTGGCGGCGACGCTGTGGCTCTCGCTCGCGGCGCTCGACGCCACCGTCTCGCCCGTCCGGGTGCTGGTCGTCGTGCCCGTCGCGCGGCTGGCCGGCGCGTCGCCGACGCCCGGCGGGACGGCGAGCGCGGAGGCGCTGCTGACCGGGTTGCTCGTGGCCGTGGGCGGCGTCGCGATGCCCGTCGCCGCCGCCGCGGCGCTGGTCTACCGGGCCGCCGCGTTCTGGCTCCCGACGGCCGGAGGTGGCGTCGTCACCGCGCTCTTGCTCCTGACCGCTCAGGACTCGCGGCGGTAGAGGACGACCAGAATAGCGATCAGGGAGATCTGAACGATTTTGTCCCCGATACCGCCCGGACTGAGCACGTCCGGCCAGTTGAAGACGAAGTAGAGGACGACCTGGATGCCCGTGAACGGAATCCCGACGAGATAGAGGAGGCGACGGCGAACGTCGACGAGAAGCAGGAAAATGGCGACGAAGAAGGCGACACCGGCGAGGACGAAGCTGACACCCTGCGCGGTGTCGATGGCGAGGACACCGAAGTAGAGGTGGACGACGCCGGTGATGCTGGCGAGGACGATGCCGATCCAGTGAAGCGGCGTGAGCGACTCGGTCTCGAAAGGAGTTGTCATGGGGTTCGATACCACGCCGGCGGATAAAACGAATGGGGTCGGGCGTACGCTTATCCACCGTCGATCCGTCAACGCGTGGCATGGGAATCGAGTACGTGCGGCGAGCGGCGGACCCGGCGGTGTCGGTCGTCGTCCCCTCGGTGCCGACGTACGACCACGAACCGACCATCGACGAGCTAGAGGCACAGACCCTCGATCGGCCGTACGAAATCATCCTCGTCGACGACGGTACCGTCGACCGGTCGGCGGCCCGCAACCGGGGGCTGGAGGCGGCGTCGGCCGAGGTGGTGGCGATGACCGACGACGACACCAGACCACCGGAGACCTGGCTGACGACCGCATACGAGGCGTTCGCGGCCGATCCGGACCTGGTCTGTCTGGAGGGGCCGGTGTACGGCGGCTGTCGGAGCTTCGGACCCCGCCACTACGTCGGCTGTAACCTCGCGGCGCGCCGTGACGCCGCGCTCGACGTAGGGGGTTTTCGGTCGGCGTTCTCCGAGTGGCGCGAGGACGTGGAGTTCGGGTGGCGAATGGAGGCGGAAGCCGACGGACACTGTCGATTCGAGGAGGCGTTCCGGATGTGTCACCCGGACGTACCGCGGACGGCGTTCGACCCGAAGCTAGAGCGGCGGCTGAGACGTGAGTATCCGGATCGCTACGCCGACGTGATGGACGTGACGTGGACGCGGCGGTGGTATCGGCGGGCGCGGGCGGCGGGGCTCACCCAGCCGGTTCAACGGGTTCGTAACGCCATTGGCCGCCGGCTCTGGGGGGAGTGCCGCAGCCGATGGTAGCGTCAGCGTCGGCGGGCGAAGTGGCCGTAGATCGAACAGCCATCGAGCGGCGTACGGAGCGCGGACAGAATCAGAATCGGGAGCATCGCGGTCGCCGCCTTGGCCGCGAGGGCCGGTCCGGCGAGGTGTGCGACGAGCGCGACGACGGCGAGTGTCGTCACCATCACGGCGCCGAGCGCGACCCGTGCGCTGTCGACACCGCCACCCGGCTCGGTTCCCCACTGGTTCTGATCGAAGACGGCGGCCATCGTTCTGATAGCAAATTATGGCTCGACCACAATATATTTAATGAGGTAATTATCGATCATTATTAAAATGAACGTTACTGAAAGATTCTGCCGGAAGCGCAACTGAACGTTCCTGAAGGAGACGCGGCGCCGGGGGGGAAAGCGAGCGAGCGGCGGGGCGATTAGGGGTCGAAGTTCGCCATATACGAGCGGTGGAGACGGTAGAACAGCACCATGCCGCCGACCCAGCTGAGGATGCCGTAGGCGGCGTAGGCGAGGGCGGGGAGGTCGAGATAGAAGTACATATACGAGCCGATCAGGAGGTAGACGGCGACGAAGACGCCCAGAATACGGATACCACGACTCGAGACCTGCTGTTTCGGATTGACCATAGACATCTGACGCTGGCGGTTCTGGGTCCGCCCAGCCATTAAATACGAAAGTTCATGCAAAATATGCGATGGGCGTCGGTACTATATGAGGGAGCGGTCAACGACGCGTATGATCCGCGTAGGCGTTAACGGGTACGGTACTATCGGCAAGCGGGTTGCCGACGCAGTGAACTCGATGCCGGACATGGAACTCGTCGGCATCGGCAAGGCCAGTCCGAACCACACGGCGGACGCGGCCGCGAAGCGTGGCTACGACATCTACGTTCCCGAGGGCCGCGAGGACCGCTGGGACGACGCCGGCATGGCTGTCGCGGGCGACATCGACGACCTGATCGACGCGAGCGACATCGTCGCCGACGCGACACCGGCCGGGATGGGCGCGGAGTACCGCCCCGTCTACGAGGAACACGACACGCCCGCCCTCTTCCAGGGCGGCGAGGGGGCGGACGTGGCCGAGGCAAGCTTCACTGCCCGGGCCAATTACTCGGAAGCGACCGACAAGGAGTACGTCCGCATCGTCTCCTGTAACACCACGGGGCTGAACCGGATGTTCGCGCCGCTCCACGAGGAGTACGGCGTCGAGCGTGCGTCCATTACACTCGTGCGCTGTCGGGGCGAGCACGCGGTCATCTCGGCCGATCCGGTCTCGCTTCCATCCCATCACGGCCCGGACGCCCTCGAAGTCATCCCGGACATGGGGCCGGTCATGACGATGGGGATGAAGGTGCCGACGGTGCGACACCACTTCCACGGCATCAACGTGGAACTCGGGGCGGAGCCGAGCGCCGAGGAGGTCCGTGATCTGCTCGCCTCACAGTCGCGCATCCACGTCGTCGACGGCGACCTGGGCATCGACTCCGGGTGGGAACTCCAGGAGTTCGCCCTCGACCGGGGTCGCGACCGGATGAACCTCTACGAGAACCAGATCTTCGAGGACTCCATCAGCGTGGACGGCACCCAGCTCCACCTCTTCCAGTCCATCCACCGCGAGAGCGACGTGGTGCCGGAGAACGTGGATGCCATCCGCGCCATGATGGGCGAGGCCGACGCGGAAGAGAGCATCGAGCTGACGAACGAGGTCATGGGGATCGGCGACATTTAAATGGCAAACGAGAACGCGACGGTCGACGGCGAGGCGTTGGAACCGGGAACGGAGCTCACCTCGGGCTACGGATCGAGTCCCGGGATCGCGACGGGTCCGGTACGGATCATCGAGGACATCGACGAGGCCGACCGGATCGAGGAGGGTGACGTGATCGTCACCGAGATGACGGCGCCGGATATGGTGCCGGCGATGAAGCGCTCGGCGGGCATCCTCACCGACGAGGGCGGGATGACCTCCCACGCGGCCATCGTCTCCCGCGAACTCGGCGTCCCGGCTATCGTCGGCTGTGGCGACGCGACCGACGTGCTCACCGACGGACAGCGGATCACGCTCGACGGCCAGAAAGGGACGGTCGTCGTCGCGAACCCCGAAAGCGAGGACGTCGAAGACGCCGACCCGGAGGGGAGTCGAAGCACCGAGAGCGGGGGCGGCGGCCCGCCCACCACGGCGACGGAAGTGAAGGTGAACGTCTCTATCCCGGACGCGGCCGAGCGCGCCGCCGACACCGGCGCCGACGGTGTCGGTCTCCTCCGGCTGGAACACATCCTGCTCTCGACGAGCAAGACGCCGGAGAAGTACGTCGAGGACCACGGCGAGGAGGCGTTCGTCAAGGAGATTTCCGAGGAGATCCGGAAGGTGGCGGACGCGTTCTACCCGCGTCCGGTTCGCGCCCGGACCCTCGACGCGCCGACGGACGAACTCGCGGAACTGGAGGGAGGGGAGAACGAACCCCACGAGCACAACCCGATGCTCGGCTACCGCGGCATCCGCCGGTCGCTGAAGGAGCCCGAGATGGTCAAACTCGAACTGCGGGCGTTCAAACGCCTGCACGACATGGGCTACGACAACGTCGAAGTCATGTTCCCGCTGCCGAACGACGCCTCGGACGTGCGGCGAGCGCGGGAACTGATGGCGGAGGTCGGCATCGACCCCGGGAAGCGCCGCTGGGGCGCGATGATCGAGACGCCGGCCAGCATCCGCGCCATCGACGAGATCATCGACGAGGGCATCGACTTCGTCGCCCTCGGTACCAACGACATCGTCCAATTCATGCTCGCGGTCGACCGCAACAACGCGCAGGTCGCCGACCGCTTCGACGACTTCCATCCCACCATCCTGGAGGCGATGGCCGAGGTCATCGAGGCGTGTAACGAACACGACGTGGACACGACGATCACGGGCCAGTCCGGCTCCCATCCCGACATGGCGAAGTTCCTCGTCGAGAAGGGGATCACCTCGCTGTCCTCGAACATCGACGCCGTTCCCGAGGTGCGCCGCGTCGTCGCCCGCGCCGAGCGGAAACTCCAGCTCGACGAGGCACGCTCGAAACTCGACGGCGACGACGAGCCACGGGTCGGCTGAGACGGATCGCTGTGGCTAGCGGTTCGCCGACCCGCCCCGGCGAACCGCCGGTGATGACTTATCACAAACCGTACGACGCGACGGTAACCCCCTACGTTACCGCGACGACTCACAATCGTCGGATGCCATAGGATCACCGTTCCGCAAGGCACTTCCACCGAGCAGGCCCTTGTGAGCGTGTGAGCCGCCCACTCACACCCTCCGACCCCCCGCGAATCGTGCGGACGGTCGTCGTCTTCGCGCTCGCCCTCCTCTTGATCGCCGCCGGGTCGGTGCTCCAACCCGACGGCGGTACGGACCGTCGATACGTCTACGAGGCCCACGTGGTCGACGGCGTTGACCCCGGCGAACTCCCCGACGGGGTCGTCGGGAATGTCCGCGACTGTAACTACGTCGCCGTCGAATCCGGGGCGTGTGCGGTGGTACGGGAGATTCGCACCGACGGGGCGATCCGGATCGAAACCGACGCCGACGTGGGGCCGGAATTCTTCGAGTACGAGTACGTCTCCGCCAGCGGGCGGACGTTCCGCCCGGTCGTTCGGACCGACGGTGCGACACTCGTGCTGGATCTGGAGCGGGTCGACCCCAAGCGGGCACGGCGGGTGCTTGCGGCCGGCTACGGCGACGTGAGTGACGCGGCGCGGACGGCGGTGGCCGACGGGCAGGTCCGGACGGTCGAACCGATCCCGAGGGACGAGCGATACGTCGTGCGGAACGGGACGTACTACGCGATCGAACGGGATCGGACGGTCGAGGCGTCGGAACGGCCCGCGTGGCCGCTGCGACTCGCGGGCTGGCTCGGCGGGCTGGCGCTCGTGTGGTACGCAGGTCGCCGTGGGTGGTGAGGCGTCGTCACTGGGGGCGTGAGCGTGGTCGAAGAAGGACGCGGACGGGGCGACCCCACCGAACGAGCACCGGCCGGTTACAGCAGGCCGACGATCGTCTCGATGGAGCTGCGTGCCTCCCAGAGACCGGACGCGATCATGACGACGCCCGCGAAGACGGCGAGGGCGACGGCCCACTTGCGGACCGGCGAGAGCGAGTCGATGTCGATGTCGAAGGACATGTACATCACCGAGAGGTACATGAGCCCGATCGCGGGGGCAAAGAGCGCGCCGGAGAGCGCAAAGAGGATCAGCGGCGCCTCGATGAAGAGGTTCAGCGCGAGCGGGATCGCGCTGAAGAGCAGGATCGTCAGCCGGAAGGTCGTGTCGCGGGTGATGTTGTAGTTGTCGAACAGGCCGTGGAGCGCGAAGGCGTCCTCCCAGAGACGGGACATGCCGTACAGCGGACCGATCAGCGTCGAGAACAGCGCGGCGACGGTGGTCAGCAGGAAGAGGACGGCTGACCATTGGCCGAACTGCGTCGTGAAGATGGCGGCCATCTCGGGGATGACCGTGAAACCGCTGGGCTGGATGCCGCGGACGTGCAGCGTCGCGGCGGCGGCCGTCCACATGAAAAAGGAGAAGACGGCGAGGATGACCGACGAGAGCAGGTTCTGCCAGAGAACGATGTCGCCCCAACCTTTCAGGCGGTCGATCTCCTCGTCAGTGAGGTCGTACTTGTCGATTTCGACACCGTCGTCGAGCGGTTCGAACATCCCCATAACCTTGTCTTTCGCGAACCAGACGTAGGAGACGGTCGGGCCGAAGCCGGCACCGATCCAGCCGAACATGGTGAGGATGAAGGCCATGCCGCCGACGCCCAGCCCATCGACGCGGCCGGGCATGGACGGGACGAGGCCGGACGCGAGGTTGGGTGCCCAGACACCCGCGGTCTGAAGCGAGACGAAGGCGATCAGGATCAGGAAGACCCAGAGCAGCGAAGTCGCGAGCTTCTCGATCAGCCCGTAGGAGCGCAAGCCGACGATGGCGAGACCCGCGAGGACGGTGAGGAGCATCCAGACTTCCGTCGAAGCCGGCACGAGCGTATTGAGCGCGCCCGCAGTCTCGCCGAGGTGGCCCGAGAGGCCGATGGCGTAGATGATGCCGCCGAGGAACACGTAGTAGAAGATCCACTTCAGCCACCAGCCTTTCTCGTAGAGGGCGTCGAGGAACGTATCGCCCGTCATGACGCCGTAGCGAACGAGGTAGTACTGGCCGAATATCTTCGTGAACGTAATCAGAGGGATGAGCCAGATGCCCTCCATCCCGAGGTAGGCGCCGCCGAGCGGGACGCTCAGCACCTCACCGCCGCCGATCTGGGAGGCGGTGAACACCCACGCCGGCCCCATGTAACTGAGGAACTCCTTGATCGAGGACGGCGGTTCGGAGATCCGGTGGTCCGTCGCGTCGGCCGTCCCGGTACTCACGTCAGATCACCGCCCGTGCGTGTGGTGCCTGGCTGCAGTTGAGCGATCCGTCCGGGAGTGCCGGCGTAACTCGGCATTGAAGTGAGTCGTGATGGTCTCTGCCGCATATCCAATCCGATGAAAGATAGTGAAGGTGGTATAAATGAGGATACCCGCACTTTTTGCATGATTTATCATGAAGACCATATTCCTTAAGGTCATTTAAGACGTATCGAGAGCGTCGAATCGCCCGACTGCAGTCGGATCCCGCGGCAAGCCGGTTCGACGTGTCGGTGTGTCGGTAGTAACGAATGACGCGGTCGAAAGTGCTTTAATTATCGTTAGGAATTACTGATAGCATGGTGATACTGACAGCCATTGACAGGGACCCCGGCTGCAAGGGGGTCGTCGAGACGGCGTACGAACTCGCGACGAGCATGGACAAGCAACTGGTGATCCTCCACGTCGTGCCGGAGGACGGGGACGAGGGGGCGGCGCGGGAACAGGTCGAGGAGATAGTCACGTCGGTCATCGGTGACCTCGACGGCGTGGACCTTCGGATCATGCCGGAGCAGACCCGGCGCGACCTGCCGACGGGACGGACAGCGAATCACATCCTGCAGGTGGCCGAGGAGATAGATCCGGACTACATCGTCATCGGGTCGCGCAAGCGGACGGGGCTCGGCAAAATCCTGCTCGGAAGCGTCTCGAAACTCATTCTCGCCAACGCGGACGTGCCCGTCGTGACGGTCGAACAGACGCGGAAGGCGGAGGCGGAGTAGCCTCACCGCGACAGGAGGAGATAGCCGCCGCCGCCGAGGACGGCCACGACGCCGACGACGACGAGCAGAACGCGGTAGCCGGCGACGGTCGTCGCGAACCCGCGATCCGCGGTGACGGTGAACGCGACGGGACCAACCGTCTGCCCGAGACGGAGGACGCTGGTCCGGAGGCCCATCACGCCCGCCCGCAAATCGTCGTCGACGAGCGTGACGACCGTGGTGTCGATGGAGGGCATCACGACGCCGAAGCCGACGCCGAAGACGAGGAGCGCGGCGGCGACGGCAAGCGGCGAGGGAGCGAGGCGGACGCCGAACAGCCCCAAGCCGTAGGCGACGAAGCCGACGGCGACGAGCCGTGCCGGCCGGAACCGCTCCGAAATCCGGCCATACTGCGAGGAGACGGCGGCACTCGCGAGCGCGACGGTCGAGAGCGTGGCACCGATCCGGCCGGCGCCGAGGCCGTAGGCGTCGCGCAGGAGCAACGGGAGCGCGGTGAGGACGGCGCCATAGAAGATGACGAAGGCGGCAAAGAGCGCGACGAAGACGGCGAGCGCTCGCGGGAGGACGGCCACCGCGCGGAGGCGACCGAGATACGTCCGCACGTCCGTCGAGCGCTCGGCATCGGGCTCGACGAGGGCGACGAGAGCGAGGAGGCCAACGAGGGCGCCGACGCCGAAAAAGAGGAAGGGGGCCGACCAGCGAATCCCGGCGAGCGCGCCCCCGAGAAGCGGATAGAAGGCCGCACCGGTGCCGATCGTACTCCCGTTGACGCCCATCACGGCGTCACGGCTCGAGCCCTCGTATACGTCGCCGATGAGCGTCACCGCGAGCGTGATGAGGGCGCTGGCGCCGACGCCCTGAAGAAAGCGGAGGGCGATCACCTCGGCGAAGGTGCGGGCGAAGGCCACGCCGGCACCGGCGACGGCGAACAGAAAGAGGAGGGGGACGATCACGCGACGCCGGCCGAAGCGGTCGGCGACGAGGCCGACGAAAGGCGTGACGACGACGCCGGGCAGGGTGTACGCCGTGATCACCAGGCCCACCTGCGCGTCGGTGACGCCGAAGACGGACCGGAGGTCGGGCAGGACGGGGCTGACCAGCGAGACGCCCATGACGCCCATCAGCGAACACGCGAGGATGACATAGAGCGTGGCGGAACGCCACGGCACGGCCCTCAACCCACTGTCGTCGGTGTCCGACACGGTGCGGGCGTGGGGGCGCCGCCCTCTTATACCGTTCGCGTCTCGGCGGGGTGTGTAACGGTCCGGCGAGGGTCGTGACGACTGCCGACCGGCCCGATCAGAACTGCTCGGCGGTGTCGATACCGACGACCACCCCGGTCTCGTCGGACGTGAAGCGGTCGTCGGCGTCGACGGCCGTCGCAAAGAGGAGTCGCGCCTGTTCGGTGTGGGCGAGGCGGAGGGCCGTAGCCATCGACTCGTCGAACTCGAACGCGTCGAGCAGGGCCGTCCACTCGTCGCGGCCGATCCGGTAGGCCCGTGTCCCGTCGACGGTGACGTAGTCGGCGGTCCGCTCCAGGGACCCGTGGCGGCCCAGTAACTCCGCGTTGAGCGCGAGCAGGGCGTCCGCGATGGCCGACGCGTCGGGGGCGACCCCGCGAGCCACCCGCTCGACGACCGCGCCGGTGATCGGTGCTTCGCCGGTGTCGATCGTCGTATCGCTTGTCATATGACACTATTTACACACATATTCCTTCGATCTTTCGGGGGCGAACGTTCATGCGCCACGGGCGGCAACGACGACTACGGGTGTGACTCGACAGCGCGCCCGAAGACTCATGACGAACCTGCGTGCCGAGAACCTGAGTTACGAGGTCGATGGCGACCGCATCCTCGATCGGGTGTCACTCGACGTCGCGAGCGGGGAGACGGTCGCCGTCGTCGGCCCCTCCGGCGCCGGCAAGTCGTCGCTGTTGCGCCTGCTCGACCGCCTCGACGAGCCGACCGGCGGAACCGTCTATCTCGACGGGACCGACTACCGCACGCTCGACCCCCGGACGCTCCGCAAGCGGGTGGGGCTGGTGCCCCAGAACCCCGCGCTCCGGAGCGGGACCGTCCGCGAGAACGTCACCATCGGACCGCGCCTGCGTGGGGAGTCGGTGGGTGAGGAGCGCCTCGTTGGCCTCCTAGAGGCCGTTGGTCTCGGCGACTACGCCGACCGGGACGCGAGCGACCTCTCCGGTGGGGAGGCCCAGCGGGTGGCTATCGCCCGGACGGTGATCAACGACCCGGAGGTGCTCCTGCTCGACGAGCCGACGGCGAGTCTCGACAGCGAGGCCGAAGCGGAGGTCGAACGCCTGCTAGCCGACCTCCTCGCGTCCGGCGAGCGGACGGTGGTCCTCGTCACACACGACGAGCGACAGGCCGAGCGGCTGGCCGACCGCGTGGCGCGGCTGCGCGACGGGCGGATCGTCGACGTGGGGGCGCCACGGGAGGTGATCACGTGAGCGTGAGCGCCATCCCGGAACAGTTGGCCGACCCCGTCGTGATCCAGGGGCTGTTCCAGGTCGCCGCGGCGGCGGCGCTCGCGGCGGTCGTCATCGTCGTCTCCTCGATCCGAAATCTCGATCTGGAGCGGGAACTCGGCGGCTCCTTCGCCCGCGGGTTCGTGCAGGTGCTCGCGATGGGCGCGCTCATCGGCGTCCTCTTTACCGTTCCGCTGGCCTTCTCGGGACTCCTGCTCGCGGCGATGGTCGTCTACGCCGCGTGGGAGTCGCGCAAGCGGGGCGGCGGCGTGCCGGACGCCTTCCGCATCTCGGTGATCGCGCTGGGCGTCGGGTCGGCCGTCGTCATCGTGACGATGGTCGCGGCGGGGGCCATCGAGCGGACGGTCCGCAACCTCGTTCCGGTCGGCGGGATGATCATTGCGAACGCGATGAAGACGAACTCGCTCACGCTGGATCGCTTCCAGGGGGAGATCGAATCGAACCGGGACGAAATCGAGGCCGTCCTCGCGCTCGGCGTCCCCCCGGAACGCGCCGTCTCGGAGTTCGTCACCGAATCCGTCCGTGCGTCGCTCATCCCCGTCGTCGACGCCATGCGGACGCTCGGGCTGGTGTACATCCCCGGCATGATGGCGGGGATGATCCTCGGCGGCGCCAACCCCATCTACGCCGCCGAGTACCAGTTCGTCATCATGGGGATGATCTTCGCGGCGGGCGGGCTGACGAGCATGACCGCCAGCCTCCTGCTGGGGCGGGCGGCGTTTACCGATGCGGCCCAACTCCGCCGGTTCGAAGCCGCCGATCCGACGCTGCTCGCGACGCTCCGGGCGATCCTGGATCGGTGAAAATCAGGGGACGACTTATCATCCGTCTGCACGATGTAGAGGTGTAGATGGGTGGCAGGGCCGATTCGATCCGGGTGTTACACGTCGACGACGATCCCGCGTTCGCGGATCTGGCAGCGACGTTTCTCGAACGCGAGGACGACCGGATCGAGATGCTGACGGCCACGAGCGTCGAAGCGGGACTGGACCGTCTCGACGAGGGGGTCGACTGTATCGTCTCCGACTACGATATGCCGCAGTTCGACGGCATCGAGTTCCTCGAAGCCGTCCGTGCGGACCACCCGGACCTTCCGTTTATCCTCTTTACCGGCAAGGGAAGTGAGGAGATCGCGAGCGAGGCCATCTCGGCCGGCGTGACCGACTACGTCCAGAAGTCGGCGGGGAGCGAAGGGTACGAGATCCTGATCAACCGGATCGTGAACGCGGTCGAGGCGAGGCGAATCCGAGAGCGCGCGACCAGACAAGAACGGATCAACACGCTGATCAGGGAGATCAACCGTCGGCTCGTCGCAGCCGGGAGTGTCGACGAGATCGAGGCCGCCGTCTGTCGGACGCTCACCGACGCCACTCCCTTCCGGTTCGCCTGGATCGGCGAACCGAACCCCGACACCGGCGAGATCGTCCCCCGAACCTCCGCGGGTGACGCCGCCGACTACCTGGCCGACATCGACGTCTACTACGACGACCGTCCGCTCGGGCGGGGACCGGGTGGACGGGCGATCCGGACGGGCGAACTCCAGGTGACCCGGATCATCCCCGACGATCCGGGCTTCGAGCCGTGGCGCGAGGCGGCCGAGCGCTACGGCTACGAGTCGATGGTGGTCGTCCCCCTATCCTACGGCGGCGGTCGGGACGGGATACTGGCGCTCTACGCCGACCGGCCCAACGCCTTCGACGAGACGGAGCTGAGCGTCTTCGAGGAACTCGGCGAGACGATCAGCCGGGCGCTCGAAGCGGCGGAAACCAGACGGCGCCTCGAATCCCGACGGGCGGCCGAGACGACCCGGCGGGAAGGGTACTACCGGACGCTCGTGAACGCCCTCCCGAACGGTGCGGTTGCGCTCTTCGATACGGATCTCCGGTATACGATCGTCGGGGGGGCCGTCTTCGACGACCTGGATCTCTCGCCTTCGGACATGGAAGGTGAGGCACTCACCGACGTACACTCGCCGTCGTTCCGGGAGGCGTTTCTGCCGCATTACCGCGCGGCGCTCGACGGCGCCGAGCGGACCTTCGAGTTCGAGTACGCCGAGCGGCAGTTCGAGGCCCACGTCACGCCCGTCCGTGACGAGGCGGGCGACATCGTCGGCGGGCTGTCGATGACCCAGGACGTGACCGAGCGGGCGGCGCGAGAGCGGGAACTGCAGCGCCGCGAACGGGCGCTCCGCGGGATGTACGAGGTGGTGTCGGCGCCGGACCGCTCCATCATCGACCGGATACGACGGCTGCTCGATATCGGGACGGACGCCCTCGGTGTGCGCTACGGCATCCTCGGGCGGGTCGAGGACGACGAGTTCGTCTTCGAACTCGTCCACGCGGCGGACGGATCGGGGATCGGTGACGGGACGATCACCGAGGGCGACGCCGTTTCGCTGTCGGCGACGAACTGCGAGCGGGTGATCCGGACCGACGAGGCGGTCACCGCTGGCGACGTGCGCGCGGACGCCGACCTCGCCGTGCGGCCGCCCCACGCCGAGTACGGCCTCGCGTGTTACGTCGGCACGCCCGTCGTCGTCGGGGGAGAGACGTACGGCACGCTGTGTTTCTACGACGACGACGCCCGCGAGGACGGGTTCTCGGACTGGGAGGTGACGGTCGTCGACCTGCTCTCGCGGTGGGTCGGGGCGGCGCTCGACCGGCAGGAGCGAACGGCGAAACTCCGCGTCCAGAACGATCGGTTCCGGGAGTTCACGGGCATCGTCTCCCACGACCTCCGAAGCCCGATGGCCGTGCTCCGTGGCTCGCTCGAACTCGCCGAGGCGACAGGTGACGACGAGCAGTTCGATCGGTGCCGGCGGGCGCTCGACCGGATGGACGCCCTCGTCGAGGATCTCACGACGCTCACGCGGGAGGGGGCCGTGGTCGACGAGGCCGAACGGCTGCGGCTGGTATCGATCGCGCGTGCGTGCTGGGCGACCGTCGAGACGGGCGAGGCGACGTTACAGGTGGTCGACGAGGCGACGATACGGGCGGACGAGGCGCGACTTAGACAGTTGCTGGAGAACCTGTTTCGGAACAGCGTCGAGCACGGCTCCACGGGCAGTCGATCGGAGACCGACGACGCGCCGCTCACGGTCCGGGTCGGCGTCCTCGACGACGGGTTCTACGTGGAAGACGACGGGGTCGGCATCCCCGAGGACCGGCGGGCGGAGGTGTTCGAGCGGGGCTACTCGACGGAATCGACCGGGACCGGGCTCGGGCTGTCTATCGTCGAGAAGATGGCGGCGGCACACGGCTGGACGGTCGCGGTGACCGAGGGATCTGCAGGCGGGGCCCGGATCGAAGTCCGGGGCGTCGACCTCGGTTAGGCCGACCGGACGGCGTCGAGGACGGCATCGTAGTCGGGTTCGTTCGTCGGATCGTCGGCGATCCAGCGGTACGTGACGGTGCCGTCCTCGTCGAGGACGAAGACGGCGCGGTTGGCGATGCCGTGGAGGCCGAGATCCGGGATGTCCATCGTCAGGCCGTACGCCTCGATGGTGTCGCCGTCCATGTCGCTCACGAGGTCGAACTCCAGGCCGTGTTCCTCGCTGAACGCGCCCTGGGAGAACGGCGAGTCGGCGCTGATGCCGAACACCGTCGCGCCGGCGTCGCGGAAGTCGTCGAGATGCGACTGCAGGCCGAGCATCTCGTTCCGGCAGGGCGGGGTGAACGCGCCGGGGAAGAAAGCGAGGACGACGGGGCCGTCGCCGAGGTGGTCGTTCAGGTCGAACGGTTCGTGGTCGGCCGTCCCGACCGTCGCGGTGAACGTCGGGGCGGTGTCACCAGTCGAAACCATGCCCGGACGAACGGGCGGAGAGCGCATAAAACCAGTCACGAACGAGGTGGCGCGAGCGGTGGCCCGCTACGCACGCCCGTCGAGCTGGCAGACGAAGAAGTCCGACAGGCCGAAGCCGGGGCGTCCCAGCGTCACCTCGATGTACGACGTATCGAGCAGGTCGTCCTCGTTGAACGCCTCGACATCGGTCGCTTCGGCGGCAAAGTGGGTCCACTTGCCGCCGTTCCAGTCCCCGTCGCCGGGGGCCGATTCGGAGACGAACGGCGAGGCCTGGTCGTCGCTCGCCGCCGCGTTCTCGTCGATCCGTCCGCTCCCGTCGTGGACCAAATAGATCTTGTCCCCCGGATCGGGTCGTTCGTCGAGCGTCTTCACGACGTTCGTCCGCCGGAGCACGTCGTTGGCGTAGACACGGCCGAACGTCTCTTTTCAAACTACGTCGGAATTCGTCCCGAGATCGATATAGAATGTCCACGAAAACGGTGTCGAAAGTGAGACCCCGCCGGGTGAACGCGTCTCGCTACCGCGGCGTTCAGCCGCCGGTAGCCCGATCCAGTCGCGAACCGAGGTTCGCGAGGATGTCGTCGAGGCTGCGCCCCCGTTCGGCGTCGCGGAGTGCCGCCAGGATTCGGGGGGCGATCGGGGGCGACCGCACGAACACGGCGCCGCCGGTGGCTGTCGCCCGGAGCATCCAGCGGGCGTACCGGCGCGCGAGGCCCCACCCCACATCGGTGAGGACGGTCGCGACCCGCCACGCCCACGCCCGCCCTTCGGTCATCGAGAACAGGGAGAGCGCCTCGTCGAAGGGGCCGAGCGCCTCGTCGATATCGTCGATGCCCGGGGCGTAGAGATCCGCCAACGCCGCCTGCTGAGCGTCGATCAGATCGGCGAGCACGGCATCGATCCGGTCGTGATCGGCGCGTTTCCGCCGGCGGTGCGGGTCGATGCCCACGTCCCGCAGGGTCAAAGCGAGGTCGTAGTTGATGTGGGCGTTGATCCCGAGGAAGGCATCTTGGGCGACGAGCGCGGCCCCCTCGACGGCGGTCGAGAAGGCGACGATCCAGGGGTCGGGTACGGCGTCCAGATGTCCCCGCTCGAAGTCACGGAAGGCCCGGCGGTAGTAGTCGGCGAAGGTGACGGTGTAGCGGCGCATCCACTCCGGATCGTCGAATCGGCCGGCGTCGATTGCGTCGCGGACCGCGGCGGTCATCCGGGTGTAGATCGCGAGGAAGACGGCGCGTCGGTCGTCGGCCGCCCGGAGACGGGCGTCGAGGCCGCGAAGGCGGTCGAGGACGCCGTCGACGGTCTCGAAAGGGTCCGACACGGCCGCGACGAGTTCGGGATCGGGATCGTGGGGCGGCGCCGCCGTCGCCGGATCGGTCCGGAGAGCGAGGCCGGCGGCGCGGAGGCGGCGCGCGTCGAGCAATCGGGGGAGCGTAGCGTAGCCGGCCATGCGAACTGATGACAGGGCGGCGGAAAAATAGCTGTCGACGGGAGGCCGGTGGTCGTCAGTTCACCTCGCCGAAGAGGCTAACGACGTCGTCGAAGTCGAGGCGGCCGTTCGCGTTGAAGTCGTACGCGGACTTGTTCATCGTGACGCTGTCGGACTCGAAGTTGTCGAACAGGGTCTGGATGTCCTCGTAGTCGAGGCGGCCGTTCCCGTTCACGTCCTCGTAGCGCCCGTCGTTGTCGGGGTCGGTCGGCGCCTCGGTGCCGGTGACCGGCGGCGGGCCGACGACGAGGACGCCCATCTCCGTGTCCGTCTCGGGCGAGTTACCGGCGTCGTCGTCGAACTTCGAGACGGAAATCTCGATGTCGGTCGTGCCGGTGTCGGCGCCGCGGAGATCGAACGTCGCGAGTGGGGCGTCGTTGCCGCCGACCAGATCCTGAACGTTCCGTTTCAGGTCGGCGAACCGAACGGTGACCTCGGACCCGTCGGAGGCGACCGAGGTCTCCGAGATACCGAAGGCGTCGTCGACGGTCGCGCCGGTGAAACTGGCGACGTCGGGGTTCGAAAGCGAGAGCGTGACCGTAGCGCCGGAGAGGCCCTCGGATAGCCAGCGGCCGTAGAGCGTTCCGGTTCCGACCTTCCCGTAGCCGACGGCCAGCGAGTCGGCGACGAGGGTCGGCGACTGCGGTTGCAGTCCGGGATCGCCCGCTGCCACTTCGAAGGTGGCGTCCGTCCGGATGGGCGCGCCCGGGTCGGTCACGTACGGGAGCACTTTGAATTCGGTCGTCCACGTCTCCGGCGTGATCGTACAGCTAGTGTAGCCGCGCCTGGCGGAATTGTACTTGACGTTCTCGTTCTCCCGGATGACGTGCTCGCCCAGGACGCCGGGGTTGTCGCCGTTGAAGTCGTCGAGTTCCGAGCCGTTTCCGAACGAGGAGATGGAGGTGCCGACGAACTCGGCGCCGATGGTCTTCGAGTCGTCGCTCGCGCTCACGATGTCGTTCGCCCAGTGGGAGTGGAAGTCACCGGTGACGACGACGGGGTTCTCGGCGTGGTTCTCGAAGGCGTCCTTGACCGTCCGCTGGTCGGCGACGTAGCCGTCCCACTGGTCCATCCGGTAGCCGTCCTCGGGGCCGCGGCGGAAGTCCATCGTGGCGAAGGGGAGCTGGTTCGCGAGCACGTCCCACGTCGCCTCGGAAGTTTGCAGGTTGTCGACGAGCCACCGTTCCTGCTCGTCGCCGAGGATGGTCCGGTCCTCGGCGAACCGAGCCTTGCATTTGTCGACGGCGAACGCGTCGTTACACGCCTGGTCGCTGCGGTACTGCCGGGTGTCGAGGACGTTGAACTCGACCAGGTCGCCGAACGTGTAGTTGCGGTAGAGCTTCTGGTCGATCTTGCGGTTCGTTTCGAGCACGTCGGGTTTCTCGTCCGGTTTCGTGGGCTTTTGCTCGCCGCGGAACGGCATGTGCTCGTAGTACGCCTTGAACGCCGCGGCTCGGCGTTTCAGGAACTCCCGGATCGTCTGTTTGTCGGGGTCCTGTGGCACCTCGTCGGCCCAGTTGTTGTCGACTTCGTGGTCGTCGCGCGTGATCAGCCACGGCGCACTGGCGTGGGCCTTCCGCAAGCCGGGGGCGGACTTATAGAGGCCGTACTGGAGGCGATAGCGTTCGAGCGACACCGTCTCCTCGCGGTAGGGCTGTGGGATCGATTTGTTGCGAACGCCGCCGTTCGCGCCGATGCCGTACTCGTAGATGTAGTCGCCGAGGTGGACGATCAGGTCGAGGTCCTCCTCGGCCATGTAGTCGTAGGCCGTATAGAAGCCGGCGTCCCACGCCTGACACGAGGCGAACGCGAAGCGGAACTCGTCGATGCTGGTGCCCGCTTCCGGCGCCGTCTTGGTGCGACCGACCGGACTCGACGTGCCGCCGGCCTCGAACTGGTAGTAGTACTCCGTGTTCGGGTCGAGGCTCCCCGCGTTCACGTGGACGGTGTGAGCGTGGGCGGCCTCGGCAGTAGCGGTGCCGGTAGTGACGGTGTCGCTCATCGCCTCGTCGGTCGCGACGGTCCACGCCACGTCGACGGACTGGTCGGGCATGCCGCCGCCGGCAGTCAGCGGGTTCGGGGCGAGTCTGGTCCACAGGATCACCGAGCTCGGAAGCGGATCGCCCGACGCGACCCCGAGCGTGAACGGGTCCGTCTCGAACTCGCCGTTTTCGTCGATGGCGGCCGTCGATCGACCGGAGAAACCGAGCGCCGCCGCCGCGGACGCGACGCCGGTTCGCTGCAGGAACTGTCGTCGGTTCTGTGCCGTTGGATTCGGTTCCGGGGGGGTTTTGGAATCCACAGTCCCCGATTCCTGTCGACCTAATAATATTCTTATAATTTCTATATGTACCGAGGGCGCCGGCGCCGTAGCGTCGACTATCGATACGGAGCGTCGAAAGGGTCGTACGTGACGAACCGAGCGGTAGCATACGTATATAACGAATAAAAGAGGCCCGGATTGGACGCCGCCCGAGAATATTAGTACGAGGCTTCCCGTCGTACGGCAATGGCTTCGTCCGGACCGTCGGAGGAGTTGCGCGTCTCGACTGGGGAGTTGGACTCGGTGGTGCAAGACACCGAGTTCTTCCGCTCGCTGGTCGAGAACGGCTCCGACGCCATCGTCTCCATCGACGCACACAGCACGATCCTCTACGCCAACGAGTCGGTCGAACGGGTGTTCGGCTACCAACCCGAAGAGCTGATCGGCGAGAAACTGACGACGATCATGCCCGATCGGTTCCACCGGATGCATCTCGACGCCGTCGACCGCTACCTCGAGACGGGCGAGCGGGAACTGAACTGGAACGACATCGAACTCCCCGCGGAACACCGGAACGGCGAGGAGATACCCCTCTCGATCACGTTCGAGGAACACAGCTACGAGGGGAAACGGGTGTTCTCCGGCATCATGCGCGACATCTCCGATCGGGTCCACCGCGAGGAGGAACTCGAACGGCAGAACGACCGGCTCGAACGCTTCGCGAGCATCGTCTCCCACGACCTCAGGGACCCGCTCCAGACCGCGCGGGCGACACTCGCCGTCGCCCGTGCCGGCGACGAGGCGGCGCTCGACGAACTGGACGACGTGTTCGACCGAATGGACGCCCTCATCGGCGACGTGCTGACGCTGGCGAAACAAGGGGAGACGGTCGGCGAAGCCGACTCGATCGGCCTCGCGGGCGTCGTCGCCGACGCGTGGGACACCACCGATTCCGGGGCCGCGTCGCTGGTCGTCGACGACGATCTGCCCACCGTCTCGGCCGACCGCGAGCGCCTCCGGACGCTGTTGGAGAACCTGTTTCGGAACGCTATCGAACACGGTTCGACGGGGAGTCGGCCGGGAGCCGACGACAGCGTCGAGCATGGCTCGACGGACGACGACGTAACTATCCGGGTCGAGGCGCTCGATGGCGGCGGGTTCGCCGTCGTGGACGACGGCCCGGGCTTCGGCGACGCCGATACGGCCCGCCTGTTCGATTACGGGTATACGACCAGCGACGACGGCACCGGATTCGGACTGAGCATCGTCGACGAGGTGGCCCGGGCACACGGGTGGACGGTCACGGCGACGACGGGCGACGACGGCGGCGCACGCTTCGAGGTCGAGACACGATGACGGGGGAGGGC
The DNA here is from genome assembly GCF_000427685.1 of Haloplanus natans DSM 17983. Taxonomy (NCBI): domain Archaea; kingdom Methanobacteriati; phylum Methanobacteriota; class Halobacteria; order Halobacteriales; family Haloferacaceae; genus Haloplanus; species Haloplanus natans. The sequence continues at coordinate 3,146,937 of NZ_KE386573.1, forward strand.
ACGGCGAGATCCGACGGGGAGACGGCCACGGTGCTCGTCGTCGACGACGAACCCCGCGTCTGTCAAGCGTTCGAACTCTGGCTCTCGGAGTCATACGGCGTCGAGACGGCCACGGACGGCGAGACGGCGCTTGCACTGCTGGACGGCGACGTGGACGTGATCCTGCTGGACCGCCACATGCCGGGGCTGTCGGGCGACGAGGTGCTCGAACGGATCCGGGAGGGGGCGCACGATCCGCGGGTGGCGATGGTGACCGCCGTCGATCCGGACTTCGACATCGTCGAGATGCCGTTCGATCACTACGTCTCGAAGCCGGTCGACGGGAGCGAACTGGAGGCCGTGATCGAACAGTTGCTCGAACTCGACCAGTACGACGACCACGTCACCGATCTCTACGGCGTCACCGAGAAGATCGTGACGCTGGAGGCGGAGAAAACACGGTCGGCGCTCGCGGACAGCGACGAGTACGCCGCCCTCGTCGACCGACGGGAGCGACTGGAGGCCGAGATGGCCGACATCGTGGCGTCGATGGACGACGAGGGCATCGGTCGGCTGTTCGACGTGGCGACGGGCGACGATGGATAGACGGGCTACCGCCCCACCGTCGCCAGCAGGTCGTCGATCCGGTCGATGGCCGTCTCGATGGCGTCGGCGTCGGTGGCGTAGGAAAAGCGGAGATACTCGGCCGCCTCGTCGCCGAAGTCGACGCCGGGCGTGACCGCGACGCCCGCCTCCAGAAAGAGGTCGGCCACGTCGAGGGCGTCGCCCGGCAGGTCGCTCACGTCCGCCAGGAGGTAGTACGCTCCCTGGGGCGTGTAGCCGAGGTCTATCCCCCAGTCCTCGACGGCGTCGACCAGCAGGTCGCGGCGCTCGCGGTAGGTCGCCCGAACCTCGTCGAGTCGGTCGGCGGGCGTCTCCAGGGCCGCGACGCCCGCGTCCTGCACGAAGTTCGGGGCGCAGATGAGCACGTTCTGGGCGAGGCGGTTCACCGCCTCGACGTAGTCGGGCGGGACGATCACCCAGCCCAGGCGCCAGCCCGTCATCGCGAAGCGCTTCGAGAAGCCGTCGAGGACGAACGCGTCGTCGGTGTACTCCAGAACGGTGTGCTCCGTGGCGTCGTAAGAGAGGCCGTGGTACACCTCGTCGACGACGGGGGTGGCGCCGGCGTCGGCGGCCACGTCGACGAGCCCCGAGAGCGTCTCGCCGTCCATCACCGCGCCGGTGGGGTTGGCGGGCGAGTTCAGGAGGAGGGCACGGGTGTCGGGCCCGACGGCGGCCGCGAAGTCGTCGACTCGGGGCTGGAACCCCTCGCTCGCGTCGAGGGGCACGGTCGTCACCTCGCCGTCGGCGACGCGCACGAAGTTGGGGTAGCAGGCGTAGTGGGGGTCGGTCAGGACGACCTCGTCGCCGGAATCGACGAGGGCGGCCATCGCGAGAAAGAGGCCGGGCGAGGTGCCGGGGGTGACGACCACGCGGTTGGGGTCGACGGCGACGCCGTACGTGCGGTCGTAGTAGGTGGCGATGGCGCGGCGGAGCGCGGGCTTGCCCCGTGCGGCGGTGTAGTTCGTGTGGCCCGCCCGGAGCGAGTCGACGGCCGTCTCGATCACGCGGTCGGGGGGCGAGAAGTCCGGTTCACCGACTTCGAGGTGGATCACGTCGTCTCGTTCGTTCGCCCGTTCGAGCACGTCCATCGCCATGAACGGGGTCACGTCGGCGGCACGCTGGGAGACCATCGGTGGCGGGGTAGGAAAGCGAGCGATGAATACGCTCCGGTCCGGCGGCGAAGCGTCCGTCGGCTCAGTCGTACGATTCGGTCAGGAACGGATCGAAATCGACGTTGCCGAGCACGTCGCGCCGGTCGGGATCGGTCGTCGACGGGGGATTGCCGGTCGCCACCTCGGGGCCGGCCGGATCACCCCACCAGTTGTCGGTGGCGTCGAGTTCGCTCCCGTCGGCGTTGTTGACGCCGAAGGGCGCGAGCAGGTTGTTCCGGTTGAGGGCGACGCCGCTCGCGTCGCCGTCGATTTTGACCGCCTCGCCGCGGAACTGCACGTCGCTCGTCACGTCCGTGACCGTGTTCTCGACGACGGCGACGTTCGTGGTCGGATCGGACGTGATGTTGATCCCCTGAGCGAAGGTGAACGAGTAGCTGGTCGCGTCGTCGGTGTCGTCGGAGTCGACCGACGGAGACGCGAGCAGGTCGGTCACGTAGTTGCCCGCGACGGTGACGTTCTCCGCCGGCGGATTGAGGATGATCCCGATGGGGGCGATGTCGCTTTCGAGGTCGCGGACGACGTTGTTCGCGATGGTCGAGTCGGCGATCGAGGTGTCGTCGACGAAGATGCCGTTGACGGTCGGGAAGCCCGCGTTCGCCCCGATTTCGTTCGACAGGTTCTCGACCAAGTTGTTCTCGATCGTCAGATCCTCGTGGGCGCCGCCCTGCGCGATGATACCCGTCACGCCGAGGTTGCCAAACGGCCCCACATCGCGGATGCGGTTGTTACGGACGGTGACGCCGCTGGAGGGGCCGGTCACCTTGATCCCGAGCAATCCGCCGGGATACGTCACCTCGAACCGTTCGAACGTCACGTCGTCGGCCGTGATATCGACGGCAGCACCCGTCTTCGCGTCCGTCCGCGCGATCGTCGCCCGCGGCCCGACGGAGCGGAGCGTCAGCCCGGGCGTGTCGACGACGAGCGGGTCGCCCGACACCTCGAACCGATCGGCCGCCACCTCGACGGTGTCGCCCTCGTCAGCGGCGTTGATGGCCGCCTGCAGCGACTCGCCCGACTCGACGTAGGCGTCCGCGGTGCCGTTGTGCCGGCACTGCTCGGTGTAGAACCCGAGGTCGAAGGTCGCCTCGTCGCTCTGTACCTCGTTGCCGTGATCGATCGGGAGCCACCAGACCACCGAGACGTAGTGGCCCTCGCCGGACTCGGCGGTGCCGCCGGCGAAACAGGGGCGGCCGGAGCCACCGCCGGTTTCGGCGTCGATGTCGCCCGCGAGCGGAATACCGTCGCCACTCCTCGCGAGTGTCAGGAACTCCCGGAGGGTGAACTGGGTCGCGGGCTGGGGGACAGCGCTGTTGGGGTCCGGTTCCGGAAGGAGGTTCGCCGCCGGGTCGGCCGCCGCGAGATCACGGGTGGTACCGACGCCGAAGGCGACTTGGATCGCGTCGAGGAGTTCGACGAGTGCCGGATTCGTCGCCCCCGCGTCGCCGTACTCGTCCGGGTCGTCGGCCTCGGGTTCGGTCTGGTCCGCCTCGGCGGCACGCTCCAGTCCGCCGGTCAACCAGAGTTTGCCGGGGTTGTCACAGAGCTGGAACCGGAACAGGCCGAAGCCGAAGTCGCCGGGTTTCACGTCCGCGAGGTCGATCAGCGGCGCGCCGGTCGCGTCGGCGTCGTCGTCGGTACAGAGGTCTGCCGCACTGCCGTAGATGCCGCCGTTGCCCTGCTCTTGGCGGGTGGCGTTGAGGAATCCCGGTCCGTCGTCGACGACGAGTTCGATGGCCTCGCCGTCGTCGACGGTGCCCGGCGGGAGGCGGAACGTCGGCATCCCACCGTTCGGCATCCCGGCGACGGCCGCCTCGCCGTCCATCCAGTCCGAGTAGTGCTCGTCCCAGGCCACCTTCATATCGAGGGTGCCGGCGGTCAGCTGATTGTTTTCGAACGTCTCCTGATCGGAGAAGTACGCGCTCGTCCCGAGTCCGGCGCCTGCCGAGGCGACGCCGACGCTCCCCAGCGCGGCGAGTGCCTTCCGTCGTGAGAGGGTGAGGTCGTCTCGTGTCATCAGTTCTCACATCTATCTACGGTGCCAGTCAGTTAGCTAATGGATGCTTTGGGGCGTCCAATCGGCGGTTAATCGGACTGAGAACGTCGATCATCGGACGTCTCCGTCACCACTCCCGTCGGGGGATAAAGGGTGATTATGTCCGGTAGCGGTCTACGTGCCCTCCCCCTCTGTCGGCACTCCACACAGGTTCCCGTCGTCGAACAGTTTGGCGCGGAGAAATCGGGCCCGAAAGCGGTTGGCGCCGTCGCTCGTGTCGCCGGCGCGGATATCGTCGATTCGGCCGTCGGCGACGGCGTCGATGATCTCCTCGATCTGTGCCTTCTCGCTCGGCGTGAGGTCGAAGGCGTAGGTGTGGGACTGCTCGGCTTCCATCCGGGTCCACGTGCGGGCGGTGGCGACGACGAGCGAGCACGGCTCGCGACAGGGAAAGACGCCGTCACCGCCCGGAACGTCGAGGGGCGTCTCGTCGTCGTACTCCCACTCGCGGCGCTTGCAACACTGCGAGTCGTCACAGCAGGCCTCGGCGACCCAGTTCACGTGTTCGTGGCCCTCGCCGCGGTCCCAGGTCTGGACGACGCCGTAGATGCCGGTCTGGCGCGAGACGGCTTCGTGCCAGTGGGTCACGTCGAGGGTCCCCTCGCGTTCGCGGTGCCAGTTCGCTATCGTCGCGGGGTAAAAGTCCTCGACTGCCCGGACCGCCGCGGCGGGATCGAGGTCGGCAAACGCCCAGCCGTGACGGAGGGTCGGAGCCGTCGACAGCGGCCGGTAGTCGCCGTCGTCGTCGAACTTTCGAAGCCGACGGGCCTCGTGGGGGTCGGCGTAGGTCGATAGCGCGTCGGGGTCGGCACCGACCTCGTCGGCGTGTCGCAGGTCGTACCGGCGCCGGCCGTCGTCGGTCAGCCGAGCGGTGACGGCGACCTGCCCCCACTCGCGAGTGAGGCCGTCGCCGAGTCGTTCGTACCGCTCGGGAACGGACAGATCGGCCGCGCGCTCGACCCACCGGAGAAACGCCCACGCGTCGTTGGCCTGTGGCGCGTGGCCGTGCCAGAACAGCCAGTTCTCGGCGTACGCGCGGTGCTCTCGGGCGGCGTCGGCGAATTCGTCTGGCGAGAGGGCCGCGTAACTCGCGTCGGGGACGGCGAGGCGGAAGTCGTCGCCCTCGCGTGTGACCCGTAGCCCGTCGAAGTCGACGCCGTCGGCCGCCGCCTCGCGCAGGGCGTCGACCGGCGTCGGGGTCGGCATCTCAGTCACCACCCGCGGCAGCGTGAGTGCGGTCGGGCGCGACGCCGGCGCCGGCGTCCGCCGCACGTTCGAGGATCACGTCGGCGAGCAACGCCTCGGTGCCGATGGCGCCGGCGTACCAGATGTCGTGGCCGTCGAGTCGCGTCGGCACCGCGTAGCCGCCGTCAGCGGCGATGCCCATGTCGGCTGGGATATCCTCCTGGGTGTGGTAGCCGTCGGCGATAAACAGTGGCACGACGACGATATCGTCGCTCTCGAAGTGATCGGTCACGTCGTCGATCTCGGGCGGTTCGTCCATGAACAGCGCCCGGACCTCGTCGAACCGGCCGCGGGAGCGAACCCGGTCGGCGTGGTACTGGATGGCTTTCGCGGAGTTCTCGTTGCGCTTGGTGCCGTGACCGACGACGGCGAGGGCGGCGCCCGCGCCCACGTCCGGATCGCCCGTCACCGTCTCGGCCCGGCGAACGATCACGTCCGTCATCGCGTCGTGTGTCCCCACCGGCCCACAGTAGTGGACGGTCTTGTTCACGTCCGCGGGCGCACAGGTGACGAAGTCGGCGCTCGTCCCGTTCGAGTCCCAGTCCGCAGCGTCGAAATCGAGACGGAGTTCGCGGGGGATCACCTCCTCGGTGAAGTAGCCCTCGCTGACGAAGAGGGGGACGACGTACACCTCGTCGGCGGTCACCGTCCGGAGGGCGTTTCGGAGTGACGGCTCCTCCTTCCAGTAGGCCTCGCGGACCTCGCCGAACGCCCCGGCGGACCGGATCGTGTCGGCGTGGTCCTGCGCCGGCGCGCTGGACCGTGGATTCAGGTGTGAGCCGTGGGCGACGATCAACAGTGCCTCGCTCATCGTCGGGGCGTACGCCCGTGACACCCTTATACTGCTTGTTGTACCGAGGTCCGGGCCGTCGCGCCAGCGTGCCCGGAAAGGGTTGGACCGTCGGTAAGAAGCCATCCGGGCGCGGACGGAGAGTCGATCGTGGGAATTCGTAGCGATCCATAGAACAATATATACGGGCAGTAACTGTGATTATTTTTTATGTATCTCAACATTTAATTCGTAGCAGCCCGACAATTCGATGGAGGCGGCCGGGGTCGGCAGGCTCTGGGATCGGGTGACACCCGACTCGCGACATGCCAGTAACCGATCAGGTATCAACCCACCCTGTCCACGAAAGCTTTGTCGCCGTCTCCGTCTTCTCGACCGGACGAGCGCCGGCCACGACGCGCCGTGTTACGGAAAATACGAGGCGAAAGCCTCGCTCTTCGTACTGTCGGCTGTGACTGTTTCAAGATATTCGCCATCCCAAGATGGCGAATATCTTGATTGACTTACAGCCGGCAGTATCAGGGGCATGGCGAGAGCGAAGCTCTCGCTGCAACCGAAAAGCTTCGCGTTTTCGAGCACGTTTCGAGTGGGACGACCACGATTGGTCGGGGCAACCACACCCTCACGAAAGTCCCAAAGAAGTGCGCACAAACCCGCAAGTTGCCTCCGTGGGTCGGTAGCCGAACGCCCGACGGAGGAATCCTCGCGCTTTAGCGCGGGGAGGATGTCAACGGCGTCGGTACCATAGCGCGCCGAGGACGACGGCCACGAGGAAGAGGGCGAGCGCACCGATCCCGCGCGGACCGAAGCCCGCGGGTTCGGGCGACGGCGTCGTCTCCCGATCCGGCGCGGGGGCTGCCGTCGCGGTCGATCCATCGCCGGCGTCCGGTTCGGGCGTCGCCGGCGGGGCGGCGGTCCCCTCCTCCTCGTCGGGCGTCGTGGCGGTGGCCGTCGAGCCGTCCGGCGTCGTGTCGTCGGTCGGCTCCGGTGCCGGTTCGGGCGTCAACGAGTCGTCCGTCGAGTCGGTCGGCGTGTCCTGTCCGTCGTACGTCTCGTCGGACGACTCGGCGGGCGACGGCGCGTCCCGCACGGCGAACACGGAGAGCCCGGGCGAGATGGTCCGGAAGCGGTACTCGCCGTCCTCGACGCCCAGATACGTCGTCTCCAGCGCGCTCCACGAGCCGTCGTGGTAGCGGTAGAGTTCCGCAGTCGCGGGATCGGAGAGTCGCTCCGTCGCGACCGAGAACTCGAAGACGACACGGTCGAGGGCGTCCTCCGGCGCGGACTCGCTGACGTTGATGTAGGCAGCGGCGTCGCCGAGCGCCGGGACGCCGCCCGGATCGGCGCTGACGTTCACCGAAAGCGACACGTCGGTTTCCCGGGTCGTCGAGACGTTCAGCCGGTCGAGCGAGACGCCGGCGTCGGTCGTTCCGTTCGTCCCGTTCAGCGGGACCGACAGCGGCGTGCCGGGTGCGGTCAGCCCGCCGATGCGCGTCGTGGTGTTCGTCTCCTCGATATCGACCGCCGCGACGACGAGCGAGCGGTTGGCGCCGTCGCCGACGGCGAGCATTCTCGTCCCCGTCGATTCGGAGGTGTAGGTGAACCGGGCCGTCACGTTCCCGTCGGCCGGGAGCGTCCGGATCAGCGTCGTCGTCGTGACGCCGTCGACGCGGAGCGGCACCGTGACCGGGCCGGCGACCGCCGTCGGGTTCGAGAGGGTGGCAGTCACCGTCACCGTCCCGTTCGGCCGGACCGTCGTCACGTCGAGTGTCGTGTCCGTGACGGTCGCCCGCGGGTCGACGACGGTGAGGCGGCCGTTCGCCGTCTCGACCGTCGGATCGGCGGCGTCGCCACGGTAGACGGTGGCCGCCGTGACGCGTATCGGAGTCGACCCGTTGGTCGCCGTCACGTCGAGGGTCAGGTTGGCAACGGGCGCGTCACGGCCCGTATACTGGGCCTGGAATCGAGCCGTCCCCGACCCGTTGTCGAGCGAGACGCTCGGATCGGAGCCGAGACCGGGGACGACGATATCCGTCACGTTCGCCACGGCCGGATCGTAGGAGACGGTCGCGGCGAAGTAGACGGCGTCGGTCACGTTGCGGGCGCGGATCGGCACGGTGATCGTCCCGTTCGCGGCCGCGGTGACCGTTCCAGCGGCGACAGTCGTGGTCGGCGGCTCGACGGTCACCGCCGTTTCGGCCGTGGCGTTCGTCGCCTCGCCGTGGGTCGCGTTCGACGGGCCGACGCGGTAGAGCCGCGCGACGAGCGTCGCGTTCGCGTCGAGGCTATCGAGACCGTCGTCGGCCGACAGCGTCGCCCCGACATCGACGGGCACGTCCGTGTGTGCCCCGGTCGAGAGCGGTGCCGAGACGCCGACGGGCGCCGAGCGGTTCGGCTCGCCGTCGCCGGGCGACCGCTCGCGGGCGAGGACGACCACGTAGGGGCCGCCGGTGTAGTTGGCGCGGTCGACCCGAACCGTCGTCGTGCCCGGCGGGACGGTCGCCCCGTCGAACGTGACCGACGCCCGGACCGGCGCGCTGAGCGCCGTCAGGTCGGCGTCGGTGTAGAACGGCCGGGCGAGGACGTTGCCGCGGACGGCGTCGCCGGCGCCGTCGAAGACGCCGCTCGGGCCGTCGGCCGCGCCCCACCAGTTCCGGGTCGCCGACCCGGCCACCGCTCCCCGGGCGTCCAGCCCGAGGCCGTTGCCCGCGAGTCGGCTCCCCGAGCCCATATGTCCCACGCCACAGTCTACCAACCCCTAATTAATCGGGCGTTTTTCGGTATTAACCAGGAATTATCGGGGCGATTGCATGATTCACCAAGTGAATCGACGGGGGTCGCGACGACGGGCGAGTCGCGAGCACAGACCGCTGTTGGCCCGCCGAGCTCACCGCCACCCGTCGACCCACTTCAGCGTCCGGTCCGCGTAGAACCAGGACGGCACCCGGTCGGGCGGCGTCAGCGGGACGCGCTGGGAACTATAGTAGCGTTCGTAAGTCATCGCACATCTGATCCCACGCAGTCTGGCGATCAGGTGTGCAAACAGTTCCAAACGCTACTATAAAAAAAGCGGCGCCTACCGCACTCCGGTGTTGCACGTGTCCACGCCCAGTACCGCGTACAGTCCGCAGAAACTGGTCAACCCGGTCGCGAGCAAAACGAGTGCCGCCACGCCGAGAACGGGCGACAGCACGGGCGGGAGCGAGAGCGCGCCCAGCAGGATGGCCAGCGAGACGAGTCCGGCGATGGCCCCGAGTCCGATTCTGACGGTCCGATCGGTCGCGCCGACGTTCGGTTGCATACCCGTAGTATGCACGCAGTTCACAATAACACTTCGCCGTTTCTCGGTGTTCGGTGTCGGCGTAGGCTGCCCCGGTGTCGAGAACCACCGCACTGCCCGCGGATTCTGATAACCCGGCGTCCGCTCGGCCGCGTGTCAGCCGACTGGAGTCGTGTGTGTCGATCGTATCGAAGCGCAACACTGGTGGGGACGGGCGGCCCGTCACGCGTGCGCCGGGAGACGAAGGGACGGGACGTGTCATCGCACCGGGCCGGAACGGTATTGTGTCGTGTCGCCGTAGCTTCGGCCGTGTCCGATCGGAGCATCGTCGACCTGATCGAGGACTGGCAGACGGGGTTTTTTCTCGTGGTCGGGAGCGCCGTCGTCGGAATTCTCGTCGGACTCGTGGGTCGATCGGTCGCCGGACCGCCCGGCTTCGTGATCGGCATTCCCGTCGGCGCGATGCTGGGCTTTCTCGCGTACTCGTATCTCCGGTACGGGCGGTAAGTGTCGGGAACGGCCGTCGACCCCCCCGCCCCACATATGTGTCAGCTCGTCGGATCGAACCTATGGACCACGACATCAGTCACCGGCCGTCGTACGCCCAGCTAACCCTCTCGCTCGACGCCGGCGAGTCGGTCCGCGCCGAGGCCGGCGCGATGGTGAGTTACACCGGCGATATCGACGTCGAGACCGGGGCCGACGGGGGGCTGTTGCAGTCGCTCTCGCGGTCGGTGTTCGGCGGCGAGTCGTTTTTCATGAACACCTTCACCGCAAACGGCGCGAGCGAACTGAGCCTGGCGCCGGCGCTCTCCGGTGACGTGCAACACCACGACCTGACCGACGAGACGCTGTTCGTCCAGTCCACGTCCTTTCTCGCTTCGGACCCGGACATCGAAGTCGACACGAAGTTCGGGGGCGGGAAGACCTTCTTCGGCGGCGAGGGTCTGTTCCTGCTGAAACTCACGGGAACGGGACCGGCCTTCATCTCCAGTTACGGCGCCATCGACCAACACCGCGTCGAATCCGGCGAGACACGCGTCGTCGACACCGGCCACGTCGTCGCGTTCGAGGAGTCGCTGGACTTCAAGGTGCGGCGCGTCGGCGGCCTCAAGTCGACGCTGTTCAGCGGAGAGGGGCTGGTCTGTGCGTTCAGCGGCGAGGGGACCGTCTGGACTCAGAGCCGGAGTCCGGACGCCTTCCTGTCGTGGCTCGTCCCGAAGCTGCCGACGAACGGATCGAACTGACCGCCAACGGAGGGGAGCCTCAGAGGTACGCGGCGGCGTCGTCGGCCGTCGCGCCCTCGTGGGTGACGGCCGTGAGGGCGGCGACGATGGCCGCGGGGTCGTCGCGCTGCCAGACGTTCCGGCCGAACATCACGCCGTGGGCGCCGGCGTCGACGGCGTCGGCGGCCATCTCCAGCACCTCGCGATCCGTCTCCGTCGCGGGGCCGCCGGCGATGTACACCGGAACGGGGGCGGTGTCGGCGATGGGTTCGAAGGCGGCCGGCGTCCGCGGGTAGTGACACTTGAGCACGTCGGCGCCGAGTTCGAAGGCGATGCGCGTGGCGTCGTGGATCCGTTCGGCGTCGAGGTCGTCGTCGAGACGCGCCCCCCACAGCGTCGGCTCGACGACGAAGGGAATGCCGGCCTCCCGACAGGCTTCGGCGGCGCCGGCGGTGAACTCAACGTTGTCGGCGAGGACCGCCTCGCGTTCGCGGCCGTAAACGAGTGCGACCTTGGCGGCGTCGGCGCCGACGCGGGCCGCCTCGCGGGCGCTGAACACCTGTCGGTGAATCTCCGCGTCCTCGTGGGCACCGGGGATCGTCGAGTCGTGGAACAGATCGAGCGTGACGATGCGGTCGACATGGGGGTAACGGTCGAGCAGATCCTCGAACCGTCGGACCAGCGGGACGCCGGCCAGGATGCCGTCCGGGCCCGCGTCGAGTACGCGCCGAAGCGTCGCTTCCGGGTCCTCGAACCCCTCGTGAACCCCCCAGTGGAGGCCGTGATCCAGCGCGACGACGACGCGAGTGTCCGGGTCGACCGAGTGCATGACACCGGATTGAACCGACGCCGACTTATAATGATTATTGTAACTGTTTACCGGTGGTTCGCCAAGACGGGTCGGCGAACCACCGGTGATGACTTACAATAATCACCAGTAGGCGTGTGGATGGGCCGACAGGATCGACGACGTGTCGGGGGCCAGAAAAGTTGAAATGACAGTGCTTGTTCATACCACACATGGAGAACGCCAAGCCACGGATCGGGCTGACGATGGGCGATCCGGCCGGGATCGGTCCGGAAGTGACGCTGAAAGCACTCGCCGACGACGGCGTCCGGGACGCGGCCCGGGTCGTCGTCTACGGCGACTACGATCACCTCACGTCGGTCCGGGATCGGCTCGGACTCGGCGTCGGCCTCCGGCGGATCACGGCCCTCGACGAGGCGGCATACGGGGACGCCGTGGACGTGGTCGACTTCGACAACGTCGGGACGTTCGAGTACGGCGACCTGCGAGCGGCGAACGGCCGCGTGAGTCTGGCCTACGTCGATCGGAGCCTCGATCACGCCATCGATGGACGCCTCGACGGGCTCTGTAACGCCCCGATCCACAAGGAGGCGATCAACCTCGCGGGCAGCGAGTACGCGGGCCACACGGCCATGATGGCCGACCGAACCGACACCGAGCGCTACACGGCGTTGCTCACCGACGGGGAGATCAACGTCACGCACGTGAGCCTCCACATCCCACTGTCGGAGGCCGTCGAGCGCATCACGACCGAGAACGTGTTGGACACCCTCCGAACCACCCACGAGGCGCTTCCGGAGGTCGGCGTCGAGGACCCCTCGCTCGGCGTCGTCGGGGTCAACCCCCACGCCGGCGACGGCGGCGTGATCGGCTCGCTCGACGACGAGGCGGTCGCGCCGGCGGTCGAACGGGCACGCGACGAGGGGATCGACGCCCAGGGGCCGTTCCCGCCCGACAGCGCGTTCAACAGGGCGCTCGACGACCACTACGACTGTATGGTGGCGATGTATCACGACCAAGGCCACATCCCCCTGTTCGTCAACAGCCACGTCGACGGCGGCGGCGTCGGCGCGACGGTACTCATCCTCGGGTTCCCGTTCGTGCGCGCCACGACGCTGCACGGGACCGCCTACGACATCGCCGGCGAGGGAATCGCCGCCCCCGACAGCATGATCACCGGCATCACGCTCGCGGCGGACGCCGTGCGCCAGCGCGCATGACGGGAGCGTCCCGACGATGACGGAGCGCTACCTGCTCGGCTACGACATCGGGACGACGAACTCAAAGGGGGTGCTCGTCGACCCCGACCTGAACGTGGTCGCCTCGGCGTCGATTCCACACGGCGTCTCAACGCCCGAACCGGGGTGGGCGGAACACGACGCCGAATCGGTGTGGTGGGGAGAGTTCACGCGGATTACGCGGCGACTCCTCGACGAGACGGCGGTGACGGCCGATCGGATCGTCGGCGTCGGCATCAGCGCGCTCGCCCCGAGCGTGGTGCCGCTGGACGAGGCCGGCGACCCGATCCGGTCCGGAATGCTGTACGGTATCGACACGCGGGCCAAGGCGGAGATAGAGCTCCTCAACGACCGGATCGGAGTCGATCGGATCTACGACGCCTGCGGCAACTCGCTCACCTACCAGTCCGCGGGGCCGAAGCTCCTCTGGTACAAGCGAAACGAGCCGTCGCGCTACGAGCGAACCGACAAAATCGTCGACGCCGTGGGGTACGCCGTCTCCCGACTGACCGGGGAGTACGTGATGGACAACGCCGTCGCCGCCTTCTATCACCCGCTCTACGACCTGTCGGCACGGGAGTGGAACGACGCGATGGTCGAGGCAGTCGGCATCGACCGCGACCTGCTTCCCGAGACGAAGTGGTCGACGGAGATGGCGGGCGAGATCACGCCCGCGGCCGCCGAAGCGACGGGACTCGCCGCCGGGACGCCCGTGGTGACCGGCACCGTCGACGCCCTCGCCTCGCTGGTCGGCGTCGGCGGCGTCGACCCCGGGGATACGGTGTTCATGTACGGGACGACGGGCGTCGTCTACACCACGCTCGCCGAGGAGCGGACGGCGCCGGAGCTGTGGGCCAACCCGCACTGTCTGGAGGGGCGCTACGTCATCGGCGGCGGGATGGCGACCTCGGGGGCGATCACCGAGTGGTTCGTCGAGGAGTTCGTCGGCGACGCGCCGGCGGGCCGGGAACGGTACGCGTGGCTCGAGGCGGGTGCACGCGACGTACCCCCCGGCGCCGAGGGGCTGATCGTCCTCCCGTATTTCAGCGGGGGCCGGACCCCGATCAACGACGACCTCGCCCGCGGCACGATCACGGGGCTGACGCTCGATCACACGAAGTTCCACGTCTACCGCGCCATCCTCGAGAGCGTCGGCTACGGGTTCAGACACAACCTCAGCGTCATGAAGCGGGCCGGCGTGCCGGTCGACCGCGTGTTGGCGAGCGGCGGCGGCGCCGAGAGCGACCTCTGGCGACAGGTCGTCAGCGACGTCACCGGCGTCGAACAGGAGTACGTCACCACGCCCATCGGCGCGCCGCTCGGCGTCGCCTATCTCACCGGCCTCGGCACGGGCGTGTTCGACGGGTTCGGGGCGCTCAAGTCGTCGATGACGGTGTCGAGCACGACGACCCCGGACCCGGAGCGACACACCGTCTACGACGAGTACTACGGCGTCTACGAGGATCTCTACCCGTCGATGAAATCGGAGATGCACCGCGTCGCCTCGCTCGGGAACGAGTCGGGGTGAGCGAGGCTGGCAGTCGTCCGCGGAGCGGCGGGCAGGGGGCGGACCCACGGCGTCGGTCCGTCACCCGCCGTCGGCGGCCTCGACCTTGTACAGCCCGCCGGTCGGACCGCCGCTCCCGTCGAGAAACGCCTCGGACGCCCGGTCGGTGAAGTAGACCGCGCCGTCGACGACCGTCGGTTCGCTGGTGACGAAGCCGACGCCGTCGACCGCCCAGCGCTCCTCACCCGTTCGCTTCTCCAGCGCGTAGCAGGTCCGGTCGTAGGAGCCGACGAGAACGGTGTCGCCGGCGACGGTCGGACAGCCGATAATCCAGCCGTCGGTATCGAACACCCACCGCACGTCGCCGGTGCCGGCGTCGAGCGCGTAGCACCGCGAGTCGTGACTCCCGATGTAGACGGTGTCGGTCGCCACCTCGACCGCCGGCCCGGACATCACCATCCCCCCCGTCTCGACGGTCCACTCCACCGTCCCGTCGTCGAGGGCGACCCGGTAGACGTGGTCGTCCCACGAGCCGAAGAACGCGCTCCCGTCGTAGGTCGCGATTGGCCCCTTGATCGCGTCGCCGGTCCCGAACGACCACGCGAACGTCAGCTCCGGGTACGTCCACGCGTAGAGGTTGCCGTCGTTCGAGCCGACGACGAGCCGTTCGGCGTCGCGGTCGAGCGCGGGCGTCGAGTGCGGGTGGTCCGTCGGCCGCCGATCCGTCCAGACCACCTCGCCGGTGACGGCGTCGACGCCGAACATCGCGCCGCTCGGCTCGTAGTATTCGACGGCGACGTAGACGACGCCGTCGTGGTAGCCCGGGCTCGATCCGATGGCATCGCCGAGTTTCCGACGCCAGAACCGCTCGCCCGTCGCGAGGTCGAACGCGTAGAGCGCGCCGTCGTAGGCGCCGACGTAGGCCGTCCCGTTGGCGACGGTGGGCGTCCCGTGGATACCCCGCTTCGTCTCCTCGACGGCGGCCGTCCAAACCACCTCGCCGGCGGGCGTTACCCGCCGCACGTCGCCGGTGTCGCCGGGGACCACGATGTCACCCTCGGGCGTCGTGACTGGACTCGCCTTCGCCGCCGTGTGGTCGCCAGTGTTCACGTCGCGCAGCGTCCACGCGACGCGTGGCTCCGCCGGGACCGTCGCGTCGGGGTAGACGCCCCGCCGGTGGAGGCCGCCGCGGAACGACGTGGTCGCCACCGCCGACGCCGGAAGCCCGTCGTCGTCGATGCGGCCAGCGCCAGTCGGGACGGCGTCGAGACAGCCGGCCACGCCGCCGGTTGCCGCGAGGCCGATGGCACCGAGAACGGCGCGTCTGGACGGTGCGGGCATCGTGGAGAGGGATCGTCCCGGACGGACATAGTGGTACGGGGACCGTTCCTCGCGCACGTCCGGCGCGAGGCACCGATCCGGAACGGCGACGAACTGAGCCGGCTGTGCCGGCCCCGTTCCTGCCGAGCGTCGTCTCCGACGGCGCGTCGACGCCGGCGCTCACCCCGTCGGCACGCCCGGCCCCGTCGGTGTTTCGTCGTCCGGGTCCCCGCGATTGAGGATGGCGTCGCGGATACGGTCGAACGCCGATCGGTCGGTGCGGACAATGGGTACGTACATACCCACATTCGTGTTAGTTATTGACACACTTGGGTCTGGCGGCGGGCACGACCTCCCGGGCGACGGTTCACATATGTTCAAGGAGGAAGCCCACGGCTTCAGCCGTGGGAGGAATCCGACGACGAGGTGGGTGAAGGCCGAATTTCAGTCTGAGCAAAATATAGACCCTCGCCGCGGGGAGGTGGATTCGATGACCCTCCAACTGACGACCGCGCTCGTCGACGGGAGTCGGCGGGTGCTGACGCGCACCGGCGCCGTCCTGCTCGTCCTGTTGCTCGGCCTCCAGACGCTGCTCGTCACGTCGCTCAACACGGTGCTCGCGGCGGAACTCCCATCGGCCGCGGCGGACGTGATCGGCCTCACGCTGCCGGTCTCCGGACCCGTCGCCGGCGCCATCCTCGTCGGGACGACCCTCTCGAACGCCGTCTACTTCGTGGTCCTCTCGCGAGCCCTCGCCCGGCCGCTCCCGGAACTCGCCTCGTTCCCCGCCGCCCTGTACACCCGTCGGATGGGGCGTGCGTCGCTCACGATGCTCGTCGCCGGCGTCGTCAGCTTCCTGGCGATCATGGTCGGCTTCGCCCTCCTGTTCCTGCCCGGGCTCTTCCTCTCGGCCTGCCTGCTCTTCGTCGTCTTCGCCGTCGGCGTCGAGGATCGCGGCGTACTCGGCGCGCTCAAGCGGAGCTGGCAGCTCTCGAAGGGGAACCGGCTGCGACTGGGCGTGATCGTCTTCCTCACCGGCGTCGGGGGCGCCCTCGTCGGCGTCGTCCCGGGCCTCTTCCAGTTGGCCGGGGCCGCCGCCGCCGGTGACCTCGCCACGATCGGCCTCAACAGCGTCCTGTTCACGTTCGTCTACAGCATCGTCGCGGACGCCTACCGACAGCTCACCGACGACACCACCGCCGTCGGTGGGGGCGGAACGGCGACGACCGCCGGGACGGACCGGACGCCCGAGCTCTGATCGGGGACGGCATCGCTATTCGAGACGTGTCCGTCGCTCGCCGACGAGCCGCTGCTGTGACGCCTCGACGCGCTGCGCGTCGCGATCGACCACGCTCGTGAGCGTCCCGCCCGTGAGACGGCCGGCCCCGTCGAGAATAACCCGTCGGTGGCCAGGACACGTCGATAGCGGGTGGGTCGTGACAGCACACCGGGGGAGACGTGGGGGGAATGAACCCCCCGTTGGTAGCAGAGGCACGCCGTCGCACGCGGACGTGTGGGGCGCACGTCCGCGAGAGGGCATGGTCGGGGAGCACCCGACGGGGACCGACTCGGGGAGGTGAGTCCGCGCGGGTGCAACTCGGTATTGCGGGGGGACGAACAAAAAGAGGCGCGGGCTGTTGCTGAGCCTGAAACACCGTTCGAGCGGGAGTGAGAGGAAACGGGAAGGACGCCGCTGAGGGGTCTGTGCTAGTATCCCGGCGGTGCGCCTTCGGCGAGTTGCACTCCCGTCACGGTTTTGTCGGTTCTGCAATAGAGGGAAGTTACCGTACATGAACTTCACGGATGCGTGGCGACACGATGAGACGACCGAGACGCTCTGGACGAATCCCGAAACCGACATCGCAATCCTCGCACCGCACGCGGGTGACATCGAGTTCAACACGGAATTTGCCGCTGGCCAGTTACACAAACTCCTGCGGAAAGCGGGCTACCACCCAACGACCTGGATGTACCACGGGTTCGGCGAGAATGCGTTCGACGAGTACCACGTGTCGAGTAATTACCTGGACTTCACCCAGTTTACCGAACTGTCGCGTCTGCAGGATCGGCGCTTCCGATTCGGCGTCAGTTTCCACATCCACGAAGCGGGCTACGTCGGTGTCGGCGGACGGATCGGCGAAGGCATTCGCTCTGAGGTCGCAGACCGACTGACTGAACGCCTCCCCAACTCGAAGGAAGTCCGCTATCGACACGATGAGATGAAAAACAAGGGCCGGAAGGAGTCGAATATCGTGAACCGGATTACGGAGTCCGGTGACGATGGCCTCCAGATCGAGATGACACCGAAAACCTCCTACAACTACTGGAAGCGGGTCGCTCGCTCGGTTCGAGACGTCTACGTCGAGTTGCTGTAGAATCGGAGGGAGCGCCCTCCAGTCCTGTTGATCGTCGGCCCGTCGTCGACGGGCCAGTATCGAAGGGGGAGCGGAGGCCGGCGCGTCAGCAACCACTGACCGATACGCAACTACGCATGGTATTCGTTCCGCACGTCCTCTGAGAACACCGCGACGTTCTGACTGTTGGTTACGTTGACGATCGCTTTGTCGATGTACTGGATCACTCGGTCCGATTCATCGGTACTCACACCGGTTCGCAGGCTACCGCCTCGCTGACGCAAGGTCGCAGCGGCGGTTCTGATATCCGGAGCCACTTCGTCCGCCGTTTCGATCGTCCTGAGCGCGGCGTCGTGGCTGTCACTGAGTTCGATCGACAGCGCACTGGCAACGGCGACCGCAGCGCTCGGGATCTGCAGATCGACCGTATTCTCGCTGAGAAGTCGAGAGAGGTGATCGACCAGCGACGAATCCAGCACGGCTTGCTTGAACTCGGTACAGAACGGTTGGAGTGACTCCAAGGCCAAGGCCCGCAGATGAGTTGGGTGAGACCGGTCGATAGCGAAATCGACGACGACATCGACGACATCGGAAAGCCGCCGCCGTTCCGACTCCAATCCCGTTTTCGGCGAGATTGGCAACGTCTGGCCGAGACAGAACGCCAGCGACGACAAGACAGTCGGTGAGCGCGTCTCGTCGAGATTGCGCCGGAGCGTCGACAGTTGATGTTGAAGCGCCTGAGGGGCAGCATGCGCCAGATTTGCGAGGGTGAGACTCGCATATCGCGCACGACCGCCTTCATCGGCCAGATGACGGGCGCACCGTTCGGGAACGGTTTTGCTCTCGGCCGTTTCCTCGGCCCATTCGAGACTCAGGAGTGACAGTCCGATCAGACTGTTCTTGCTAACCGCACGTCGGCGATGTGGGATCAAGTCAGCCAGGGCATCTATCGTCGCCCGCGTTCCGAGCATCCGACGCACGTTTTCGGATCCGTGATACAGCGTCGCGGCGACGCCACCTGCCACGTGCTGAGTAACCAGCGGATCGACCGTTCGCAGGCCGTCGACGATTTGATCGGCCTCTCGCGGCGAAAGTCGGTCGACGGACCCGGCGGTAGCTGCCTTTACGAACGCATAACTGGCGAGTTGTTGCTGCCGAACGCCTGTGGCTGTTAGATTGTCGACAATTTCTCGCCGTTGTTCAACCCAGATTCTTCCGGGATTCTTTCGGATCCGTTCCAACTCCCCCATGTCGTTGGATACGTTTGGCCAATAGATACTTAACAGTTTGCTGGCAATAGCTGAGGTTCAGTGATAAGCTGACCAAAATGTGTCACTAAATTTGGTAGAAAATATGATATTTAGTCCCGTCTGTCGCCGAATTCTTCCGTCATTTGCTCTTCGTTGATCTCGATATCGTCGACCGGGCGATCGCGGATTTCTTCTTTCAATTTCGGGTTGGGGCGGTCGCCAGGATCACGGCCGCCGGACCCACTGTCACCGCTGAAGTATTTGATTCCGAATAGCGCTGCGAGACTCCCGATGATAGCTGAGACGACGCTGTTCGCCAACCCATCCGGAAGGTCGCCCCCGGAACCACCAGACTGAGTGGCGATTGGCGTGGCAGTCGGCGTGGCGGTCGGAGTCGCACGGGGTGTAGAATCGTCGCCCTCGTTGCGGGAGTCGGGGGTTCTCGTCCGCGTGGGTTCCGGCGTTCGGGTGCGAGTTTCAGGGGTTTGGGTGTCCGTGGACGGCACCCCAGGTGGTCCCGGTGGCTCCTGTGCGGGTTCCTCGCCACCTCCCGTCAATCGCAGCAATTTAGCCTGTTGCGCATCCTCCCAATTTTCCGTTGCGATGACGATATCGTTGTCTACGAGAGTCGGTGACGCCTCGAGGAGATCACCCTCGTCACGGTCGCCTTCGGTCGTGAACTGCCAGAGAATATCGCCTGTGGAAGCGTCCATCGCAGTGAGACACGTTCTATCGATAGCTCCAGCTAACACGACTCCATCGGCGTACGTGACCGACTGGAGGACCTGCCCGGGTTGTTCGGTCGACCAGAGTAAGTCGCCATCTACCGGGTCGAGTGCGTATACGAAATTGTCATTGCCGCCGACAAAGACCGTGTCGTCCGCGACTGTCGGTGCAGCGTACGCCTCCGAATCGATCGGATACGACCAGTCGATATCGCCGTCATCACGGTCGAACGCGTATACTGTGTTATCCAACCCGCCGGCGAAGACGCGTGTGTCGGTGACGGCGGGTGCACCGTCGACACCATCCTCGGTTTCAGGACTCGTGGCCTCGGCCCACTCGAGGTCACCTGTGTTGGCATCCCATGCGACGAGTCCGTAGTCGGAATCGCCGACGTAGACGGTTCCATCGACGACAGTCGGTGTCTCCGGCCGACCCATGTCCCGACGCCAGATCTCGTCGCCATCCGCGGCATCCAAACAAATGAGCTCGTCGGAACCGATGTAGACTCTCCCTTCGACGACTGCTGGGGCCCTGGGGCCGATTGCATCTCCCGTATCGAATTCCCACTCCAGTTCACCGGAGTCCGCATCGAGACAGTACAGCCATCCATCGTTACTACCGGCGTAGACGTAGCCGTCAACGACGGCAGGCGGACTCACAGCTATGTCACCAGTGTCGAACACCCACTCTTCATCCCCCGTACTGACATCGTACGAACGAATCGTCTCATCCCTGTTACCGAGGTAAATTGAGCCATTGGTGATGACTGGCGGAGTGCCTGCATCGTCATCGAGCAACGTCGTCCACCTCGCAGCGACATCAGTCGTCGGAGCGCTCTCACCGCCAGCGTGGCCGGTGTTGTACTGATCGTACCCCAACATCGGGCAGTCGGTGTGTGAGGTAGCCGCAACTGGTGTTGAAGACGTACGCACGCCGACTGCTGAGGCGAGACCAGTCCCAGCCACGGTTGCTAACCACGAGCGACGGGAAAATCGACCGCCTCCAGCCACCATTGACGTTCGATTTCAAGATATGTGCGTATAAGAATAGTTCGGTGGATACCATCGGGTCGTGGGGGAGACACGCTGTCCCGATCTACTTCAGAAGTCCACATTTGACCAGTCTACGGAGAGTACGTCACGAACGGGTCTGCCGCAAGCGTCAATCAACAAAATACGGACGGGAGTGGCTCAGAACTCATCGTCGTTCGGCCGTCGTGAGTTGATATCCTCAGCCGTCCGTTGATTGTCTCGGAGGGATTCGACTGGGAAGTCGGCAGCCTCCTCATCCCGACTGCTGTCGGAAATCGAACGTTCGCTTTGGTGTGTGGACAGCATCTCCTCCGCACGAATTCGCTCGACGGCTATTTCTGCGGCGTCGCGGATGCCGTCCTCGACCGCCTCGTCCGCGACGATCTCTTCGAGTGTCGGCAGAGCAGTCTCCTCACCGAGGTGTCCCAGTGCGTGTATGCATTCCCGTCGGTTGTCAGTGGAGTCGTCGGTAGCTTGCTCGGTGAACTCCCGAACCAGAATTGGGATCAGATCCGGGTGAGTTGCCTTCAGAGACTCGACAGCGTCCGGAGACTCAGAAAGTAACTGACGAAACCCGTCCTTAGCATGATGCCGGAAAACGTCTTTTTCGTGCTCTAACATGGTAGACAGATGGTCCAGAAGCACTTCCCGATTGGTGTCTCGGGTTACTGCTTTCTCGATTATTCGACCAACAAAGATCATCAGCATGCCGAGATTGTCGTCAGTCTCGATTTGAGTCAACAGTCGGTCGAGATACGGTTCGATCACCTCGAAATCTTCTTCGATTACGCTGCAAATGCACGTCTCTGCCCGATCCCGAACCAGATCGTTTTCGTGCTCTAAAGCCCGTATTAGGGAGTCCAGAATTTGCTCGTATTCCGACGGGCGGTTATACGCCATCAACGTATTAGCCGCTAATTCCTGTATCTCGGTATCGTCGTCGTATAACAGAGTCACGATAGTTGGAAGACCGTCGGCTAATTCGGGAGAATCGTTCAACTGATTCAAAACGGTAAGGCCTACCCTCCGGCAGAGTGAATTCGGTTCTTCGATAAGATCGAGAAGCCCCGGGATCGCCGGTCGGACCCAAGTGGGTTCGCTCTCAGCGATCGCCCCCAACGCCAGAGCTGCAGTAAGTCGTTCTGTTTGGTCTCCGTCATCGAGGCGGTCTACGAAACCGGGAATTGCCCCGCGAAACTCCTTCGGGTTCTCATTAATTCGGTCTAATATATTTCGAACTCCCTCAGGCGTTCCCGGGTTTCTGCCCTCTCCGTCGTGATCTGAGTGTTTATCAGGATTACGGTCAACCATAGTATTAGTTCGGCGAGATCATATCCTACCGCATCACTTCATTCAGTCCGCGTGAACACATTGGGTACACATTTCTGATCAACCAATGTCATTGTTTGGGCAGTATTAGAATGACAATATACAATAGTATAAGTCGAGTCCCCGGGAGATTCATCGAGGACCTAACCCCCCGCCCTCAGTTGTAAGTGAGCGTCATGTAACGGGGGCGCTCCATCGCAACACCAGTCAACAATAGCGGGTAGTGAGTCAATTCTCGTCGTCGGGGCGTCGTGTGTTGATGTCGTCCGCACTCCGTCTCGGTCGCTGGATCGTCTCGAGTTCCGGTTGTGGAGTGGATCGGTCGTTGGAATCAGAATTAGAATTGGAATCGGAGGTCTCTTGATGGCTGTTTTCGTGAGTCTGCCAATACTCAAACGTGAACAGTGTAACGCACGCCAGAGCGAGAACAACAATTCCGACTTGTCGAATCGCTCCAAGCCGATGCGCGGCCATTCCAGAGACCAACCCGATAATTGGAGAGACGAAAAAGAGAGTACACAAGATGAGCGCGCAGTTTCGGGTAGAGAACTTCCACCCCTCACGGATTCCTAATTTACTAAATATCGCCACACTGGAGTACAAAAACAGCAGCAGGAATATCCCCTCGGTCGCACTGCGACTCTTAGCGGTGTCGGTGAATGGACTGATCTGAATATATACATCGATTGGGTCTGCTATCGACAGATGGAAATGGATAATAGCAAATATCGACGCCAAAATTACTATCGATGAAATAATATCTATCCGACTCATATCGAAATATCCAAAGATTTTGTCAGATATCATATAAAAATTAACAAATATAAATGCACCAGCAAGCAAGGCACTTGCTAGTTGGAAGATCGCGTGGAGAAGCGCAGGAATCGGATCACCATATAGGAGATAGGTAGTCGGAGATTGAACAATTGGGACTCGTTGTAGGGACGACCAATATGTTAGAGCACTAATTAGAGCGAGATCCGATAGGAGGCTCAGTATAAAGCTATCATCGACGTGTGAACGTGTCCTCAGAACTGAACTAAGGGGGAGTGCAGTATATGCGAAAACTGCCAAGGCGGTATTCATATGCGAATCCGCCGCTGTCCGTTCCTGAGAAAATTAGCCCCTAGGAAACACGTCTCAAATTCTATCATTCTTCGGGCGTCGAGTATTGATATCGACCACGGATCTCGATTGCAGGGTCGTCTCAAGTTTCAGTTGAGAGTTATCCGATCGAACGGCGCCTGGCTTCCCACTTGAATGGTCTTCAGGATCTTCTTTGACAGCAATAAGAAAGTCACGAATCCGTGTGATGGACGGATGAGGAATCGAAACCACCGATATCGGCATCAGCGCAATCCTCACAGCCCAGACCATACACCCGAAATCCAGCTACTGACAAATATATGTTACGTAGGTGGGAAAACGAATAAAAAGATGTCTGACAAACTTATGTCTGATGACAGGGGTTGATCTGGAACGGGTCGAGGATAACCCGGTTCGATACTGGCGGGCCCAACAACGTGAGATCGAGGGTGCACTGGGTGCGTCCGATACCACAACTCGCCAGTACGGTAGCTATGCGTTCGTCAAAGCTGCCAAGGCGGGGGCAGTCCAAGATCTTCCCTCCTCGTTTGTGCGACTCGCACGGAATCACGTGACTGCGGAGGATACAGATACGCGTGTTAATGTGATCGGTGGCATCGGTGGGACGCTGATTTTCGCCGACTCGGATACTCGGCGCCGACTGGTGGATCCGTCGTTAGTCACGGAATTGGCGTCGGCAGCAACCACAGTCGAACAGGACTTGAGCGAGAACGCCTTGCTGACGCTTTCGGAGGTCGCATTGGAGTGGCCCGACCTCCTAGTCGACCATCCCGTCACGATCGACACCTGTGTCGAGAAGATGGCGGGATCGGGAAAGCGGGCGACGTATGCGGCGTTATCACTGGCCAACGTCGCGTACCACGACCCCGACGCCGTCGCGCCGTACTTCCAGAAGTTCCGGATGTTTATCGATCCTGCCGTCGATGAACGGCAACTGGCGGCTCTCATATACTGTCTCGCACAGACCGTTCCGCAACGGACCCTCGACGAAGGGGAGGTCGACGCAGTGATGACAGCAATCGACTACTGCAGTCAGTGTTTGCTCGAAGGCAAAGGGTCCCAAGCGCTGCGAACACTGGTGATCGAGTCAATGGCGGTGTTGGCTCAGCGATGGCCACGGGCGATCCTCGAAACGCCCGTCACGGAACTCGTCGAAACCGTCCTGTCCTGGGGCAACTCGAGTGGCCTGAGCGCCGGCGAGACGACACGAGAGGATCAGACACCACTATCGGAGGCCGAGGCCGCGATCAAACTGGCCACCGCCCTGCCGAAATCAGCCGTCGACCTCGATGGGCAGATGTTGCTGGCGATCGAGGGAGCGACCGAAGACCCAGAAGTCGAGAAGGCTGCCACCAAACTCAGAAAAAACGTCGGAACGCTCACCGTCGAGAGCATGTTCGAGCGGTTAGTCGTCGAAATCGAACATCTCGATGAGTTCATCTCAGTCGATATCAACAACAGCAGGAACATCAACTTCAACTCGCCGAACGCGAGCAACGTCTACTACGAGTAGTTGGCTGTCAGTTAGAGATGTCGTATACTGTTTGAGACAGCAGATAGGTGGTTGCCGCTCTTAACACACCCCTCCGATCCAGAGGTGGGATTTCTCTGCCCCCGAGGAATCCGTTGATTCCACCTGCTGTCCGGTCTCGTCCCTATCAGAGATCATCATCTGGGCGGCGGTCGGCAATATCTTCAGCGGTTCGCCGCGTATTCTGGATTGGTTCGAACGGAGAGTCGTCGATGCCCTCTTCAAACGTTGGAACTTCGTCAGACTCAGACTCGGGGTGAACGATGTCATCGAGATCGAACTGCCTGATATGATCCCGCGCTTCACTTTCGTCGAATCCGGAACTCAGTAATGCCACGTAGTGTATGTGAGCCCCGCTGTGATTCGAATCACGGTCAATAACCTCCTTGAAGTGAGTTCGGGCTGTGTGGTATTCCCCGAATTTTTCGACCAATAGACAGGCATAAATATAGTGAGCATCGGTTCGCTCCCAATGGATTTCGAGAGCTTTCTCTAAGTGAGTTCGAACGATATCGTACTCCTCACTTTCCCTAAATAGCGGGCGAGCGAGGTCTTCGTGTGTCCCAGTGCGCCCCGACTCTACTCGAATGTTCCTATCATAGTATGTTCGGTCGATGGAGAATTCATCAAATTCGCACCCCAACGT
Organism: Haloplanus natans DSM 17983; assembly: GCF_000427685.1. Classification (NCBI taxonomy): domain Archaea; kingdom Methanobacteriati; phylum Methanobacteriota; class Halobacteria; order Halobacteriales; family Haloferacaceae; genus Haloplanus; species Haloplanus natans. The sequence continues at coordinate 3,172,153 of NZ_KE386573.1, forward strand.
AAGTGCGTACATATAGTGAGCGTCGGCATTCTCAGGATCGTGATCGATGGCACGCTCTAGATGATCTCGGGCGGATTCGTACGCCTGTTCAACCTGAATCAGTGTCACTGCATAATGGAGATGTGCGTTAGCATGTCCGGGATCGAGTTGAATTGCCCTCTCGTAGTGAGTCAGGGCAGTTTCCAAGTCTGCAATCTCGTTGTCCGATAGGAGGCAGGCGTAGTGGTAGTGATATTTGGCATTCTCCGAGTCGTGTTTGATGGCGTTCTCGAACTGGACCCGTGCCGACTCGGTTTCACCCATCCTCTGGGCTAAGAAGAGCCCATAATTAAAACGGCCGCTGGCGTTCTCTGGATTTATCTCAATGGCTTTCTCGTAGTGGACTCGTACCTTCTCACCTTCCTGATATTCGTGGAGCAATAAATCCGCATACGAATAATGTGCCTCAGCATTCCAGGGGTTGATTTTAATCACTCGTTCGAAACGTTTCCGAAGCCTGTCGGGGCCAGACTTCGCATAAGAAAAAACTGTAATAGAGGCCATAGAGAGGTACATAGCAAAAATGGCATCATCCGGATTGCCCGATGAGAGGAACCGTTCTCCAATGGCGGCGGAGATTAAAAAGAGACCGCCGTAGATCACCAGTTGAATGAGTAGGAGCAACACTATGAACAGACCTGTACCTGTCAGGAGTCTATTTTTGTTAATGTCGTAGCCCAGGACTACGTCTATCGGAAGATGGTACCTCCATATCAAATATCCTGCTATCAGGGAAGTAACAAAACCGGGGACAATTCCCAAAATATCCACTGCCACTGTATCAGATATGTCACTTCTGTGTGCGCTTAAATGTACTGTGAGTATAGAACAGCTACTTATGTCAAATTCTCGTCAATCGCAATTCCGAAGGTCGAGATAGAGATCGTCGGCACGTTGTCGCCTCATCCCGACCCCTTCGTCCTCTAGGCGTGCGAAGGCACGCGTCACGGTGTACTCGTCGAACTCCGTCTCGGCGACGACGGTGTCGACGGAGACGTAGTCAACCACACCGACGTACTGCTCGCGAATCGTCTCGACGCAGTTGCTGGTTACCTCACTGCGCGTCTGGAACGAGAACAGGGTCGCGTTGGCGTCGAGGAGGCGTTCAGTTTCGTCGTAAACGACCGAGCGCTCGTGAAGATCGACCAGAACCAAGCCAACCTGTCGACTGAACGAGACGGCGTTCCCCCGGGCGACGGCAGTTTCGACCGCATCCGTCCACCCGGTCGGTGACGCAACGGCCAAGAGATGGGGCGTATCTTCGCCTTCCGCCCTCCGGACGACATCGTTGACCACTTCGAGGAGATCCGCCTGGGTTGCCGGGCGGTCGTCGCCGCCGTACCGGGCGAACGTTTCGAGATGGGGATGCACCCAGAGTTCGAGGACGAGTCGACGACGAGTGGAGAGCGAGAGTCGTCCGGACTCGCCGAGGACGAACCGCGATCGCCGGCCGAGGGGGTACTGACCGAGAACCGCATCCACCTCGTCGGGATCCTCACGATGCTCCGAGAGGAGTTGCCGCATCGTCTGCCGATCGTCCGTCCGAGAGTGGTGGTCACGCCAATAGGTGGAGTCGGCAGTGAACGTATTGCCTCCAGGGAGAGCGATCTCCGGACTCTCGTGGACTGCCGTTTCGAACCGGCTGGAGTAATCGAATTCGGCGATTCGCGCTTCGGTCGCGTACACCGTCTCGGTCGTCTCGCCCTCGCGATCCGGTAACTCTCCGCGTTCGAGCGCCGATTGGTCGGCCTGGAGTTCCTCGCGTGTGGCTTCGAGTTCCGCGCGTTCGGCCCGGAGTTCAGACACCTGCGCCTCGATTTCGGCTTTTTGCTCACGAAGTTGTTCCAGTTGGTCGGCGAGCAACTGTTCGTACTGGTCGTCGACGTCGCCGTCCGAAATCGTGGTTTCCAACTCGTCGATGGTGCCCTCCAGCGACGAGAGTTTCTCGCGATGTGTATCGATCCGGTCGCGTAGCGACTCTTGATGCTCCTGCTGGCGTTCGAGTAGGGTATTGACGCGTTCGAGGAGTGTGTCGATTCGCTGTGAATCGACTCCACTACCGGAGTCGAACGTGAGTCGATGGAGTTCGTCCGTCAGTTCACGGCGCTCGTCGCGGATACTCTGGTGAAGCGACTGTGAGAGTTCGTCCAGCGAATCTTCGACGACAGCGGCCAGTTCGTCGGTTATCGTAGCCCGCTGATTAGCGGCCTCGGCAGCTTCGAGGACGGCGTCTTCCATCTCGTCGGTGACGTTTGGCAGGCCGTTGTACCGCATGTACAGGCCGACTGCCTCCTGGAGGCGATCCAATCGCTCTTTGGTCAACTCTTCGACCGCCGCCATCTGTGCCTCATCGAGTTCGGAGTGGGTTCCAGTCAGCGCTTCGTTGAGAGCGTTGAGTTGTGGAGCCACCTCCTCGCGGATGAGATCGTACAGTTTCCCATCCTGACTGGCGATTCGCCGCTGGAGCGTCTCGCTGTCGGCGTCGTATACACTGTACTGCCGATAGCCGTCCAGTTCCAACATTTTCTCCAACACGCTATCCGGATACTGGGCGGCGATGGTCCCACTGGCACCCTGATCCGCGTAGTCCGCCGCCCCGAGCACGAGGCGCGCCTTGTCTATCACGAGAGTGAGTTCGTCGCAGAGGTCCTTGTCTGGAAGTTCCCCGCTCCGATACGCATCTCGGACGTTCTCCCGACACTCGAGGAGGGTCGTATGTTCCTCACGTCGGGACGGCCCCTTCGAGGACCGCTCCCAGTTCTTGATACCGTCGTTGATGATCAGCTCCGCCGTTCGTCGACACCGGCCCAAGTTGCCGAACTCGCTCATTACAGGAATCCCTCCATTTCGTCTTTGAGATAGTCCCTGACGACTCGCGGTGCCTCACCATAACCGGAGGTGTAGACCGTGACCGTTATTGATCCATCCGGATTGTCGGTAGTCCGATACCAACATTGGGCTGTGCCTTTGCGTGTGCTGAGCTTGTACACGTTCTTTCCGGGATTGGCGACTGCCGCATCCCGTTTGTTCATGAGACTCTCGAACAACCACTCGATCCGATCGGCGTCCACGTCCGTCTCGATATCGAATTCGAGGTCCGTCTCGGAAGGTGTCGTATCCACGTCTTCTAACCGCTTCACCTCCAAATCCTCGACGTCGTCGACTTTGGCCGACAGATCCTCGTACAGGCCGGGAAGGTCGTCAGTCTTCACCGACCGTACGAACCCGCGAAGTGGCGACACGTCGGTTCCATCGCGGTTGTTGAGTAGATATTCGACTCGCTTCCGTTCGGCTTCGTCCGTGTAATCGAGGACGATGAGGTACGTCTCACGGTCATCATCCTCGGTACTCGATCCGTGGTTGGAGTTGGTAGCAGTCCCAGACGAGGGGTCTTCACCCTCTGAATTCTCCGGTACGTGCCGATCATCTCGAAGCAACTGGTCACCCTCATCCATTCCGATCACCGAAGGACATGCACGCATCTTCCGTCCCGCGCCATATAAAATTGCGTGGGGATTGATCTACAACACACTGTGTTGTTTCTAGGAGACGACTTGCGATCAGATTGTTGCCGAATAGAGATGCTGATTAAGTTGGTCCTTTATAGAGACTAGATATAGTGTAGGAATTTGCCCAAACATTTATGTTGCCACAATCCATCGGTGTAGTTGCGACGGATGATACCAACTCAACTGACCCAACTGGTGGTCGCCGTGGGCGGGTTGAACCTGCTCGTGGGTGCCGCGTTCACCGCCGCGGTGTACACGGCACTCGAGCGTGTGCCGACCCTCGCAGGCGTCTTCGGCTTCCTCCTCGCCGCCGCAGTGGTGGCGACGGAAGCCCACCTCGGCGAACTGCTCCTCTCGGTCACCGTGGCCGAGATGAAACTCCTCGTGATCGCCGGCGTGCTCGGCGCGGCGCTGGGCATTGCCTCGTTCACGACGCTGTTCGAACCAACGATCGACGGAGGACGATAGATATGCACGTTCGAGAAATCATCAACAAGAAGCTCGGTTACGACGATGGAAGCAACCTGCTCGACCCGGACTGCTACCCGCCGATGCAGCTCGAAGAGGACCGGTTCGACACGGAGATCGAACAGGAACGGGCGAAAGAACGGGCTGAGAAACTCAAGGCCGAGAAAGAGGACCTCAAAGAACAGGGAGTCGGGGCGCCGCCGAGCGAAAAGGAAGCGCTCGCTACCGAAATCGAGTCCATCGACATGATCCTCCAGCAGGAGGATGCGGCGTACCAGGAAGCCACTGACGAACTGGCCCTGCTTCGCGTGGTCGACGGAATCCGACGGCGGATGAACACCGGCACGAAAAACTACGAGGAGGCGCTTTCGGAGACCAGCCAAGCCGACATCAAAAAGGAAGTCCGAGAGGTCGCCCGGGATCTGGACCGAGACGCCGGCAAGATCAATTCGATCCTCAAGGAACTGAAAATCTCCACGCGGATCACGACCTCCTCCAAGAGCAGCAACGGGAAGAGCAAGTACGTCGAGGAGATGGAGCGGCGCGAGGACGAACGGGAGTACAAGACCTCCAGTACCGAGGGTGCCCGGAACAGCCGAGACCGCAGCCGTAGCTAAGCGGGCCCGGTTTCGACACCGGATCATCTTTCAGGGGGCACGGCGGGCCGACACCGGTCGAGTCAAGTCGAGTCGAATCGAGAGGGCTCGGCCGGCGGCTCCGTCCGTGCTCCGTGAATGACCCTGCGTAGCCACGACGCTCGACAGAACACACGACAACCACACCACAACGACGACGACAATGTACGATCCGAACTCACGTGACCCGGACGATCTCCACAGGGAGTACAAGTCACGGCTCGATGCAGCCGAAACGGCCCTCGATGACGGGAAACCGAAACGAGCGGCGGACCACTATCGAGCCGCCGCAGATGCCAGAGAAGAACTCGGGACTATCCAAGGCGTGGACTACTCGTCACGCGTCCAAGAACTCCGCCAGATCGCCGAGCGTGCTGAGAGAGGTGATCGAGTCGAACGGGTCGACAACGGTGGAAGTAGCGGAGGCGATGACAGCAGTCCGAATGACGGTAGTAGCGAGGACAGCGGCGGTGCTGGCGATGGTCCCTCCGAATTTCGTGCGGTGATCGAGAGCTTCATCGTCGATACCGACACCGAGTGGGAGGACATCGGCGGATTAGAAGACACGAAACAGGAACTCAGGCAGGCCTTGGCACTCGGCGCGATAGGTAATAAACCGCCAGCCGTGCGGAGTTCACAGACCGGACTGCTGTTCGGTCCGCCGGGGACGGGGAAGACGATGCTCGCAAAAGCGGTCGCCAACGAGACGAATGCGACCTTTTTCAACGTGAAGTTGGGGTCACTCCTCAGTAAGTGGTACGGGCAGTCGAGTCAGAAGATCATCTCGCTGTTCGATGTCGCGAAAGAACTCGCTCCGTCGGTGATCTTCCTCGACGAGATCGACGCCCTGACTACAAGTCGGGGGGGAGGGGGCGACGACGCCTCCCGCCGTGTGTTGAACACGATCCTCTCCGAATTGAGCGCGCTCAAGGAGACTGACTCGTTCACGTACGTGCTCGCGAACACGAACACCCCGTGGGATCTGGACTTCGCAATCAGACGGCGGTTCTCACAACGGACCCTCGTCCCGCTTCCGGACGTGGACGCCTGCACTCAGATTACGCGAGTGCATACGACTAAAGGCGGTGTCTCCTTCGAGGGCGAACCATCGGCTCATGTGCCGAGAAACCTACGCACCGACATCACCGGCACGATGACGATCCCGGAAGCCATCGGGCAGGCCTGCCATCAGCGCGGATACACTGGGAGCGACATCGACAGCCTGACCGAACGGATGACCACCAAGATGGTGCACCGAGTGAATCCGGACCTGGAAGAGCGAGCTGACGAAGACCTCTCCGCCCTCGTCGATGAATCGATCGACATAGCTCCGATCCAACCCGCAGAGTCACGCGCCGCGTTCGAAGCCGTCAGTCCGTCGCTGTCTGATGGGGATATCGCACGGTTCCGCGACTGGAACGACCAGTACGGCACCGGGTGACAGGGTCTGGAACAACTGGTGAGTAGAGTCCGAGTGACGCCGCGGTTTGGATAGGATGGCCATCGCACAACCGTTCACCCCCTACACCCCAGAGAAAATAGCCGAGCGGATCGGTGTGTACGAACTCGGTCGACCCGCACCGACACCAACCGGTTACAAGGTGGTATACATCGGATCGGGGCGGCTCGCCGCCAGACTCGGAGAGCATGCACGGAGCGATAAACACTGGTGTGTCTATCGCGTCGAGATAACGAATTCCACTCGCCGTGCCCGTCAACGCGAACGAGTTCACCAGCGCCGGTTTCTGAACCGGGAAGGAACACTCCCGTTCTACAACGATCGCATCGGATGAGTGACTCCGGCCGTGAGGTGGATCGAATGTAGCCCTCCGCGGAATAGCCCCGAATTCTTATGTGTTAACATCCGTAGGTCGAAAATACGAGAGATACCACGATGACGAACTCCCGACGAGAGAATCAGACCTTGGAGGTGTTCAGTGAGGCCCGAGAGATTATATTTCATCCCGGCTGCGGCCCTCGAGAGGTGAGGAGCGCTCTCGAAGACGCAGTCGAGGCGCTCGAACGACACGACATGGATCCCACGCCGATCCAACATCACCTCGATAAGCACGAGGAGTTGACTGGTGACAGCGGATTCCCCCCTGACTCACGGAAGGACTGTCTCGATACCCTCAGACGGGTACACGGGACTCTGCGTGACTCGTTCGATGTCACTGCGACTCTCGACTGTGTTCGATGCGATTCGGAAATCCCGGCTTCCGCGGATCGAGATCTCTGTTCGGAGTGTCGTCAGGCTGGTGGGGATACTGAGAAGACCGACAGCGGCGCGAAAACCGTCGAAAAGACGGAGATATCCATTCAGGGGACGAACATAAACTTCGACAGCGACAATAGCACGAATGAATACCACTGATCTTGGCCGAATAGGTCAGTGCCAACAGTTCTGACCACCTTCCCCACAAACGACGCTCGGGAGTGATGCGGTCAGTTGGAAGTCCGCAGGCCCTGTTCGAACACGTCCTCCGCGTCGGTGACTCGTGGACCGCCTCGACTACGAGTCGTCATTCGGGCGCCGTGTGTTGATATCCTCGGCAGTTCGACGCGTGCGCTCGATGGATTCGAACGAGACGGAGTCGTCCTTGGACGCGAACTGAGTGTCCCACGGGTGGGCGTCGACGAATGCCTCGTAACTGTCGTACGCTGTCGCCGTCTCGTGCCCGATCGCACGGGCTTTCGAAAAGTAGCGCTCCGCATCGTCGTGACGACCGCTCGCCGCGAGGAACGTCGCGTAATCGAACACGTGGTCGGGGTGGTCCGGACAGAGCTCTACCGCACGACTGTAGTGATGTTCAGCCTCGTCGATGTTATCTTCGGCAGCGAGCACACTGGCCAGACTGTGATGCGCTGCGCCGTACTCGGGAGCTACTGACACCGCCTGACGCAACACCGCCTCCGCTTTTGCCGCTCGGTCACGCTGGTGTAGGAACCATCCATAACCGTTGTACGGGACTGCGCTACCTGAGGCATGGTCAACAGCTCGTCGATAGTGTTGTTCAGCCTGGCTGTCCTCACCCTCCTCCGCGAGTAGATGTGCAAGATTGACATGCGCTGGCAGATACTCCGGGTCCTCGTCGATGGCCGCTCGGAACTGCTGTTTAGCTTTCTCAGTTCTGTTCCGGTCTCGCAGAAAATTCGCATAGTTGAAATATCCGTCCACGTACTCGGGGTCAACGTCGATCGCTCGTTCGTACTGCGTCGCTGCCTCGGTGAAGCGCTCTCGATTGCTGAGGAAGATTCCGTAGTTCGAGTGTGGTTCGGGAAGGGAGTCCCCGTGCTCGATGGCCATTTTGTAATGGGACTCGACGTCACCGTCCCCGTTCTGGTCGTCTAAAAATAGTGCGTAGTTGTTATGCGCTGTCGCAAGTTCTGGGTCGATGTCGAGAGCCCGCTGATAGTGGGTTTCTGCGTCGTCTACTTCCCCTTGGTCCCAAAGAATGGTGGCATAATTATTGTGGGCTTGGGCATAGTCGTCACCGACTTCGATAGCTTTTTTTAAGTTCTCCCGCGCTTCGTCGAGCCGACCCTGCTCTTTGAGCAGGAGTCCGTAATTGCGGTATTCGAACTCGTTGCCCTCGCCGTGTTCCACAGCGCGTTCGTAATAGCGCTCTGCGTTTGCAACGTCACCCCTCCGCACCAGCAAGTTCGCATAATTATTATACGCCTTCTCGACAGGACCACGCTCTATTGCCTCTTTGTAGTGATGTGCAGCCCTCGAATATTCTCCGCGATCGTCGAGGAAATTTGCATAGTTGTAGTGCGTCTCGGGGGCAATGTCCGGCGGCGATCGAGAATCACTATACTCCAAGGCTTTTTCGAAATGGTTCTCGACGTCCTCGTATTGGCCGAGTCTGCGTAATATGAGCGCATAGATGGCATGTGCGTGGCCCATCTGCGGGTCGGATTCCAGGGCATTTTCGAGTGCGCGCTTCGCTTCTGTATACTTCCCGTCCTCGAATTTATCCATCCCACGGAGTGCGTATTCGCTCGCCCGTGTCTCATCGCTCGCCGTCCGTGGCCGAGTACCGAGGGTGTCCTCCAGTCGCTCTTGGATATGTTGTAGTTTGTCTGCCAGATTCATGATTGGAGCTAGTAGATTCTGTCGTGTCTGTTACCAGTCACCATCCGGACGGCGTGTTTTGGCCTCCTCGGCAGGTCGAACTATTGGAGGATATCGTTTTGCCGAGATTTATATTATTGGGCCCCGGCAGCGACCCAGCAGGTCTCAATCCCATCGTGGGGTTGCTCGGTCCTGCAACGGTTGGTGGGCGGGGTTCGGGGAGACGGACTTCGGCGGCGCCGTGCGGATGGAACGCACCGTCGAGAAGAACAAGTATGTCAGCGCCAGACGGTGGTTTCGGCGGCGAACTCCTCGTCGTTCGTGACGATCGCCTCAGTTCCCCGCACTCGGTGGTTCGCGATGAGCAGGGCATCGTGCAGGCTGTGGTGGCCGATGAGGCTCCCGTACACCGCGAGATCTTGCTCGTCGGTCGGGGCGACCTGTACCGGCCCGTCGTTCACGAGCCCGCGCAGCACCGCGTTCGGCGTCGTGTCCACCTCGACGCCGGCGATCGTCTCCTTGTTGACCGCCGTCCAGATGGCTTCGCTCACCGCCACGCTCGGCGCTTCGATCACGTCGACGCCCTGCTCGGCCCGCTCGAAGACCTCGTCCGCGGCTGGCGGGAGCTGGTCGACGAGGTACCGGGCCATCGCCACCCCGTCGACGGTGTAACGGGTCACGGCTGCCACTCCGTCCGGCGCCTCTCGCGGATCTCGGCTTCCATCTCCTCGGCCATCTCCTCGCGCTTCTCGTCGGGGACGTCGTCGTCGACGAGCATCCCGCGCCCCGCCGACTGCGTCGCCTTTCTGACCCGAATGCCGTCCTCGGCCTTCTGCCAGAGCAGTTCGTCGCCCTCCTCAAGACCGAACTCCTCGCGGAGTTCCTTCGGAATGGTGACCTGACCCTTCCGGGTGATGCGGGTCGTCTCGCCTTCGGTGTCGTTCTCAGTACTCATATTCGGTACTACGCACCGTAGTACCTAAGAATTTGGCCGGTCAGAACCACGCGACGCCGTCACGCGCCCGCGTTTGCGCTTCGGAGAGAAGGTCCCGGGGTAGTGCTCGAGGAACGTCTCCAAGTCGTTCCACCCGCCCCAGTCGCACACCGGCACCGCGACCTCGGCCGGTTTCAATGGCTGTGTTGAATCACTAGACGGCGTCGGGATGGGTCGCTAAATCAAAGGAGTTGAAGCGGAGAGATTCGGTTGCCTATGACACAAATCTCCCGCTTCACTGGTGAGATTGTGCCGATTGCCCAAGTTGTTACCGGTGATGGAGACGAATCCGCCGCCCCGGAAGGTGGCGGCGGATTCGCCGACTATGCCCTCGTTTCTCTCCACTGTCTGCGGATTTACCTTGACACGTCTTACCGAATGACGATTGACCTGCTCAAAGAGATGCCACAAATAACCGGGGAGATCGGCCTCAGCGCGGCCGATCTCCCCTCACCATCCACGTTGTGTAAAGCGTTCGACCGGATCAGTATGAGCGTCTGCCGAGTGCTGCTGCGCCAATCGGCGCAGCTGCATGACCCCTCGAAACACGGCGCGATCGACGCGACATTCTACGAACGCTCAGCTGCGAGCCGCCACTACTGCCAGCGAATAAGCTACCGCGTCCAGAAGCTGAAGGTCACGAAACTCGTCGATACAGAGTCTCAAGCCATCCTTGACGTTCACTGCTCGACGACTCGGGACGGAAGCGACGCAGATCTCGCCGAGCAGATCGCCCGCCGAAACGCGGGCGATCTGCGGTCTCTTGCCGCCGATAAAGGCTATGACAAGCAGTCGCTCCGCGAATCCCTTCGTGACCTCGGGATTCGCCCGCTCATCAAACATCGCATCTTCGCACCGTATGATCACGCGCACAACGCCAGAATCGACGAACAGCGCTACAATCAGCGCTCGATGACCGAGACCGTGAACTCGGCTGTGAAGCGCTCGCTCGGCTTCGCCGTGCGAGCGCGTTCCTGGTTCCGTGAGTTCCGAGAAATCGCGCTGATGTGTGTCGTCTATAACATCAAGCGAGCTGTGAAACAGTGAATTCCACCGCCATATAGCGATTCAACACAGCCGTTTCAATCCCGTCGTGGGTTTTCTCGGTGTCGCAGGAGGGAGAAAACCCGAAGCAGGATTGAAACTCGGCCGATGCGTAAGCGGTGGTTGATCGTCGCGGTGTCGCGCAGGGGGGAACCTACAATGGGACCGAGACTCCAGAAAGCGAGCCTCCGAAACGGATACAGTCACATAACAACGAACTAATGAGATGGATTTATCATAAACTCGAACAAGAAATGGAGACATGAGATATAGGACCAGGAAAAACGCGAACGGCATTCTAACAGCCTCTATCGTCCGTTAAGGAAGTTGTAAAATAGTCCCACCAGGATTCGAACCTGGGTCGAAGCCCCCAGAAGGCTTCAGGATTGGCCACTACCCTATGGGACTTGACATGTTTGGCCCCGTATATTTCGTCGGAACCTGTACTCACCAGTAACGGCGAATCGCATATGAGTGTTGCGAAGTCGGGGCGCCGTCGCGGCCGCTACTCCAGTCCGAGCGACGTCTCACCCGCCGCCGCGGGCGGCGTCACCGCGTCCGGCACGGTGTAATGCTCCCGTCGGTGGCAGTTCGCACACAGTACGTCACACTTCTCGATTTCGGCGCGCACCGTCTCCAACGAGTTGCCGTAGGTGATCAGTTCGCTCACCGTCCGCTCTTTTGTCTCTGGGTCACGGTGGTGAAACTCGAGACACGCCGGGTCGCCCGCTCCACACCGGAGACACTCGCAGTGATCGCGTTTGTACTCGTACACCGCGGCCCGAAGCCGGTCGCGCCGGTCGAGCGTCCGCTGGGTGTTGTGCTCGCGGTGACGGTAGTGCCACCGTTGATCCTGCGAGAGGGCGGCCCACTCGGCGTCGGTGAAGTCGACGTCGTCGGGCTTCGAGCCCACCCGTGACCCGGTGCTGGCATTCGTGTCGAGGCCCGCTTCCCGCTTCGCCGCGTTCCACCCGTCGAAGTGCCGGAGGATCGTCGACGCCGCGGGCGTGAGCCCCAGGGCTTCGTACTGCTGTTTGGTCGGTGATTCCTCGAGCGTTGCCGCCGCCTCCTGCAATGCCTGCAGGCAGTCGGTTGTCGTCGCCATCGCCCGTCTCGCGGCGACAGAACCAGACCGGCGATGGCAGGGGGACGGTGTCGGTGGCGCCGAGTCCGACCGACCGGCACGGGGAGCCCTGAACGAGCGGCGGGCGCGGGGGTGTCGGGGGCGGAACGACACGGGTGGGCGGAGCGGTCTGTGTCCGCGACGGGCGAGTCCGAGACGACGGGAGTCGTCGATCTCATACGCAGGTCGAGACCGGGTGGCGGGGAGAGCGGGGCCGAGAGCAGGGGTCGCGAGCGGAGCCGCCGTTCATACTCAGGGTGTGAGCCGCAAGCGCGGGCGAGACGGCAGGGTGCGGGCACGCGGCGACGACCGTGATTGGCAGCGGGACTGGGCACCGGCGCGTGGCACGGGATCGACCGGGGCGCGCACGTCGCGACGGCAGTTCGGCCGGATCGCGGCGAGAGAGCGCCGCAAACGCACGATCTATGCCACGGCGTTCGTCCCACCGGCGATGCGACGCGGTGGCGATGGGGCATTCAGGCTGGGGTGTGGAACTGGCACTCCACCGACCGCGTCGGTACGGTGGAGTCGAAAGGCCCCCCGGAGACAGTTCATAATCGGTTTCCGTCCCCCGATCGGTCCGATTATGAACCGGCACTGTCGAACCCGTGGTTCGGGTGGAACGGCCATCCCTGCCACCGCGTGTGGAGACGCATCGACGGCCAGGGACGTGTCGTGTCGGCTGCGGCCACGTCGCGTCAGAGAACGGCAGGGGGCGACGGCCAGCGATAGGGATCCGCGACAACGACGCAGAAACCGTCGTGTTGGAACGGGGCCATCGTCGGTCGCTGACTGCTGTTGGTCGGCGTCAGTCCCGTCGCTGGCTGGCGGGTAGCGGACGACCGGACCGAGGTGCGGTCCGATGACACCCCGAAGCGTGGGGGCTCTCGGCTTGCATTTTCCGTAACTTGCGGCGAGGAAGCCGGTTATGAATGTCTCCACACGGACGTAGATGACCGCTCTTGCCCGCTCGACTATCGAGAGGGCGCACACGCGATCGTGAGCACGAGCGGTGTCCGGAGCGTACCGTCGGAGTCCTGTCGCCGATGCTGTCGGGCCCACGGGGAGCGACACCGATTATTCCCCCACGACCGAAGGACAGGTATGGACCTCGTCACCGTCGCCGCCGTCGCCGACAACGGCGTGATCGGTGCGGACGGCGGGTTGCCGTGGCCCGCCATCCCCGCGGATCGACGGCAGTACCGCGCCCGCGTCGCCGGCCACCCTACGGTTCTGGGTCGCCGGACCTTCGAGTCGATGCGTGACGATCCGCCGGGCAGCGCACAGGTCGTTCTGAGCCGAACCGAGCGCGAAGCATCGATCGAGACGGCACAGTACGTCACGGGCGTCGACGATGCGCTGGTGGCCGTCGACGCCTTCGAGGCGGATCGGGCGTACGTCCTCGGCGGTGGCGCGATCTACGACCTGTTCCAACCCGTCGTGACCGAGATGGTGCTCAGCCGGATTCCGGGAGAGTACGCGGGCGATACGCACTTTCCCGACTGGGACCGAGAGGCGTGGGCGTGCCGCGAACGCATCGACGACGACGGCTTCACGCTCGAACGCTGGGTTCGGGACTGACCGGGACCGCGGTTACGGCGGGACTCACGCGCGTCCGATCCCCAGCAGCCGGATCACGTACGCGAAGCTGAGTAGGTGGTCGGCGCGATCCAACTCGCCGTCACCGGAGTCGAGCACCCGGACGGCGTCGCCGACGCGGGCGTCGAGGGTCGCCGCGGCGTCCTCGCCGATCCAGCCGCGGGCGCGATACCGGCCGATGGCGTTCCGAGTCGCGTCCTCACCTGCCGTCCGCACGAGGTAGGCGATCCAGTCGCGACCGACGCGACGCGACGCAGATCCGTCCGGGAAGGCGGGGAGGTAGGGCCGCTCGCCGAGGGCCGCGGGGTCGACGCCGCCGACCGCGACCAGCCGCTCACACTGCTCGTGGGAGGGTTCGTCGACCGCCGCCGGGCGGTAGCCCGACCCCTCCACGGGCGGGAGGCTAACGCCAGCCCCCGGATCGGCGTCGTCGACGCCGGCGAGCGACCGGAGTTCCCGCGCGTCGTAGTCGGCCGGGTCGAACACGGGGGGAGATGGGCGGCGGCGGTCAAGGCTCTTTGGGCGCCACGACGGCTAGTGCCAGAATATGTTGCCGGTATCTTGGATCGACGCCGGGCGACAGAATCACCATTCCCCGGTTTCAGAGCTCGAAACGGCGTTTGACAGCAGCTTCGATTCGTCCGGGGTATGGACCAGTGTTGCCAGTTCCCGGCGGGTTATACCCGGCTATCGACTACCGATCCCATGATGCAGCTTTCACGCCGAAGCTATCTCGCGGGCGCGGGCGCTACCGCGACGGTCGGTCTCGCCGGCTGTATGGGGGGTGGCGGCGCCGATACGCTCGCGGTGGCGCACATGCCGATTTTTCCCGACCTCCAGTACTACGTGATGGAGTCGGAGGGCTACTTCGACGCCGTCGACGCGACGGTGGAGGGCAGCGAGTTCACGGACGGGCCGGCGATCATTCAGGCGTACGGCGGCGGCGAACTCGACGTGGCGATGTTCGGTATCGTTCCGTCGATGATCGTCATCGACCGCGGGATTCCGGCGAAGGTGACCGCCGCGAACATCGAGGAACCGATGGCGATCATGGCTCACGAGGACCTGCAGGCGATGTGGGCGGACCACGGGGCCGACGCCTTCTCCGTCTGGCGGGAAGAGCGGGGTCGAAAGTTCCGATTCGGCACCTTCCCGCAGGGATCGGTCCCCGACGTGCTCCTCCGCTACTGGCTCGAACAGGAGGGCGTCGATACATCGACGGTCGACATCATCGAGATCAACGGCGCGAACGCGGTGTGGCAGGCCATCGCCAACGGCGAAGTCGACGGCGCGTCGATCATGGAGCCGGTGCCGACGCGGGCGGCTCAAGCGGGTGTCCCAGTGCAGACGTTCCGGACGGCGGGCGAAATCATGCCCGGCCAGCCCGCGGCGGTGACGCTGATGAGCGACGAGGTTCGTGACACGCCCGTCGCGACGCAGTTCCTCGACGCACACGTTCGGGCGACGGAGTTCATCCGGGAGAACCCGGCAGCGACGGCCGACATCGTCGAGTCGTCGATCGGCATGGACGCAGAGCAGGCGCTGTCGGCGCTCCAGGGACCGCTCTCGAACTTCGTGACGGACCCGCGTGAAATCGAGAACGGGACGGAGATATTCGCCCGCTTTGCCAACGAGAACGGACAGATCGACGAACGGCTATCGCTGGATCAGATCTTCGATTACAGCGTCTACGACGACTTGTAACATGGCTATCGACGTCGAAGACGTTGATCACACGGCCGGCGCGTTGGGCGGGGGGGTCGTCGATATCGACACGCGGCGTATCCGCCGGGGGCTGGGCGGCGTCGTCGCCTTCCTCGCGCTCTGGACCGCGGCCTCGCTCACCCAGCCGTCGTACGTCCTCCCGACCCCGCTCGCCGTCGCGGAGACGTTCTACGCGGAGACGGCAAGCGGCGCGCTCTTCGTCGCGCTGGGCAACAGCGTCCTCCACTGGGTGCCCGGCGCCGTCTTCGGGACCGGACTGGGCATCGCCGCGGGCATCGGGCTAGCCTGGAGCCCCGCACTCGACGACGTTTTCTCGCCCGTGGTGCGTGTCCTCCGGCCGGTGCCGCCGCTGGCGCTGATCGGGTTCGCCATCGCGTGGTTCGGCATCAACCACGCCGGGGCGGCCTTCATCATCGCCGTGGGCGCGTTCTGGATCAACTTCTACGCCACCTACGGCGGCGTCGAAGGCGTCTCGGAGGACCTGCTCGACGTGGCCCGGAGCCTCGGCGTCGAGGGCGACCTGGACCTCATCCGCACCGTCGTCGTCCCGGCGTCGCTCCCGGAGATTACGACCGGGATCCGGACCGGCATCGGCCGGTGCTGGATGCTGGTCGTCGCCTCCGAAATCTTCGGCGTCGCCGGCATCGGCCGCCGCATCCTGCGGGCCTCGAACAACCTCCAGGTCGACGTGGTCATCACCTACATCCTCGTGTTGAGCCTGATGTATCTCGTCGTCGACGTGGCGTTCCGCGCGCTGCAACGGAGGGCACTGGCGTGGCGGTAGGGACGCCACGGGTGCGGGTCGACGGCGTCGGCAAGCGATACACGGGCGCCAACGGCCCGGTGCAGGCGCTCGACGGCATCTCGTTCGACGTGGCCGACGGCGAGTTCGTCTGCATCGTCGGCCCCTCGGGCTGTGGCAAGACGACGCTCTTTCGCATCATCGCGGGCCTCGAACCCGCGACGACGGGCCGGATCGTCCTGGACGGCGACCGGGTCGACGGCCCCAGCACGGATCTGGGGCTCGTCTTCCAGGAGTATCACCTGTTCCCGTGGCGGACCGTCGCCGGCAACGTCGGCTTCGGACTGGAGCAGGGGGGCGTCGCGGCGGCCGACCGCGAACGACGGGTTCGCGACCTGCTCGATCTGGTCGGCCTCGACGGCTTCGCGGACACCTATCCGCGGGACCTCTCCGGCGGGATGAAACAGCGGGTGGCGCTGGCCCGGGCGCTGGCGGTCGACCCCGGTCTCCTCCTGATGGACGAGCCGTTCGGCGCCGTCGACGCCCAGACCAAGAAGATGCTGCAGGACGAACTCCTCGACATCTGGCGGGAGACGGGCAAGACGATCCTGTTCGTCACCCACGACGTCGAGGAAGCGGTGAAACTCGCCGACCGCGTGGTCGTCATGGCGAAAGATCCCGGCCGGCTTCGCGAGGTAGTCGACGTGGATATCGAGCGCCCCCGTGAGCGATCCGACGACGCGTTCGGCAGCACCTACCGACGGCTCCTCGACCTCATCTGACCGGGAGTCGAAGCGTCGCCACGGTGCCGCGTGGTTCCCGGTCGGCGTAGGTCACCTCGCCGCCGAGGGTCGTGACCGCCCAGTGGACGACCCAGAGGCCGAGCCCGGAGCCGTGCTGGAGGTCGGTCTCCTCGCCCGCCGCGATGGCGTCGAGTTCGGCGTCGGGAATACCGGGGCCGTCGTCGGCGACGCGGACGACGAGGGCGTCGTCGGCCAGGTCGACGGTGACGGCGGCCCACGCCCCGCCGTCGGCCCGCTCGATCCCCTCGCCGTCGTGGTGGCGGAGCGCGTTCTCGACGAGGTTCTCGACGGCGGCTTCGAGCGACCGCTCCGCGACCGACGCGGTGGCGTCGGTCCGACCGTCGAGACGCAGGTTGGCGTCGGGGAAGGCCTCGCGAGCGTCGGCGACGACCCGTTCGACGAGCGAGCCGACGGCCAGATCGGTCCGTGGCTCGCCGTCGAGAAGCGTCTCGACCGTGCGGGCCTTCTGGCCGAGCGATTCGAGCGCGGCCGACCGGCGCTCGATGGCGTCGGCCATCCGGACCAGTTCGGCATCCTCCAGCCGGTCGACGAGGAAGTCGGCGTAGCCGTGGACGACGCCCGCGTCGTTCCGGAGGTTGTGTCGGAGGACGCGGTTGAGGACTTCGAGTTGCTGCCGACGGCGTTCCCGGGCGGTGATATCCGGGCAGACGACCGTCCAGCCGACGTGGGCGCCGCTGGGGTCGCGAAGCGGGGAGACCGACACCGCGTACGTCCGTCGCTCGCCGTCGACGCGGCTCTCGAACGGGTCGGTGTCGCCGTCGAAGTCGACGTCGACGCCGAGGATGGCGGACACGGGGCGATCGAGGGGATCGGCGGCCGCGTTCCGGGAGCCGTCCGGCGCCGTGCGCCCGGCAAACGCCGCCCGCGCCGCGTCGTTGAGGCGGACGACCCGCCCCTCGCGGTCGACGATGACGAGGGGGTCCGCCAGGTCGTCGATGGCGGTTCGCTCCGCCGCGCGAACCGTCGTCGGGTTGCGCTCGAACAGTTCGGCGCGCCCGAAGGCGTAGGCGTCGAGGGCGACGTGCGGGACGAACATGATCGGCGCGAGGTTGAGCTGTGGGACGGGGCCGACGCCGCCGGCCCAGACGAGGAGGGCAAGCCCCGGCGGGAGCGCGCTCACGGCGACGGCGGCCGTCTCGCGGCGGTACAACGGCCCGTAGTTGAGGAAGGTGTCGACGAGGAGGACGACGCCCGCGACGACGGCGAGTGTCGCCACCCCGATGGTCAGGTAGGCAAGCGGCTGGAGACGGTAGGTGACGGTCGCGACGCCGAAGACGGGGTCGATCCGGAACCCCGTCCACAGGGCACCGTGAAACGGATTCGTGACGACGAGAATGGAGACGGCGACGCCGACGCCGAGGGCGGCGCGGAACGCCGGGCCGGCGACCACGTCGCTTCGGCCGGTGTAAGACAGCGCGAACGCGAGAAAGGTGAGGCCGGTCCAGACGATGCCGATCCAGACGGCGGCTTCGAAGGCGAGGCGGACGGCGGGGTCGAAAACGAGGAGTCCGGCGCCGTAGGCGAAACACCAGAGCGCCTGCGCGGCGAGGACGCCGAGAAACCAGGTGGCGCCGGGCCGGTCCCGGTAGCGGACGACGTAGCGTGCGAGCGCGAGGGTGCCGACGACGGCAGCGAGCGAGCCGACAGCGGGCCAGCCGGAAACCGTCGCAGCGTCGACCATACGGGGGGAAGTGGGGCGGGCGTGAAGGCTCTGGCGGCACGCGGGAACCGACACCTACATTCGGCGTTCGCCGCGTTAATGAGGTATGTACATCGGCCGATTCATCGTCGTCGGACCGGGCGTCGGCGCCTACCGCGTCTCGTCCCGGTCGTTCCCGAACCGACGGATCGTCGAGCGCGAGGGCACCCTCACCGTGGCGCCGACGCCGGACGCCCCGGAGACGGACAACCCGTACATCGCCTACAACTGCGTCCGGGAGAGCGAAGGGCGGGCAGTGCTGGGGAACGGCTCCCACGTCGATCCGGTGACCGAGAAGCTGGATCTGGGGTATCCCGCCCGCGACGCGCTGGCGACGGCGCTGCTCTCGCTCGACTACGAGAGAGACGACTACGACACGCCCCGCATCGCGGGCGTGATCGGGGCCGACGCAGCGACGGTCGGTATCGTCCGCCGGGACGCTTTGCTGGTCGAAGCGGTCGACGGGCCGAGTCTCGTCGCCACGTACGAGGAAGACGATCCGCGGGCGTTCGACTTCGACGCCACCGACGCGGCCGAGGCGGCCCGCGAGGCGTACGACCTCGACTTCGAACACGCGGTCTGTGCGGCGGGGGTCGCCGTCGACGACGGCGTGACGACGAGCATCGTCAACGACTAGGACCGCTCCCGCTTCCGGCGCGCGGTGGGGACCGGGCGGACCACGCCGAACAGAAGGCGGTTGGCGGCGGAGCCGACACCGAGGCCGTAGAGGACGAGCGGAACCGCGCCGACGAAGGACTCGGTAGTCACCACGGCCCAGACGACCCCGGCCATGGCGAGGACACCGGCACCATACAGCAGGTAGAGGCCGGCACGGCTGCGATCCGAGGCGGCGGTCAGGAGTCCCCATCCGAGCGCCACGGGCGGGACGGGCCACCAGCCGGTCGGGGGGAGGGCGACGGTCGTAAGCATCGACGCGGTGACGAACGTCGCACAGGCGATGCCCAACTCCGTACGGACGATCCGCCCGTCGATGTCGTCGTCCGGATCGGAGGCGGCGGGAGGGTCGGAGACGGGAACGGTCACGGCGTCCCCTACGGCGATAGGCGTGGTAAGCATTGGGTCGAGGTCACGACAAGGCCTAACCTCCCGGGACCCACACGGACGGGTATGCGCCTCGGCGTCATCTCCGACGTACACGCCAACCGGGTCGCCCTCGAAGCCGTCCTCGACGACATGCCAGCCGTGGACCGACTGGTGTGTGCCGGCGACGTTGTCGGATACAACCCGTGGCCGGCCGACTGCGTCGCGGCGATTCGCGAGCGGTCGATTCCGACCGTGATGGGCAACCACGACCGGGCCGTCGCCGACGAGACGCCGTTCCGATTCAACTCGATGGCGGCGGCGGGCGTCGACCACGCGCGCGAACGGTTGGACGACGACGCCCTGTCGTGGTTGGGCGACCTGCCCCCCGAACGAACCGTCGCGGACGGGCGGGTAAAACTCGTCCACGGCCACCCGGACGACCCGGACCGCTACACCTACCCCGAGGAGTTCTCGGCGCGGATGCTAGACGGCGAGGACCTCCTCGTGACGGGTCACACCCACGTCCAGGGCCATCGCGTCTTCGACGGCGGGGTGGTGATGAATCCGGGGAGCGTCGGACAACCGCGGGACGACGACCCGAAGGCGGGCTACGCGGTCGTCGAGTTGGGCGACAGCACGGGTGGCGACGCGGTCACCGTCGAGGAGCGACGGGTGGCGTACGACATCGACGCGGTCATCGCGGCGGTGGAGGAGGCGGGGTTGCCGACGCGGATCGGCACGCGGCTACTAGAGGGACGTTGACATCCTCCCCGCCCTGAAGGGCGGGGCTTTCTCCTTGCACTTCGGTAATCGAACCGGGTACTGTTTAGATTAGCGTACTTGGATTGGGGACACCTCGAAAGCCCCGACTCGCTGGAGTCGGGGGCCTCGCTGCGGTCCTCGGCCTCCGGCCTGCGGTCCTTGCGTTGGCCGCCTTCCTCCAGCAGCGAGGGAGCAAAGCTCCCTCGGGCAATCGGGCGGCTCCGCCGCCCGATGACGAGTCGCCCCTTTCAGTCCCGCCCGGCGGCGGCCGGTTGGCCAGCCGATGCGGGTGGGACTGAAAGGGGCCGGCGTCTCGGCGAACCCGGACGACGCAAGCACCGCAACGCAGTGAGGAGCGCAGCGAGTCCTGGGAGCCGAGACGCCGGGGGCTTTCGAGGTGGTCCCGGTTTCACAGGCTTATCTAAACACTACTTCGAACCGCGCCCGAAGGGATTTTGCGGCGGCTTTCGAAGGAGAGCCATGGTCCTCCCGCTGGAGATGGGGTGGCGGTATCTGCTGTTCGAGAACTGGCCGGTCGATCCGGTCGTGATGGACGCCCACCTCCCCGAGGGGCTGGCTCCCGATACGCACGACGGATCGGCGTGGCTCTCGGTCGTTCCGTTCACCAACGTCGCCGTCCGGCCGAAGGGCCTTCCCGACGCAGTCGGGGTTCGGTTGCCCGAACTGAACCTCCGGACGTACGTGAGACGCGACGGCGTCCCCAGCGTCTACTTCTTTAGCCTCGATGCGCAGGGAGTAGCGAGCGTGATCGGTGCGCGCCTCTTCCATCACCTCCCGTACTACTACGCGCGCATCTCGCTGACGGGGGCGGACGGTCACGTCCGATTCGAGAGTCGGCGGCGACATCCGGGCGAGCGGCCCGCACACTACGAGGCGACGTACCGACCGACCGGCGACCCGTTCACGGCGCCCGAGGACCCCCTCGCGGCGTTTCTCGTCGAGCGGTATCGGTTCTACACGCAGGCACAGGACGGGTCGATCCGCTATACGGACGTGGCCCACGAACCGTGGACGCTGTATCCCGCCGTCGCGGAGGTAGGGACGAACACGCTCCTCGCGGCCCACGGCTTCGCGCGACCCGACGGGGAGCCGGTGTACTACTACAGCCCGGGGCTGGATGTCGTCGCGTCGCTGAGCAAGCGGGCGGAGTGAAAAACGGGACCGGGGGACGGGTCGGCGCGACCGTCAGAGCGTCTGTTCTTGGACGATTTCGAGCGTCCGCTCGCGGTCGTCCCAGCTGACGAAGATGGCGACGGAGGTGGCGGAGGTGATGAGGTCGTGGATGTTGATGCCGGCCTCGGAGACGGGCTGGACGATGTCGAGGATGATGCCGGGGCGGTTGGGGAGTTCGCCGCCGGTCACCCGGATGACGGCGTAGTTGCTCTCGACGGTCACGGAGGAAAGCGTCTCGTCGTCGACCACCTGTTCGTGGAGGATATACTCGGCGTCCTCGGCCAGATCCTCGTTGACGTAGAAGGTGACCGAGTCCATGCCGCTGGCGACGGCGTCGATGTTGATGTCCTCGCTCCGGAGCGCCTGCGCGAGGTCGGCGAGGATGCCCGGCCGGTTCCGCAGGGCGCGGCCGGCGACGGTGATGCAGGCGAGGGGTTCGTCCTGCATATCGATGAGGTTCTGGAACTGCCCCTCGATTTTCGTCCCGCCGGTCAGCAGGTCGCCATGCTGGTAGTGGACGACCCGAACCGACAGATCCTCGTCTTTGTACGAGAGGGCGCTGGGTGCGACCACCTCGGCGCCACGAAAGGAGAGGTTCCGGAGTTCGTCGACGGTGATGTGGCCGACGTTGCGGGCGCCCTCGACGACCCGGGGGTCGCCGGTCATCACCCCTTCGACGTCGGTGACGATGACGACTTCGTCGGCGTCCATGAACTTCCCGAGCATGACGGCGGTGGTGTCGCTGCCGCCGCGACCGAGCGTCGTCACCGTGCCATCGAGGGTCTGGGCGAGAAAGCCCGTGATGACGGGGACGACGTGATCGAGGTCCGCGGCGAGCGCTTGCGCGCGTTTCAGCGTCTCCTCGGCGTCCACCTCGCCGTACTCGTCGGTGATGATCGGCCACGCCTCGCTGCCGGGTTCGAGGAAGGTGGCCTCGACACCGCGGGAGCGAAGCGCCGCCTTCAGCATCCGGACGCTGGTCCGCTCGCCCATGCTGACGATTTCGGCGCGGTCGGCGTCGTCCGCCTCGAAGGTGATTTCCTCTAAGAGTTCGTCGGTGGTCGACCCCATCGCGCTGGCGACGATGGCGACTTCGTGGCCCGCTTCGACCGCCTTGGCGACGGTGTCGGCCGCGCGCTCGATCCGGTCGCCACTCCCGAGCGACGTGCCGCCGAACTTCGCGACTACGCGCATCGCGGCGCCTCCACGATGTGGGACGGGTGTTCAGGCATGGCCGGTGGTAGCGAGATGGACCGTAATAACTGTGTTCACTTATCACGCAGACCGGAGCGGACGGCGACCGCAGGAGGCCTTTTGTGCGTTGTCGTCAATATATTAACACTTGATGGATTTCAAATGAGTGACCGAATCGGGTCGAACACGAGGACCGACTGAAACAGCCCCAGATCCGCGGCGACGACGGCGAACCGCCTCACGAACGACGTGGTCGACGAACGGGCGAAAAGCCCCGAGTACAACCGTCGCCGTCGTCATCGAAACCGGGAGCCGGAACTCGGGGACGGCGGCCGACGACTGATAGTGTTTATCGTAACTGTGTACCGGTGGTTCGTCAAAACGGGTCGGCGAACCACCGGTGGTGACTTACAATACTCACTATGACCGGGTCGTCCCGGCCACCCCGGAGCGAGTGTTTAAACGGTTGCCGTACCAACGAGCCGTATGGAGATACGAGACGCGTTCGAGGCCGACGCCGACGCGCTCTCGGCCATCGCGGACGTGCCGGCGGACGTGATTCGGAACCTCATCCACGACCGGACGGTCCGGGTCGCCCAGCGGGGGGCGACGACGCCGGGACCGAACGCGGACGCGGCCGACACGACCGACGACCGGGACGTGGCCGGGTTCGTCAGCTTCGACGTGCGCGACGGCACCGTTCACGTGACGCAGTTGGCGGGGACCGCGGCGGCCTGTGAACGGCTCCTCGCCGAACCCGTCCGGTTCGCAACGGGCGAAGGCATGACCGTCGAACTCCTGGCTATCGAGGACGACGAGACGATCAGGGAGGCGGCCGAGGCCGCCGGCTTCGAGCGTGCGGGCACCGGGCCGGCGTTCGACGGGCAGTCGACGGTGAAATACCGCCTCGATCCCGCCTAGGCGAACTTCCGGACGGTCAGATCGAGGGTGTCGAGGTCGACGATGGGCGCAAAGCCCGCGTCGGGATCGATGTTGACGCTCTTCTGGAATTCGGTCTGGGCCTGCCAGCAACCGCTGTTGACCGCGAGGACGTTGTGGTACTTGCCGTAACCGAGTTTGTGCACGTGACCCGTATGGAAGACGTCGGGCACGTCGTCGAGGACGAGGTAGTCCCGGTCCTCCGGAGCGAGGCGCATGTGCCCGCCGTATTTCGGGGCGACGTGGCGTTTCTTCAGGAGCTGATACATCGCCCGGTGTGGGTGGTCGTAGCTCGCCTTCTCCTCGGGGAGTTCGGCGATCACCTCGTCGAGGGAGACGCCGTGGTACATCAAGACGGAGACGCCCTCGATGGTGACCGTGGATGGGTTGCCGACGATACGCGGGTCGTGGGCGGACATGATCTCCCGGAGTTCCTCGTCGAAGCCCGGCTGCGGTTCGGCGAGCCGTACCGCGTCGTGGTTACCGGGGATCATCACGATCTTCAGGTCGCCGGGCACCTCCTTCAGATGCTCCGAGAAGCGGTCGTACTGGTCGTAGATGTCGACGATGTCGAGTTCCTCGTCCTGGTTGGGGTAGACGCCGACGCCCTCGACCATGTCGCCGGCGATCAGGAGATACTCGACGGCGGCGGCCTCGTCGGTGTGGAGCCAGTCGGCGAAGCGACCCCAGGCGTCGGCCATGAACTCCTGACTGCCGACGTGCACGTCGGAGACGAGCGCCGCCTGAACCGGTCGGTCGGCGGTCGAAGGCGAGTACGTCCGCGGCACGTCCGGGAAGTGGAGGGCGTCGACGAAGACGATGCCCGCGTCGTCGGAGAGGGTGCCCTCGACGGCGATACACTCGTCCAACAGGAGTTCGTCGACGAGGCCGGCGATGTCGCGATCCTTCGTGATCAGACAGGGGAACGTGCCGGTCGTGTCCTCGAGTTCGACGATCCAGTGACCGTTGGCCGAGGAGCGCACGTCGTTGACGAGGCCGATCATCGCGGCGTCGCTCCCGCCGGGCATGTCGGCGACGGCCGACGCGGGCCGGTGGTTCACCCGGCCACGGAGTTTGCCCGAGAGCGTCTCGTACCGGTCCCGGAAGACGGAGACGAAGTCGCCGTACTCGCCGGTTCCGGTACTGCGGCCAGTGATGTCGCCCGCGACGGAGACGTCGCGGGCGGGGGGGTCGGCGTCCGCCGGGTCGTCGCCGTCCGAAATCGGGGTCGTCGTGGCCGGGGCCGACTCCCCGTTCTCGTCCGTGCGAGACCCCTTCGTTTCAACTGGAACGTCGGCGTCCGAAGTGCCGGGCTGCGTCGGAGTGGCTGGAGTCGAAACGGAGGGGTGTTGGGTCGTGGCGTCGGGGGAGTCCTCCGTGGTGGCGTCATCGGTTGACGCGTCGGCGGGCGTGGCTGCGGCCGGGGCGTCCGTCCCCGCATCGAACGTCGCGCGGACGTGGGCCGCGGTGAGACGGAGGGCGTCGTCCGGCGCCGTCTCGACGGCAGCGTCGAGGGCAGCCGCCGGGTTCGAGGCGCCCGCGAGGAGGGTCACGGCCTCACGTTCGGCGTTGTAACCGCGGCGGGCGAGTTCGCGAACGATGCGCGCGGGCGTCTCCAGAGGCACAGGAGAGGGTCGGTCGGTTCGGGCAAAAGCGTGCCGGAAGTCCAGAAGCTTCAACTCGGGGGGCCGCAAACGGGAACCGATGAGCGCCGACGACGGCCCGCGGCCGCCGGACACCGACGACGGCCGGGGGTCGACGGGACCGGTGAGACGGATACTGACGGCGACGAACGGCCCGCTCCTGGTGGTGCGCGAGACGGCGTTGAGCGTCGGCGCCGTCGCCGTCATCGGGGTACTTCTCTTTGCCATCAGCGGTGTCTGGCCGCCGATGGTCGCCGTGGAGAGCGGGAGCATGGAGCCACATATGCAGAAAGGCGACCTGGTCTTCATCACCGACGCCGGTCGGTTCGCCCCCGACGCCGCCCATGGGGACACCGGCGTCGTCCCCCGGGACGTGGCCCGCGACGTGGGCTACTGGAAGTTCGGCGCACACGGTTCGGTCATCGTCTACGACAACCCCCGCGACGCCGGCCCACCGGTGATCCACCGCGCACAGTTCTGGGTCGCGGACGGGGAGAACTGGTACGACCGGGCCGACCCCGACCACGTGAGCGCGAGCGACTGCGAGGAGATGCCCAACTGCCCGGCGCCACACGCGGGATTCGTGACCAAAGGCGACGCCAACGGGGAGTACGATCAGGTCAACGGCATCAGCGACCCCGTCAAACCCGGCTGGATCGTCGGCGTCGCGCGCGTCAGAATCCCGTATCTGGGCTGGGTCCGACTCGGCGTCTCGGGGGTCGTCCTCGATACGACCTCCGAGATGGAGACGGACGGAGCCGTCGAACGGGTGGCTGTCGACGGGGCGACCGTCGCGACGGCGGCGGCGTAGGTTCGGCGGCGAGGCGAGGCGTCTCCGAGGTGGGGTTTTATTGATCGAAGCGTGCCTACACGAACGTCAGTTATCGAAGCGTGCCTGCACGAACGGCTGGGCGTTCTCGATGTCGCCGAGGCGGGAGTCGGAGAGCAGGACGGCCTCGGTCTCCTCGACGGGCACCGAGAGGCTGATCTCCTTCGTGCGACCGTACCGGCCCTTCGAGACGACGACGGCGTTGACGATGCCGAGCATGTCGAGTTCGGAGATGAGGTCGGTGACCCGACGCTGTGTGAGCACGTCGGCGTCGATCTCCTCGCACAGGCGCTTGTAGATGTTGTACACCTCGCCGGTGTTGATGTTGTGGACGCCGTTCTTTTCGAGGAGGATGATCGCAAAGAGGACGATTTTCGACTGGGTCGGGAGGGTGCGAACCACCTCGACCACTCGATCGAGTTCGATCTTGTCCTGGGCCTTCCGGACGTGTTCCTCCTCGACGGTGTCGGCCTGCCCGCGTTCGGCGAGTTCGCCGGCGGTGCGGAGGAGGTCGAGGGCACGCCGGGCGTCGCCGTGTTCCTGCGCCGCGAAGGCGGCACAGAGAGGGATGACGTCCTCGGTGAGCGCGCCGCTTTTGAACGCCACGTCGGCGCGGTGCTGGAGGATGTCCCGTAGTTGGTTGGCATCGTAGGGCGGGAAGACGATTTCCTCCTCGCCGAGGCTCGATTTGACGCGGGGATCGAGGAAGTCGGTGAACTTCAGGTCGTTCGAGATGCCCATGATCGAGATACGGGAGTTGTCGAGTTCGGAGTTCATCCGCGAGAGGTTGTAGAGGGTGTCGTCGCCGGATTTCTCCACGAGTTTGTCGATTTCGTCGAGCATGATGACGACGACGCGTTCGTGGTAGTCGACCGCCTCGAAGAAGGAACTGTAGACGCGATCGGTCGGCCACCCCGTCATCGGGACGGGTTCCATCTCCTCGCGGTCCGTCTCGAGCGTCTCGATCCGGTCGTCGAGGGCATCGAGGGAGTCGAACTGGGCGTCGGCCAGGGCCGAGCCGCCGTCGGTGACCGCCGACCGTAGATCGGTCAGTTCGTCGACGCGGTTCTCGATGACGGCCCGATTCTTCTCGATGAACTTGTTCGCGAGCTGGGCCAGCACGCGATACTGCGTGTCGGTTACTTCGCAGTTGATGTACTCGACCTCACAGGGGACGTCGTACTTCTGGGAAGTGGATTCGAGTTCCTTGCTGACGAACTTCGCGCTCGCCGTCTTGCCTGTCCCCGTCTTCCCGTAGATGAGGATGTTCGACGGCGTATCGCCCCGGAGCGCCGAGACGAGGATAGTCGCCATCTGGTTGATCTGCTCGTTCCGATGAGGGAGTTCGTGCGGGGTGTAGGACGGCCGCAGAACCTCCTTGTTCTCGAAGATCGGCTCCCCCGAGAGGAGGTCGTCGAACAACCCCTGGCTGTCCGCGTCCTCGTCGTCGTCGAGAACGTCGTCGATGTCGACATCGCGCGAGATGTCGGTCGTCCGATCACGTGCGGGGGCATCGTGGAGATCCGTCTCCTCGTCGTCGGCGTAGTCGTCTGGCGGTGTGTCGTCCGAATCCATTCGTTGAGACCCCTTGGTTTCAGGTGGAAGACGCGCGACGTGCCGAGGAAATTCGGTCGCCCCCGCGCCCAGGACCGATCCGGCGCGTCGAAATGATCCAGCGGAAACAGAGGTGGGGGTGGTAGAAAAACTTTCCCCTCGGTCGGCGGCGACCCCCGATTCGACTCGAAACCGTAGACTCGGTGGATCGGCCCACGAGTCGGACGGCCGTCCCGACGTGTGACCGCTCTCACACGACGTGGACGGTGGGGGTAACGTGCCCGGCACACCGACCCCCCCACCCCTTCGTTTCGGGTGGAACGGTGTGACGGTGGGGGTGGGGGGAAAGCGAGAGGATTTGGAAAAGAAAAGCTACAAGTTACTGCACAAACAACCATATCCGTACTGCTCTACTAACTATTATTTCAAGGAGGAGTGGAGAGAGAACTAAGCACGCGACGACCGGCGGGGCCTACCGCCTCCCGTGCCGCCCGGGTGTTCCACCCGAAACGAAGGGGTGGGGGGGAGATCGGGTAGCGGACACCGACCGACAGTACTGCCGCCATCCACACGAGGCACGTGATCACCTACCGTCGCGATACTGTCCACCGCGGCACTGCCCGTCGCGGTATCGTCCCCTGCGGCACTGCCCATCGTGACACTGTCTATCGTGCCGTCCATCGCACTGTTCATCCCGGCACGACCACCCACACAGCGGGCAACGTCCCGGCGGCCGTCCGGTTCGTCCTCCGAGTTCCGCCCCCGTCCTCGCCCGACGCTCCGCGAACGTCCGGGGGCTACTGATTGTAGCCGTTTACCGATGATCCGGCGACACGGTCCCCCGACTCGCCGGTACTGACCGTCGGCGGTCGGTATGACAGGCCCCTTATGGTTGTCTGACGCACACTTAAGTGAACGGCGGGACCTTCATCCCGCATACGCCCCTCTCACGTCGATAGACGGGAGGTGCGGGAGGATAGGATGGGACTGCTCACAGGACTCAGAGACAGCATCGCACGAGTTACAGAACGACTGTTCTCGGCCAGCGATCCCAAGCGGATCGGGATCTATGGCCCGCCGAACGCCGGGAAGACCACGCTCGCGAACCGTATCGCTCGCGACTGGACCGGCGACGCCATCGGCCCCGAGAGCCACGTCCCCCACGAGACCCGGCGGGCGCGGCGCAAGGAGAACGTCGAAATCGAGCGGAACGGCCGAACCGTCACCATCGACATCGTCGACACGCCGGGCGTGACGACGAAAGTCGACTACAAGGAGTTCCTCGAACACGACATCGACGAGGAAGACGCGGTCCGTCGTTCCCGCGAGGCGACGGAGGGGGTCGCCGAGGCGATGCACTGGCTTCGCGAGGATGTCGACGGCGTCATCTACGTCCTCGACAGCACCGAAGATCCGTTCACGCAGGTCAACACGATGCTCATCGGGATTATCGAGAGCCAGGACCTCCCGGTTCTCATCCTCGCGAACAAGACCGACCTCGACGACTCGAACGTCAAACGCATCGAGGACGCCTTCCCCCAGCACCGGACGATTCCGCTGTCGGCGCTCGAAGGCGACAACATGGACGAAGTGTACGACCGGATCGCGGAGTACTTCGGGTGATAGAGATGCCTGAAGCCACTCCAACGGACCCCGACGGCGTCCAGATCGACCTCATCAGCGGCGCCCGGATGGAGGGGATGGCGAGCATGGAGAAGATCCGGCTCATCCTCGACGGCGTCCGCGACGGCAACATCGTCATCCTCGAGGAGGGGCTCTCACCCGACGAGGAGTCGAAACTTATCGAGGTGACGATGACCGAAATCAGCCCAGACGAGTTCAACGGCATCGAAATCGAGACGTACCCCCGATCGGAGACGGCCGACCGGAGCTTCCTCGACCGGCTGATGGGTCGGGAGTCGACGAAGAAACTCACCGTCATCGGCCCGGCCAACCAGATCCAGACGCTCCACAAGGACGAAAACCTCATCAGCGCGCTCGTCTCGCGCAAGTAGCCATGCCCCACCAGTGCACGAACTGTGAGCGGGTCTTTCCGGACGGCTCCAAGGAGATGCTCTCCGGCTGCCCCGACTGCGGCGGCAACAAGTTCCAGTTCAAGCCGGATTCGTCGACCCCGTCGCCGACGCTCGGGGACGACGGGTCGGACGCCCCATCTCCACGCACGAACGATGGGCCGGACGCCCCGTCTTCGCCTCCAGCCGACGGCGCTCGGACACCGAACGGCTCGTCCGTGTCCGACGACCGGACGACTACCGACGATCCGTCCACCCCCAACGCCCAGGGAAGCGTGTCCCCGTCAACGACGGGGACGAGAGGCGACACCGACGCCGACTACATCGAAGCCGAGTCGGATCCGAGCGCCCTCGAGGAGGATACGGCACAGGCCGACGCCCGCCGCGACGTGGTGACCCGCGACGAACTCGACGACGCGGCGTCGCCACCGCCGTCCGCCGACGACGCCGCCCGCGCGATTCCACCGGACTCCGACGACCCGGCCGACGCCCCCGGGTTGGACGATCTCCGGGCCGAACTGAACGACCAGTTCGAGAGCATCAAAATCGTCGAACCCGGCCAGTACGAACTCAACCTGATGGAACTGTACGACCGACAGGAGTGTATCATCTCGCTCCAGGAGGACGGCCACTACGTCATCGAAGTCGTCGACACGTGGCGCGACGGCGAGCCGTAACTCTTTTTACTAGCCCCCCTGTCCGTTCGTATCCCGACGCCTTCCTCGCTGCCAGCCGGCCGTCTCCTCCGAGTCCGGCCGATCCCCTACGAACCCCTTCGTTTCGAGTGCAATACGTTCGTTATCCGGCTTTGATATCTCTCAAGATCAATTTCTCGACGGAGTCGAAACGATGGATATATGAGGGCGAACGGCCGACCGAGGCTCGATCAGTCGCCCGAAGACGGCTGCCCTCGCCTCGAAATCCCTATAAGACGGCGCTCCGAGTGTTCGGCTATGAGTCAGGCGACCAAAGTCGTGCTCGGGACAGTGAGTGTTTCGGCGGTTCTCGCGGCCGCCCTCGCGCTCGGAATCCTCCTCGGCTGATGTTCGAGCGTCGGTCGCTCTCCGAGGAGTTGGCGGCCGTTCGTAGCGCCCACGCCCCCGCCGCTATCGTCCTCGACGTCGACAGCGATTTCGAGACGCTCCCGCCCGGGGCCGCCGAGGACCTCGGCCTTCTAGTCGACGCCTTCGATCCGGCGACCTATCCGGACGAGTGGGTGCCGGACGACGCGCCCCGGCCCCTCCATCGGTACGCCGGCCCGGAGTTCACCATCGGACTCCCCGGCGACGGAACCGTCGCGTGGACGCGCCAGACCGACCCACCGATCGTCTTCTGTAAGGCCCGTGCGGCGGGGACGCCCGACGCCTTCCTCGACTTTCTGATCGCCGAAGCGCTCGTTCAGATCGGTCTCGACGCCCCCGAGTCGTTTCTCCCCTTCTTCGGCGACCGCTACCCCGACCTCCGGGCGGCGGTGGCGCTCGATCCGGCCTCGGCCTACCAGATTGCCGCCGCGCTGTACGACGGGTGGCTTGGCCTCCAGACCCGGCCGATCTTCGAGGGTTGGGCCGACGACCGCCCCGGCCTCCACGACGCGTGGGTCGACGCCGGCGACCGCCTCCGTGACCGCGTCGACGGGCTTCCCGGCGCCATCGCTCGCGGTGAGACCGACTTCGCCGACGCGACCGAACTCGCCTGTGCGGCGATCAAACACGGACTCGACCTCCCGGCGCCCTTCGTGGCGCTCGATACGACGGCGTACATCGACTACGGTGCCGACTACGCGGTTCGCTGGACGGCCAAGACGTTCGAGACGGACGACTAGGCGTCGTCGAACGCGACCGCTACGTCACCCTCGACACCGAGGTCCAACACGCCGGCAAACAGGTCCCGGAAGCGATCGAGCGTCGCCTCGTCGTGGACTTCCTTCGAGAGGTGAAAGAGCCCGACGGCCTCGTACTCGGTCAGCAGGTCGAGGAGCTGTTTCGTCGCCTCGTACACCCGCTTCTCGTCGGCGTAGTACGCCATCTCGGTGAGGGAGTCGACGCTCACCCGCCGTTTCCCCTCGTGGGAGTCGAGAAACGCCTCCGTCTTGCTCACGATGCCGTCCAGGTCGTCGGGCGAGGCGACGTAGTGGACGCGGTCCGAGGGACGGCGGGAGTAGCCCCGCTCGACCGAGAGCGTATCGAGGATGTCGGCCCGCGACTCGTCGACGTCGTAGTGTTCGAGTTTCTGCTCGACTTCGCGGGCGGTGGTCCGAGTCGAGATGACGAGGAAGTTGTCGGTGTCGGTTTTCAGAAAATCAGTGTCGATGCGGTCGGTCTCGCCGATACTCGGATGGAGGAGGAGAATCCCGGTTCCGCCGGGGATCGTCTCCGGCGCGCCGTCGATGGCGAGCGTATAATCCATATCCGTCCCTCCGACCGGACGGACTTAAGACTGCGGGTGGATGCCGTCGGCGGCGAGTGTAGGCCCGTCAGAACAGCGAGTCGGCCGTCGCGGCCCCGACGACGCTGAACACGGCGCCGACGCTCACTGCCTTGACCGTCACCGCGACGGTTTCGAGCGGGACGGAGACGCCGCCGACGCCGACGACCCGGTCACCGCCTGACTCGGCGATGAAGGTTCCGGGCGCGCCGAACGCGATGGCGAGGGTGAGTACCGAACAGTACGAGACGAGGACGAGCGAGACGAACCGGAGTGGCACGCCCCCGACCTCCGTCTCCGCCTCGGGGTTGCGGTCGTCGGCCTTGTAGAGCGCGCCGTACCCGATGCCGAAGACGATGCCGACGGTCAGCAGCGTCTGGAGCCACGACATGTTCGCGGCCAGCGTCCAGACCTCCTCCGTAACGACGAACGGTCCGGCGAGCAGGAACCCACCCACGACCTGCTGGGCGGTGTCGGCCAATTTGAACCGTCGCCGCGGTCCGACCATGATCGATTCGGGGCGTCCGGGCTCATAGGCGTGGCGTTCGGCCGACGGCCGGGAAACGATTTTGCCCTCACCCGCCACACGTCCCACCGTGACGATGGATCGACGGCACGTACTCGGGGCGCTTCTCGGCCTGCTGGCGCTCGGCGCCGCGGCCATGCTCGCGGACGTCCTCGGAACGACCTTCTTCGCCGTCACCGTCACGTACCTCCTCTCCCCGCTTCGCGAGGAACTGGTCCGCCACCGGCTCTCCCCTTGGGGTGCCAGCCTCTTCTCGACGGCGACGGCCGTCCTCGCCGTCGTCGTCCTCGCTGCGCCCCTGGTGTTCGTCGTCGCCATCCGTCTCGACACCATCATCGCCTTCCTCTCCAGCCTCCCGCCGACCGTCACGATCGAACTCTACGGGATGTCGACGACTCTGACGCTCGCCGAGACGCGGACGGCAGTCGTCGCCTTCGGCCGTCAACTCGCGCGGTCGTTCGCGCTCGCGGCTCCCGTCCTCGCGCTCAAACTGACGGTGTTCGTGATGGTCCTCTTTGCCCTCCTCTCACACACTGCCGAAACCCACCGCGCGCTCATCGCCCTCGTCCCCCACTCGTACCGGGATGTGGTCCGGGCGCTGAGTCGCCGGACCCGCGCCACCCTCTTCGGGATCTACGTGCTTCAGGCGGCGACGGCGGCGGGGACCTTCGCCGTTGCCCTCGTGCTCTTTTTTCTTCTCGGCTACCCTTACTTCCTCACGTTGGCGGTCGTCTCCGCCATCCTCCAGTTCCTCCCGGTCGTCGGCCCGTCGGTCCTGATCGGTCTGCTCGCCGTTGCCCATCTCGTCGTCGGCGATCCGGTTCGTGCCGCCCTCGTGTTCCTCCTCGGGAGCCTTCTGGTGGCGTGGCTCCCCGACGTGTTGATCCGGCCGCGACTCGCCCGCGAGACGGCCGACCTCCCCGGGAGCCTCTACTTCGTCGGCTTCGTCGGCGGCCTGCTGACGCTGGGCCCGGTCGGCGTCATCGCCGGCCCACTCGCCGTCGCGCTCGTCATCGAGGCGGCCGACCTCCTCACCGACGAACTCAACCAGGTCCCGATCTCCGAGGACTGATCGGACCGTCACCGACACGGTGAGAGCCCGTCCCCGTTGCGATCAGTCGCTCATTCGCCCTCGCCGTCCACGAGCGGCCCATCCCGTTCTCGCCACTCCGTGAGACTCCCTTCGTAGAAGTCGACGTGTTCGTAGCCGAGATGCCGCAACGCGACGTACGTGTGGCTGATCCGGCGGGCGGTGTTACAGTAGAGGACGATCCGGCGGTCGGGTGTCACTCCTCGCTCGGCCAGGAGCGATTCGAGTTCGGCGTCGGGTTTCAAGCCCCGCGTCTCGGCGTCGACGAGGTCCCGCCAGTCCAGTTGGACCGCGCCGGGGAGGTGCCCCTCCTCGTACTCCCACGCCTCGCGCGTGTCGACGACGAGAGCGTCGGCGTCGAGGGCCGCCCGCACCGTCTCGAAATCGACCAGTGGCGACGACCCCGGCGTCCGCACCTCGTACGTAGCGGGGTCGACCGACGGCGCCTCGGTCGTCGTCTCCTGACTCCGACTCCACGCGCTGAAATCGCCGTTCAGGAGGTGTACGTCCTCGTGGCCGTACAGGAGCGCGGTGACGAGAAAGCGCGCGGCGAACACCCCGTGTTCGTCGTCGTACGCGACGATCCGGTCGTCGGTACCGATCCCCGCCGCTTCCATCAGTTCCGTCCACCGCTCCGCGCCGGGTAACATCCCCTCGTCGCCCGCGTCGCTCCGAAAGCGGTCGAACGGCACGTTGACGGCGCCGGGGACGTGTCCGATGCCGTCGAACTCCCACGCGTCGCGCACGTCGACGACGCGAACCTCGTCCAGATGGTCCGCGAGCCAGTCGACCGACACGACGATGTCCTCGGTCATGCACGCCCGTACAGGGCCGTCGGATTTAGTGACGGCGCTTTCGCCGCCGTCGCACGTACCGGATACATTTGCCGTATTTCTCCCGCCGATCGGCGGACACGCTTCGGCAATCGTCGCCCACGCTCGTTCGATCGCCCGAAAGGGGGCAACATTTTCCGTTTCGACCGAGGAATGGCCGTGTCTGCCCGTTGTGTGAGGGTTATAGGGGCGGGTGGCGTATGGATGAACGCCATGTCAGACTCAGCGTACGCGAAGGACGTTCTCGTCTCGGCGGACTGGGTGGAGAACCACCTCGACGAGTTCCGGAGCGACGACCCGGACTATCGACTCGTGGAAGTCGATGTCGACACCGAGGCCTACGACGAGGGCCACGCCCCCGGCGCCATCGGATTCAACTGGGAGACACAGCTTCAGGACCAGACCACGCGCGACATCCTCTCGAAGGCGGACTTCGAGGCGCTGCTGGGCGGTCACGGCATCTCCGAGGACTCCACCGTCGTCCTCTACGGCGACAACTCCAACTGGTTCGCGGCCTACACCTACTGGCAGTTCAAATACTACGGCCACGACGACGTGCGCCTGATGGACGGCGGGCGCGACTACTGGCTGGAGAACGACTACCCGCTCACCGACGAGGCGCCGGAGTTCCCCGCCGTCGACTACGAGGCGGCCGGCCCCCGCGAGAGCATCCGCGCGTACCGCGACGACGTGGAGAACGCCATCGACCGTGGCCTGCCGCTGGTCGACGTACGGAGCCCCGAGGAGTTCTCCGGCGAGATTCTCGCGCCCCCGGGACTGCAGGAGACCGCCCAGCGCGGCGGCCACATTCCCGGCGCGAAGAACATCTCGTGGGCCGCGGTGACCAACGACGACGGCACGTTCAAGACCCGTGAGGAGATCGAAGCGCTCTACGCCGAGGAAGGAATCGACGGCGAGGGGACGACCGTCGCCTACTGCCGGATCGGCGAGCGTTCCTCCGTCGCGTGGTTCGCGCTCCACGAACTCCTCGGCTACGAGGACACGATCAACTACGACGGCTCCTGGACCGAGTGGGGCAACCTCGTCGGCGTCCCCATCGAGAAGGGCAACTGACGGCCACGTCCCTCGCAACTATCGGCCTTCCCCGCTGTCGCGACGCCCGCTCGCTTCCGGCCGATTCGACGTGTGAGCCACGGCCCCCTCCGTCGCCACGGCCGCTGGCGATGCATACAAACGAGGGGCCGTCGTATCGCCGGGCATGGACGGCACGACGCTCGTCGACACGCTGACCGACGACCTGGAGACCCAACTATCACGACTCGGCTCCTCGAAGTGGCTCTACGCGCTGACCGACGGCGACATGACCGGCGAGGCGGTCCGCGCCGCCGCGGCCGCCGACGCCGCCGCGGCCGCCGAGACGTTCGCGTCGTGGAACGCCGATCCCTTCGACGCTCTCGCTACCTCGGCGGCCGACCGGCGCGACGCCGTCGACGCCGACGCCACACCCGCCGACCGCCACGCCCACGACGCCCTCGCGGCCCTCGACGACCCCGTTACCCGCCTCGGCGGCGCCCTCGGTTACTGCCTCGTCCTCGACCGGACGGTCGGGCAGATGGTCGGCTTCTTCGTCGGCGACGCCGACCCCTCGACGGCCAACCAGTTCCGTGACCTCCGGGACGGCGTCGGTCGGGACCGCGTCCTCGACGCCCTCGACGACGCATGTACGACCGACGACGACTGGGAGCGCGCCGCCGACGCCGCGACGACCGTCGTCGAGGCGGCGTACGACGACTACGTGGAGACGCTCGAATCGATGGGTGTCAAGCCGAAAAACGTCTGCTAACCGGCTCACTTCCACCCGAAGCGAAGGGGTTCGGGTGGCGTTCACACACCGACGCTACACGCCCTCCAGCGTCTCGCGGTAGGCGGTGATGGCGTCCATCGCCGCCTCGATCCGCTCGCTCACGTCGTCGTCCGCCCCCGCCTTGATCTCCCGAAGTGCGTTCTCGTGGCGGGCGAGACGGCCGTGGTCCGTTCCGCGGTCCGCCAGCGTCGCGAACTGGTCGGCCTGCCCTTCGAGTCGTTCGCGCTCCTTGCTGTTGGCCGCCGCGGCCGCGGCTGCGGCGTACAGTTCCTCGCTCGCTCGTTCGAGCTGCTCGTGTGCCATAGCCCGCGTTACGACGCCGGGGGTCAAGGTCCTGTCCCTGTTCGCGTTTCCGTCCTCCCGAACGGCCCTGCGGTTATATCTCGGTTCCCGTCGAACGGACGACGATGGCGTCGCCCGTCTCGCCCGGTATGGTGCTGGTGTTCGCCCTCATCGTCGTTGCCCTCCTCCTGTTCGTCACGGAACGGATTCCGAGCGACACCACCGCCCTCGCCGTCCTGGTCTCGCTCGTCGTCTTCGAGTCGTGGACCCGTATCTCGGCGACCGAAGCCATCGCCGGCTTCGCCAGCCCCGCGACACTCACCATCGTCGCGATGTACATGCTGAGCGAGGGTATCCAGCGGACGGGACTCGTCGACCGACTCGGCGAGATGCTGGAGGCGGCGACCGGCGGGACCGAACGCGGCCTCCTCGGCGCGACGGTCGGCACGACCGGTCTCGCCGCCGGCGTCGTGAACAACACGCCCATCGTCGCGGTGTTTATTCCCATGATTACGGATCTCGCGGGCAAGCACGGCCTCTCGCCGTCGAAGTTCCTCCTCCCGCTCTCCTATGCCGCCATGCTCGGGGGCACCCTGACTCTCGTCGGGACGGCGACGAACATCCTCGCGAGCGACCTCTCCCGACAGCTCCTGGGTCAGCCGCTCTCGATGTTCGAGTTCACGAAACTCGGCGTCGTCGTCTTCCTCGTCGGCGCCGCGTACCTGCTCACGGTCGGGCGATGGCTCACGCCGACGCGCATCGACCCCGACGAGGACCTCACACGGTCGTTCGAGCTGGAGAACCACCTCGTCCGCCTCGTCGTCCGCGAATCCTCCCCACTGGTCGGGCTGACCGTCGAGGAGGCCGTCGCCGAGATGGGCGACGATGCCGAGGATCTCGACGTGCTCCAGATCGAACGCGACGGCGAGTCGTATCTCGCTACCTCGACCGACCGGCAACTGGTGGCCGGCGACCTCCTCACCGTCCGCACGACCCTCCAGGTCGCCAACCGCGCCGCCGCCTACGGCCTCCGTCACCGCCACCGCGACGAGGTGACCGAGGACGACCTGTCGGAGACGCCCCACCGCGGGACGCTCGCCGAGGTGGTGATCCCGGGCGACTCCCGGTTTCTCGGCAAGCGACT
This sequence comes from Haloplanus natans DSM 17983, assembly GCF_000427685.1. Lineage (NCBI taxonomy): Archaea > Methanobacteriati > Methanobacteriota > Halobacteria > Halobacteriales > Haloferacaceae > Haloplanus > Haloplanus natans. The sequence goes on from NZ_KE386573.1 coordinate 3,209,948, forward strand.
CGGCGACTCGGCGCTCGACGACCGCTTCGACACGACGGTGCTCGCCGTCCGCCGGGGCGACGGCGTGATCACGCGCGACCTCGACGACGTCGAACTCCGCCGGGGCGATACGCTCTTGCTCCAGACGACCGCCGGTGCCATCGCCTACCTCGCCGACCGGGACGAAGTGATGGTCACCCGCGAGGCCGAGGACCCCGGTGATCTCGACGAGGCGGTGCGCGCCGAGACGGCGCCCGCGCCGCTCGATCCACGGACGCCCGTCGCCGCCGGCATCCTCCTCGCGGTCATCGTCGTCGCGGCCCTCGGTCTGTTTCCCATCGTCATCGCCGCCCTCGGCGGCGTCGTGGCGATGATCGTCACCGGCTGTCTGAACCCGACCGACGCCTACGACGCCGTCAGCTGGAACGTCGTTTTCCTGCTCGCCGGCGTTCTCCCTCTCGGCCTGGCGATGCAACGCACCGGCGGTGACGCCTTCCTCGCGGGGCTGCTCGCCAACAGCACGGCCGTCCTCCCCTTGCTCGGCGTCCTCGCGCTGGTGTATCTCGTCAGCGCCCTGCTGGCGAACGTCATCACGCCCGTCGCCACCACCGTCCTGATGATCCCCGTCGCCGTCGACACCGCGACCCGGATCGGCGCAAATCGCCTCACCTTCCTGCTGGCCGTGATGTTCGCCGCCTCCACTGCGTTCATGACCCCCATCGGCTACCAGACGAACCTCATGGTCTACGGCCCCGGCGGCTACCGGTTTACCGACTACGTCCGCGTCGGCGCCCCGCTCCAACTTCTCGTCACCGTCGTGACGACGCTCGGACTCGCCGCTTTTTGGGGGCTTCGGTAGGTGACCGGCGTCGCCACCGTCGGACGGATCGCCGTCCCTGCGTCCCGGTGACGCCCCGGCCCGTCACGACGAGCCACCGGTACCGATGTCCAGTCTCACTCGTACGTCGTGCTGTAGCCGCCGTCGTGGAGCATGTCGCCACCGTTGAGGTGGTCGCCGTGTTTCGAGAAGCCGAAGACGAACAGGTTGGCGACTTCCGCGGGCGTCATCATCTCCTTCGTCCGCGCCTGGCCGAGCATCACGTCCTCCACGACCGCCTGCTCGGAGATGCCACGCTCCTCGGCGGTGTCCTCGATCTGGTTTACCATCAGCGGCGTCAGCACGTAGCCGACGCTGATCGAAAAGCCCCGAAGCGTGCCGTTGCCCTCCGCGGCGATGGATCGCGTCAACCCGTGCAACCCGTGTTTCGCGGTGATGTACGCCGCCTTGTCCTGAGTGGCGTAGTGGCCGTGGACGGAAGACATGTTGCCGATGGCGCCGCCACCCGCCGCGCGGATATGCGGCATGGCGAGTTTGGCGACGAGAAACGGCGCCCGGAGCATGATGTCGAGCAGGAGGTCGTATTTTTCCATCGGAAACTCGGGGATGGAGGCGATATGTTGCATCCCCACCACGTTCGCGACGTACCGGAGATCGCCCGCTTCGGCCGCGGCGTCGACCATCGCCGCCACGTCGTCGTCGTCCGTGAGGTCCGTCGGGACGGCGTGAACCGTCCCGGGCACGTCGAGGCCGGCCGCCGTCTCCGTCGTGTCGTCGAGTCCCGACTCGTCGATGTCGGCGGCGACGACGGTGAGGCCGTTGGCCACGAGCGCGAGTGTCGTCGCGCGACCGATTCCCGACGCCGCCCCGGTGACGATGGCGACCGTCTCCGGGCCGAAACGGGGGTCGTCGAGAACGAGGAGGTCGTCGGTCGTCAGTTCGGGTGGGGTGAGGTCGAACTCGTCCGTAGACATGGGCGGTACGACGACGCCGAGGACTAAAGTAGTACGCCGAGGTCGGCCCAAGCGAATCGGTCAAGTCCGTCGAGCGACCAGTACCGGTACCGTGAGCGACACGAACTCCGGGCCGCTCCAGCCGGATCGCCCCGACGCCGACCAGCCGTTCCGGGTCGAGGCCCCGTTCGACCCCGCGGGCGACCAACCCGACGCTATCGAGGAACTCGTCGCCGGCTACGAGGCCGGCATGGACGAACAGACGCTTCTCGGCGTGACGGGATCGGGCAAGACGAACACCGTCTCTTGGGTAGTTGAAGAATTACAGACGCCAACGTTGGTTATTGCTCATAACAAAACCTTAGCGGCCCAACTCTATGAGGAATTTCGGAATCTATTCCCGGATAATGCAGTAGAATATTTTGTATCCTACTACGACTACTACCAGCCCGAGGCGTACGTCGAACAGACGGACACGTTCATCGACAAGGACGCCTCGATCAACGACGAGATCGACCGCCTGCGCCACTCCGCGACACGCTCGCTGCTGACACGGGAGGACGTAATCGTCGTCGCCTCGGTGTCGGCCATCTACGGGCTGGGTGACCCCGCGAACTACGTCGACATGGCCCTCCGGCTCGAACGGGGTCAGGAGATCGACCGCGACGACCTGTTGGCCCGACTCGTCGACCTCAACTACGACCGTAACGACGTGGACTTCACACAGGGCACGTTCCGGGTGCGTGGCGACACCGTCGAGGTGTTCCCGATGTACGGCCGCTACGCCGTCCGCGTGGAGTTCTGGGGCGACGAGATCGACCGCCTGACGAAACTCGACCCGCTGGAAGGCGAGGTGAAGAGTCAGGAACCGGCCGCCCTGATCCACCCCGCTGAACACTACTCGATTCCGGAGGACCGCCTGGAGAACGCCATCGAGGAGATAGAAGCCCTGATGGAGGATCGGGTGGCGTACTTCGAACGACAGGGTGACCTCGTGGCTGCCCAGCGAATCGAGGAACGCACCACCTTCGACATCGAGATGCTGCGCGAGACGGGCTACTGCTCGGGCATCGAGAACTACTCCGTCCACCTTTCGGATCGGGCGTCGGGCGAGGCCCCCTACACCCTGCTGGATTACTTTCCCGAGGACTTCCTCACGGTCGTCGACGAGTCCCACCAGACGCTTCCCCAGATCAAGGGGCAGTACGAGGGCGATAAGTCCCGCAAGGACTCGCTGGTCGAGAACGGCTTTCGGCTCCCCACCGCGTACGACAACCGCCCGCTCACTTTCGAGGAGTTCGAGGCGAAGACCGACCGGACCCTGTACGTCTCCGCGACGCCCGGCGACTACGAGCAGGACCGCTCGGATCAGGTGGTCGAACAGATCGTCCGCCCCACGTATCTGGTCGATCCCGCCGTCGAGGTGGCCGACGCCACGGGGCAGGTAGAGGACCTGATGGAGCGGATCGACGATCGCATTCGACGGGACGAGCGCGTCCTCGTCACGACACTCACCAAGCGCATGGCCGAGGACCTGACGGAGTATCTCTCGGAGGCGGGCGTCGCGGTGGAGTATATGCACGACGAGACGGACACGCTGGAGCGCCACGAGTTGATCAGGGGCCTGCGTCTGGGCGAGTTCGACGTGCTCGTCGGGATCAACCTCCTCCGGGAGGGACTGGACATCCCCGAGGTGTCGCTGGTCGCTATCCTCGATGCGGATCAGGAGGGATTTCTCCGCTCCGAGACGACGCTCGTCCAGACGATGGGGCGTGCGGCACGCAACGTCAACGGCGAGGTGGTGCTCTACGCCGACGAGGTGACCGACTCGATGCAGTCGGCCATCGACGAGACGCGGCGTCGCCGGGAGATCCAGCGGTCGTTCAACGAGGAACACGGCCACGAACCGACGACCATCGAGAAGGCGGTCGGCGAGGCGAACCTGCCGGGGAGCGAGACGGACACCTCGAGTGTCACGGGCGACACACCGGAGAGCGAGGACGAAGCCCGTGCCCGCATCGAGACGTTAGAGGAGCGGATGGCCGCCGCCGCCGACAATCTGGAGTTCGAACTCGCGGCGGATATCCGCGACCGCATCCGCGAACTCCGGGCGGACTGGGAGTTCGACGACGCCGACGACGGCGTCGCGCCCGAACTCGACTCCGAGTTCTGAGCGGTCGCCCGACTCGCTCCGTCGGTGGTAACCATCACCAACGTTTATGCCACGCCGGCACAGTTTTACTAGGTGACACAGATGAGCCACGAAACTGATCCCTCTCGCCTCCCCGGGGACGAGCGACCGACCCCGGACGGTCCGACCTCGCACAGTTCCCTCGGCCGCCTCGCCGTCTACCTCGCGGAGTGGCCGCGGGAGTATATCGACATGCGGGTTGACGCGCTCGACCCGAAACGCTGAGCCTTTTCCCCACCTACCCGAGTCCCGCCGCCATCAGGAACAGCGCCGCGGCGATGATCCCGAACAGCATCGCGACGAACCGCTTGATCGTCCGCGTGCTGAGCGCGTTGGAGACGTAGGGAGCGATCTGGCCCCCGGTGACCGTCGCGGGGACGGTGAACACGACCATATTCCACGGCGTCGAGGCGAGCGAGAGGGAGTGTCCGCCGACGAGGCCGCCGCCGAAGACGTGGACGAGCGAGGCGAGAACCGCCGTCAGTGCGACGACGATGTGGTTCGTGCCGATGGCGACGCGGACCGGTACTTTGGTCCCGAGCATCGAGATGATGCCGAGTTCGCCGATGCCGAAGCCGGCGAGCCCCTGGAAGGTGCCGCCGATGCCGTAGTTCGCCGCGCGGCGCAGGTAGCCGCCACGGGTGTAGACGTAGTCGTCGCCGTCGCGGTCGACGCGCGTCACCGTCCCGTCGTCGGCCGTCTCGACGCCCGCCGGACCCAGCTTGTTGCTGTCATCGGGGAGGTCGGCTGTCCCCGAGTTGCCGCCCGGCGTCCCGCCGTCGGCCGCGGCGTCGGCGTCTTCGCTTTCGCCGTGGTCCAGGTTCGTCTTGAACAGGAGGGACGCGGCCGCGAGCAGCGCGAGTCCCAGCAAGGCGTGAAAGAGCGGTTCGGGAATGACGAACGAGAGCAGGGCACCGCCGACGACGAACGGAATCGACCCGCCGACGAGCGTGAGCGCCAGTCGGCGGTCGACCAGGCCGTACTGGATGAAGGCGACGGAGGAACTGGAGAGGCCGAACGCCTCGCTGATGAGGCCCACCTTGACCAGCGTCTCCGGCTCGAGCGGCTGGGCGAACAACGGGAAGACGAAGATGAGGAAGGGGACGAAGAGCGCGGAGCCGCTGATCCCGACGGTGTTTACGATGGTCGCGCCGAGGAGGAAGACGGGGAAGAGCCACCAGAACTCGAGCCAGTAGTCGAGGCCCGGATCGCTCGCCGTCGTCGGCGCCGTAAAGAAAACTCCGACGACGAACGCCATCGGCGCCGTGAACACGAAGAAATGCTGATACTTCAGGAACCACTTCTGGACGCGGCTGTATGACGAGGCACTCATTGGTTCGTCGTGGTCAGGCGTGGCCGGCCACGGCCGTTCGCATCCCGACGTGCGACGACACGGACCCGGAAGGATAGTTCGTACTGGTGTGCAACACGCCGTCGGCCGCGTCACGACTCATTGTCGGCCTACCTGTAGCGTATTCCGTCTCAAAAGCCTTGAGGTTCGACGGCAGCGTGGGGGTCTACACCACGCCCTGCGACCGATGTCCCGCCACCACGCTTTTGAGCGGTCCCTTCCCACCAGTACCTATGTCACGCGCCGCCATCGACGTCGAGGACCTGCTGAAACTCGTCCTCGTGCTGGTTCTCGTCTGGCTCGTGCTCGAAATCGTCGGCGAGGTGTTCGACCTCTTTTTCGGCCTGTTCAGCTTCGTTCCCCAACTTCTCGGCCTCGTCATCGTCGTTTTGATCGTCCTCTGGTTGCTCGACCGGATCTGACGCTCGTAACGCTCTTCTCTCGCGCCCGCGCACCTCGACCCGTGTACAGTCTGAACGTCCCCGTGCCGCCCGCGGTGGAGCGTCTCGCGGCCGACCTCCACCCCCAACTTCTCGCGTTCGACCGGGTTCGCGAGCGACACACTCTCGTCTGCAAGCGGTTCGAGGCGAACGAGGGCGAGTACGACCGCCTGCGCGAACGCCTCCGGGTCGCGCTCTCGCCGGCACCATCGTTCGGGGCGCGGGTGACGGGCATCGACGCCTTCGAGACGCCCACACATGGCCCCGGTCCGGTCGTCTACCTCGTCGTCGAGAGCCCCGGCCTCCACGACCTGCACCGGCGACTCGTCGGGGCGTTCGGCGCCGTCGACGACGACTTGGAGGGCGCGGGCTACGTCCCACACGTCACGTTGGCGCGCGGTGGTGCCGACGCGGCGACGGTCGACCGGCTCCGAACCCTCGATATCGATCCGGTCACGTGGACCGTCTCCGAACTCCACCTCTGGAGTCGCGCCCGCCGCGAGGCGCTCTGGCGGGTGTCGCTGCCGCGACCCTAACGCCGTTCGACGCACATTGGCATCCCGTTCGCCGGATGCATCGTCAGCGACCCCTGCAGGCTCAGGTCGCCGTCCCCGCGGTAGTCGAGGCGGAACTCCCGGCCGACGGTGGCGAGAATGATCTTCGCCTCCAGCAGCGAGAACTGCTTGCCGATGCAGTGGCGCGGGCCGCCGCCGAACGGAAAGTGAGCGAAGCGCGGGCGTCCGGCGGCCCGGCCGCGTGCCCAGCGGTCCGGGTCGAACCGCTCCGGCCCAGTCCACCAGCGGCGTGATCGGTGGACGGCCCACTGCGGGCACATCACCGCCGCTCCCGCCGGAATCCGGTAGCCGCCGAGTTTCACGTCGACGACCGGCTCCCGGAACATCGCGTACACCGGCGGATACAGACGCATCGTCTCCTGTAACACCCGATCGAGATAGGTCAGCCCCCGGGTGTCGGCGAACGTCGGTGCCCCGTCGAGGACCGAATCGAGTTCGGCGTGGACGCGCCCCTCGACGGCCGGATGCTCGGCGAGCAGGTAGCAGGCGTAGGTGAGCGTCAGCGCCGTCGTGTCGTGCCCCGCCAGCAGCATCGTCAACACCTCGTCGCGGAGTTGGGCGTCCGACTGGTCGCCACGGCGCTGTGCGCGCAGCAGGATCGACAGCAGATCCATCGGCGGGTCGTCGTCGTCCGCGTGCCCCTCCGTGCCGCGTCGCTCCGAGACGATGTCGTCGACGATGCCCTCCAGCCGTTCGACTGCGTCCTCGAACGCCCGGTTCCCGCGGGTCGGGACCCAGTCCGGCGTGACGAAGCGGACGGGGTCGGGTTCGAAGCGCTTCCCGAGGGGGTCGAGCGTCTCCTGAATCGCGCGCACCCGCTCCGCGGAGAGGTCGACCCCGAGCATGGCGTCGGCGATGATCCGCACGGTCAGTCGCGCCATCTCGCTCTCGATGTCCAGTTCGTCGCCCGCCGACCAGTCCCCGACCGCCGCCTCGGCGTGGCTCGCCATCGTCCCCGCGATGTCGGCGATCCGCGACATGTCGAACGCGGGGGTGGCGAGGTCACGCTGTCGTCGCCACGTCTCCCCCTCGCTCAGGAGCAGGCCGTCGCCGAGGAGCCGGCCGAGTTCGTCCTGCTGGAACGACGGCTTCCGGTAGCGCTCGTGGTCGCCGACGAGCACCCGTTCGATGTCCGTCGGATTGGTGAGGATGTAGGCGTCGAGCGGGCCGAACTCGACGCTCACCACGTCCCCGTACGCCGACTCACACGCCGACAGGAAGCCGAACGGGTCGCGCGCGTACTGCCTGCTGTTTCCGAAGACGGGTTCGCCACGGGGACCGGGCGGTCGCGAACGTGACTGCGGGGGCATCGGCCGGCGTTAGACTGGGATCGACATAAGCGCGCGGCCGGTCACGCCGTCCCGCCGTCTTCGGCCACCAGCCAGTAGGCGTACGGTCGGTCGTCGTACGCCTCGACCGCGAGCGTCACGCGGTACGGCCCGGCGGGCGACCCCTCGACGACTCGGACGCGCTTGCCGCTTGCGCCCCGCATCCCGGTCACGGTCGTCCCGTTTCGGTAGGTCGCCGTCGCGCTCGTCGCGATCAGGGCGTGGCCCGCGGCGAAGCGGCCGGGGGCGCTCGTCCGCCCGAGCGACCGCTCGCCGTCGAGTTCGGTCAGGTCGACGGTGATCGCCTCCGAGCGATAACACTCACCGCTCGGCGGGGCGATGGGCGTTATCGTCGGCTCGTACGGCCCGGTGAACGTCCCGCGCCAACACGGCCCCATATCCGCGGCCCGCTCGACGAAGACCACCTGGAGGGTCACCGTCACCGACTCGAACTCGTCGGGTATCGATCCGGCGCTGACGGCGTACTCGACGGCGACCGGTTCGGGCGTCGGCGTCGTGGCTGTCGCCGTCGCCGTCGCGGACGCCGAGTCCGTCGGTTCGGCGGTGTCGGTCGGCGTGGCTATCGGGGCGGTACAGCCCGCGAGTAGTACGACGAGGACGAGTGGGAGGGCGCCGCGTCGCATACGCCAGTTCCGTTGGGCCGGCGACAAATGTCTTCTGTACGTCAGGGCGACGGCGGTGCCCCGTCGTACGCGTCGAGGTCGCCGTAGAAGTTCAGCATCGCGAACTTGAGTTTCTCCGGCGCCACGTCGATCAGTTCGTCCCGCTCCTCCGGCGGGAACGAGTCGCGGACGCCGTATTTCCCCATGTCGCGGGCGGCGCGCGTGTAGCGCTTGTCGAGGAGGACCCGCACGCCGAAGTCGTCGGGCGAGCGGATCACCCGCCCCAGCGCCTGCCGGGTCTTCCGCACCGTCGGAATCTCGACGGCGTAGCGCCACCCGGCCTCCCGTCGTTCGTCGTAGATCCGGTCGTAGGCCGCCTGGACCGCCTCCAGTCGCTCCGAGAGGCTCGGATAGGGGACGCCGACGACGACGACGGTCCGGGCGTCGTCGCCGTCGAAACTCACTCCCTCACCAAGGGTCCCCCACATGGATGTAAAGAGGACCGCGTCGTCGTCGGCGACGAACCGCTGCCGGAGGTCCTCTGTCGGCGTCCCCGCCTCGTCGAGATAGCCGCCGACGTGGTCGTGATACCGCGCCGCCTCCGCGTAGGACGGACAGAAGACGAGCGTGTTGCCGGGGGTCATCCGCACGGCGTCGGCGAGCGTCTCGGCGACCGTCGCCTGCGTCTCGGGGTCGTCGCGCTCGCTCGAAAAGAGCGCTGGCCCCTCGACTGCGAAGGTGCGGCGGCGGTCCTCGGGGTAGGCCAGTCCGTAGGCCATCGTCACCGGGTCCGACAGGCCGAGTACGTCCGCGACCACGTCGAACGGACGAAGCGTCGCACTCATCAGGACGCTCGCGGCAACTTCGTCGAACAGCCCTTCGGTCACCTCGCGGGGGATGCAGGTGTACAGTTCCGCCCGGCCGTACACCTCGCCCGTCCCCGCGTCGCGCCGCACCGCGGTCATCGGATGTCGACCGAGGTCCGTCCCGTGGCCCATCCAATCGGCGACGAATTCGGCGGCCTGGAGCGTCGCACACTCCGTTCGCGTCGCCGTCTCGCCCCGCCGGTAGGCCTCCTCGTACGCCTCGTCCAGACGCTCGCCGACCTGCAAGGCGAGGTCTATCTCCGTGTCGATCCCGCTTCCCTCGTAGGCGTCGAGGAAGGCGAGTGTCAGGTCGTCCCGACGGTCGTCGTTGGCGATGGCGAGATCGTGCCAGTCGTCGCCGACCTGTTCACGCTCGCCGAACCCGAGGGCGCCGTCGACGGCCGTCTCCAGTCCCGTCCGGAACGCCTCGATCACGTTTTTCGCCCGGCTCGCCCGCGAGTCGTCGGCCCCGTCGAGTTCGTCGAGCGATCCCGCCAGGGTGCGCGCCGAACACGTGCGCGTGGCGTGCTCCCGGGCCGCCGACTCGACGTTGTGGGCCTCGTCGAAGACGGTGATCACCTCCGCGGGGTCGCGGCCCAGCCACCGGAAGAAATGCTCGCGGATCGTCGGATCGAGCAGGTGGTGGTAGTTACAGACCGCGAGGTCGATGCCCTCCATCCCCTCCTTGAGGAGTTCGTACCCACAGAGTCCGCGTTCGTCGGCGTAGGCGTAGATTTCCTCCGGGGTGCGGACGTCCTCGAACAGCCAGTCGTGGAAGGCGTCCGTCTCGCGCGTGAGGTTCGCTCGGTAATGTTCGCAGACGTTCGACGCCTCCAACTCCTCCAGTTCCGCCTCCAGCGTCTCCAGTTCGTCCATGACGGCCGCGCGGGCCTCGGCGGCCTCGTCGTTTCCCGCGCGCACGTCGTCCAGAAGCGCCTCGCTCCGCTCGGCGAGTTCGCGCCGGTCCCGTTCGAGATCGACCAACGAGCGTGTCGTCTCCTTGAGACTCCGGCACTCCTCGTAGCCCACGTCGAGGTGGCACATCGAGCTCTTGCCCTTGAACACCACCGCGCGGATCGGTTCCTGTGCTCTGATGGCGCGGGCGTCTTCGACGAACTGACGCATCTGCTGGTGGACGTTCGTCGTGATGACGACCGTCCGGTCGTGCTCGCGGGCGTGTGCGAGCGCTGGTACGAGCGCCGAGAGCGTCTTGCCCGTCCCCGGCGCCCCTTCCATCAACACGTCCTGCCCGCGTTCGAGGGCGTTGGCGATGCGATCCATCGCCTCGCGCTGGTTCGGATACGGATCGTCGTAGGGGAAGAACCGCTCGTATCCCGCCGTTTCTGCCACGAGTGGGTGTTACGCGTGCCGGGATTAAAAGTTACAGCCGATCCGCCGTCGCCGCGTAGACGCCGCCGAGCACCGCGCCGTAGACGGCGTGCCAGAGGAGCGACGGCGGCGCGAAGTTGGGGAACGGCGGCGATGCGGGGGAGCCGACGACGCTCAGCCAGACGGGCATCACGAGCGCCGCCAGCCCGATCCAGGTCACGACGCCCCACGCGACGCCGAGGCCGACCTGGCGGGTCGCCCCCTCGATGCCGGCCGCGCCGACGATGGCCGCGAAGACGACGCCGAGTACCGCGCCGTGGGAGACGTGGACGACCATCCCCACGCCGGGGTTCGGCGGCGGCGCCAGCCCGTACAGCGAGGGAATCGCGACGGCCAGTACCGGCGGACTCATCGCGAGGACGAGGCCGCCCATCACCAAGGCCCCGGCGACGCCCCCGAGGACGCCAGCTTGCCAGTTACCGCGCAGTTCGCCGGTGCTGCCGACCGCTTCCGTCGTCGTCGACATACCCGTGACGAGTTCACCAAACGACATTTCCGTTCGGGAGTCGGGTGCGGCCGACGCACGCCGTCGGAAGGGTCATATACCACGTTCGGTGCCCGATAACGACGTTTCGGTGCTGTGTGAACGTGTCACACGACCGTTCTCCCCGCGACGCCGAGACTTCGTCCCTGCCGGAACTGGCCACAACTATTAGTTAACTATCAATTATGTTGGCGAGAATACAACTTCCTGACGCGCGAAAACCGTCACCTGGAAAACGAGTACTACACCCGGGCCGAACACGGCGACTTCGAACTGGCGAGCGAGCAGCGGATTCCGGACTGCAAACTGGCGTATCAGACCCACGGGAAGCTGAACCAGCAGAGAGACAACGCCATCGTCTTCCCGCACATGTACTCCGGCACTCACCGCGACATGGAGATGTACGTGACAGGACATGGCCATCGACCCGAAGGAGTACTTCGTGACCCGGTCTACGCCGCCAGCAGTTCGATCAACAAGCCCGCCTGCGCGTGCAGGCGGTTCTCGGCCTGTTGCCAGACGATGGCCCGCTCGCTTTCGACCACCTCGTCGGTGATCTCCTCGCCGCGATGGGCGGGCAGACAGTGCATCACCAGCGCCTCGCTCCCCGCGAGGAGGTCGGCGTTGAGCTGGTAGCCCTCGAACGCCCGCAGTTTCTCCTCGCGCTCGTCTTCCTCGCCCATCGACACCCACACGTCGGTGTAGACCACGTCGGCGTCGGCGACGGCTTCGGCCGGATCGTCGACGAGTCGGGGCGCCGACCCCAACTCCGCCGCCCGGTCCAGCACGTCGTCGTCGATGCCGTACTCGGAGGGCGTCGTCACCGTCAGATCGAGGTCGGCGAGCGCCGCCCCGAGGACAAAGGACTGGGCGACGTTGTTGCCGTCGCCCACCCACGCGACGGTCACGTCGTCGAACCCCCCGAAACGCTCCCGAACCGTCAGCAGGTCCGCGAGCGTCTGGCAGGGGTGGGCGTCGTCGGTCAGTCCGTTGATCACGGGTACGTCGGCGTAGGCGGCGAGTTCCTCGGCGTCGGCGTGGTCGAACAGCCGCGCCATGATGGCGTCGGCGTAGCCCGCGAGCGCCCGCGCGGTGTCCTTGACGGGTTCGCCGCTCCCGAGGTGGATGTCGTCCGGGCCGAGGAAGATGGCGTGGCCGCCAAGTCGGGTCATCGCCGTCTCGAACGACGTACGGGTTCGCGTGCTCGGTTTCTCGAACACCATCGCGAGCGTCTGCCGGGGGAGCTCCGTGTCGTCCTCGCCGGCCTTGATGGCCGCCGCACGATCCAACACCGTCTCCAGATCCTCGGCCGTGAGGTCGTCCACGTCGAGGACGTCGGTCGTATCGATCATTGTAAGCGTTGGCAGGCGTCGATCAGCACCTCGATCGAGCGGTCGTACTCGTCGAGGGGCAGATGCTCGTTCGGCGCGTGATCCAGATCCGAGTCGCCGGGGCCGTAGGTGACCATCGGGCAGTCCCAGACGGACGCGAAGACGTTCATATCGGCCGTTCCCGTCTTCCGGAGCAAGCGGGGGTCGCCCCCCGCGTCCCGGATGGCGGCGCGGAATGCCCGCGCGGCGTCAGTGCGGGGGCTCTGCATCACTGGCGGGACGCGGTCGTACCAGTGGACGGTGCCCGTCTCGAGTTGGCCGTCCGCCATCTCGCGCACGTCGTCGACGGTGTACGCCGGCGGGACGCGGAACTGCACCTCCATCGTCGTCTCGACGGAGAGACCGTCCGCGCTGGGGCCGCCCTCGAACTTCGTCGGTTTGCAGGTGACCCGCTCGAAGACCGGGAGATACTCGTCGGGGTCGAACTCCTCCTCGACTCTCCCCCACCAATCCATCGCGTCCTGGATTGCGTTGTTCTCGGGGCGGGAGGTGTGGCCCGACTCGCTGGTGGCGACGTACGTCCCCGCCAGCAGTCCCCGGTAGCCGAGCGTGATGCCCGTCCACCCGCTCGGCTCGCCGTTGATTAGGGCGCCGGGCTCCGGCCGGCCGTTCTCCACGACGTGTCGGGAGCCCCGCGAGTCGACCTCTTCGCCGACCACGCCCAGAAAGCTCACTCCCGTCTCCACCGCCGCGACGGCCATCGCCGCGAGCGGGCCGGTGGCGTCGACGCTCCCACGCCCCCAGAGTTCCGTTCCGCCCTCGCCCTCCCGAATCTCGACCGGGATGTCGCCCGGCACGGTGTCGATGTGGGAGGTCAGGAGGACGGCGTCGTCGGCCGGGGCGTGGACGTTTCCCACCTCGTCTACCCACACCTCGCGGTCGTGGGCCTCGAAGAAGTCGACGAGCCGCCGGGCCGCCGCCGCCTCCTCGCCCGAGGGCGAGGGGATGGAGACGAGGTCGACCAGGAGGCCTTGGGCCTCGGTCAGGTCGGCCGTTTCGACCTCGCTCGCGGTCATCAGAGCACGGCCTCCAGCGCGTCGACGAAGCGGTCGGCGTGCTCTTCGCCCACGATCAGCGGCGGGAGCAGGCGCAGGACGGTCCGGCCGGCCGGGAGCGCGAGCACCTGCTCGTTCAAAGCGAGGTCACGAAGCAGCCGGTTCGACCCCCGCTTCACTTCGAGGCCGATCATCAGTCCCTGTCCCCGCACCTCGCGGATGGGGAGGTCGGCGTCCTCGACCGACTCCATCAGATACCGACCCACGTCGGCCGCCCGCGTCGGCAGGTCCTCCTCGACGACGATGTCGAGGGTGGCGTTGGCCGCCGCACAGACGACCGGGCCGCCGCTGAACGTCGAGCCGTGTTCGGGGTCGGCCTCTGCGATCCAATCCGCACAGACCGTCGCGCCCAACGGGAGGCCGCTGGCGATGCCTTTCGCCGTCGTGAGGATGTCCGGCGACACGCCGGCCTGCTCGCAGGCCCAGAGCGTCCCCGTGCGGCCGACGCCGGTCTGAATCTCGTCGAAGACGAGGGCGGCGCCGGCTTTCCGCGTGAGCGACCGCGCCGCGTGCAGATACGCCTCGTCGGCGGGGTGGATGCCCCCTTCGCCCTGAATGGGTTCGAGGAACACGGCGGCCGTCTCCTCGTCGACGGCTTCGGCGAGTTCCTCGCTGTCCCCGTAGGAGACGAACTCGATGCCGTCGACCAGCGGTTCGAACGGCTTCTTGTACTTGTCCTTCCACGTCATCGACAGCGCGCCGAGGGTGCGGCCGTGGAAGCCACGGCGGGTGGCGACTATCTTTCCGTTCCCCGTCGCGTTGCGCGCGAACTTGATCGCCGCCTCGTTGGCCTCGGTCCCCGAGTTACAGAGCCAGACGTTGTCCAGTCCCGCCGGCGACACCGTCGCCAACTTCTCGTACAGTTCCGTCCGCGCCTCGACCGGGTAGGACGCCTGCACGTACATGAGGTCCTCGACCTGTGACTGCACGGCGTCGACGACCCGCGGGTGACAGTGGCCGACGGGGGTGACGGCGTAGCTCGCACCGAAGTCGAGATACTCGGTGCCGTCGTCGGCGTAGAGGGTGGCCCCCTCGCCGCGTTCGATCCCGATGGGTTTCTCCGAGAAGACGAAGCCGCTCATATGTTTTCTAGGGCACTCTGATGAATGTGTGTACCGCTTTCCCCCAGTGCTGCCGTGACGGGCGCGTCGGCGTTGGCCTCGGCGACGATCACCTCGCTTGCGCCGCGTTCCAGGGCTTCGGTGGCGGCCATGACTTTCTTCGTCATGAACCCCTCGGCGGCGTCGGTGAGGGCGTCGTACTCCGCGGGCGTCGTCACCGACTCGATCAGCGTCTCGGGGTCGTCCGGGTCCGCGTAGACGCCGGCCACGTCGGTCAGGATCACGAGCGTCGCGCCGAGGGCGCCCGCCACCGCGGCGGCCGCGCGGTCCGCGTCCGTGTTCACCGGCACGCCGTCGTCCGCGAGCATCGGCGGCCCCGCGACGGGCGTGTAGCCGTCTTCCAGCAACGCCTCCAGCAACTCGGCGTTGACCGACTCGATTTTTCCCGAGTGGTCGCCACGCTTGATCTTCTTCTTGCCGTCCTCGAGCACCCGCACCGCCGACTTCCGCGGCCCGGTGATGAGGCCGCCGTCGACGCCCGAGAGGCCAACGGCGTCGACGCCCACCTCGCGGAAGGCCGCGACGAGGTCGGTGTTCACCCGCCCCATCGCCATCGTGAACGCCTCCATCGTCGCCTCGTCGGTGAAGCGGCCGACGACGCCGTTCGGCGTCTCGACGTACGTCGGCTCGATGTCCAGCCGGTCGAGCAGGTCGTCGACGGCGGTGGAGCCGCCGTGGACGACACCGACGGGTTCGCCGTTGCCCACCAGATCCGCGATATCGCCGACGGCGCCCGCTGGGTCGACGGCCTTCGCGCCGCCGATCTTGACGACGACGGTCACGCGAGGCACCTCCGCTGGCTCGCGTGACGCTGGAAGTCGCAGCCCGCGGAGCGGCGAACGGCGGAGCCGTGAGCCCGCGAGCGGGAACGCCTTCCCGAAGTCATGGTGCGCCCACCGGGTGCAGGCCCTGAAACTCCAGTCCCGCCGTCTCCTCGATGCCGAGGGCGACGTTCGCGGCGTGGACCGCCTGTCCCGCCGAGCCTTTCATCATGTTGTCGATGGCCGAGAACACCACCAGCCGCCGGTTCCCGGGGTCGAGTTCGAACCCGACCTCGCCGTAGTTGGTTCCGGCGACCGCCTTCGGTTCGGGGTAGCGATAGACGCCGCCGCCGCCGGCGACGGTGCGCACGAACGGCTCGTCGCCGTAGCTGTCGCGGTAGGCGCCCCACAGTTCCTTCTTTTTCACCGGGCCGTCGGGGAAGACGTGACAGGTCGCGGCGGCGCCGCGGGTCATGTCGACGGCGTGGACGGTAAAGGAGACCGACAGCCCGAGGAACTGTTCGATCTCCGCCTCGTGACGGTGGCCCGTCGGGGCGTACGGGCGGACGATCCCCGACCGTTCGGGATGCGAGGAGGCCGCGCCACCGCCGGCACCACCCTCCGAGGACCCCACCTTCACGTCGACGACCACCTGCTCGTCACCGGAGAGGATGCCGGCGTCGAAGAGGGGTTTGAGACCCAGAATCGTCGCCGTCGCGTTACAGCCACCCGAGGCGATCAGGTCGGCGCCGGCGAGGTTGTCGCGGTTGAGCTCCGGCAGCGCGTACTCGGCGTCAGCGAGGAGTTCCGGCCGCGTGTGGCCGTCGTACCACTCGTCGTACTGCTTCTCGCTTCCCAGCCGGAAGTCGGCGCTCAGGTCGACCACCGTATCCGCCGCCTCCTGGAACGCGTCGATGCGCTCCATCGAGACGCCGTGGGGCGTCGCCGCGAAGAGCACGTCCACGGATTCGAGCTCCCCCGGGTCCGTAAACCGGAGATCCATCTCGCGGAGGTTCGGATGTTGGTGGCCCACGGTCTTGCGCTCGTAGCTCCGACTCGTGGCCTGGGCCACCTCGAACTCGGGGTGGCCGTCGAGGAGACGGAGGAGTTCGCCGCCGGTGAAGCCGCTGGCGCCGACCACACTCGCCGTGTAGGTCACGCCGTCGCCTCCTGCCCCGCCTTCGCCTCCAGCCAATCGACGATGGCCGCGGGCACGTCGAAGTCGACACACGAGTCGAGCGCCTTGAACTCCACCGTGTGGTTCACTTCGTGGACCGTGTAGGAATCACCGGTCTCCATCAGGTCGACGCCGAGCAAGCCGCCGCCGACGGCGTCCGAGGCGCGTTTCACCAGTTCGGCCACCTCGTCGTCGACCTCGAACTCCTCTACCTCGCCGCCTTTCGCGGCGTTGGTGAGCCAGTGGTCCGAACTCCGGGTCATCGCGGCGACGGGGTCCCCGTCGGTGGCGACGACGCGGATGTCCCGCCCCGGCTTCTCGACGAACTCCTGGATGTAGAACACCTTGTGCTCGTAGTGGCCGAGGGTGGCCTTGTGTTCGAGGATGGCCTCGGCGGCGCTCCGGGAGTCGACTTTCGCCATCAGGCGCCCCCAGGAGCCGATGACGGGCTTGAGGACGCAGGGGTAGCCGAATTCCTCGATCGATTCGAGCGCGCTGTCGGTGGTGAAGGCCACGTCGGTGTTGGGCGTGGGAACGCCCGCGGCTTCGAGGACGAGGCTGTTTTTTACCTTGTCCGCACAGAGTTCGGCGGTGTCCGCGGCGTTGACGACCGGAACCCCGTAGGCGTCGAGAAAGCGCGTCACGTAGCGGCTCCGACTGGTGGCGAGACAGCGGTCGACGGCGATGTCCACGTCGTCGAAGGCGTCGGGCGCCTCGCCGATGTTGAACCGCTCTTTCCGCACGTCGATTTTCGTCACCTCGTGGTCGCGCTCGCGCAGTTCCGACAGCAGCAGCTTCTCGTCCCGCCTGATCCGGGAGTAGAGGAGGCCGACGTGCACGACTACTCCTCCTCTTTCGCCTTCGCGAGCACCTTCGACGCGAGGCGCTCCTGGAAGCCGTGGTACTTCGCGACGCCCGTCGCGTCCGCCTGCGTAATCGACCCAACGTCCTCCGTGTTGAAGGAGGCGAAGGACTCGTCGTAGACGGCGTAGTCGCTGTCGCGCCCGACCGGGCGGGCCCGGCCGCCCTCGAACCGGATGGTGACGGTGCCGGTGACGCGGGTCTGTGTCTCGTCGATGAAGCCCTCCAGTGCCCCCATCAGCGGCGCGTCGATCAGTCCTTCGTACCCCTTCTGGGACCACTCGTCGTCGACGAGTTTCTTGAAGTCGCGCTCCTCTTTGGTCAACACGAGCGACTCCAGGGTCTCGTGGGCGTTGAGCAGCGTCGTCGCCGCGGGATGCTCGTAGTTCTCGCGGACTTTCAGCCCGAGCATCCGGTCTTCCATCATGTCGGTTCGCCCGACGCCGTACTGTCCGGCCACCTCGTTGAGATGCTCGATCAGGGCGACCGGCCCCATCTCCTCGCCGTCGACGGCGACCGGGTAGCCGTTCTCGAACGTGATCTCGATCTCTTCACGGTCGCCGGCGGGAGCGCGCGTCCAGTCGTAGATCTCCTCACCGGGAACGTGGCCGGGCCGTTCGAGGTCGCCGCCCTCGATGGACCGGCTCCAGAGATTCGTGTCGATGCTCCAGACGCCCTCGTTGCCACCCTCGACGGGCAACTCCTTCTCCGCGGCGTACTCGATCTCCCACTCGCGGGTCAGGCCGAGTTCGCGAACGGGCGCGATGACGTCGAGGTCGGAGGCGCGCCAGACGGCTTCGAACCGCAACTGGTCGTTGCCCTTGCCCGTACAGCCGTGGGCAACGGCGTCGCAGTCCTGTTCGATCGCCACATCGAGGATGGCCTCGGCGATGACGGGGCGGGCAAGCGCCGTCCCGAGCGGGTAGCCCTGATACGTCGCGTTGGCGCGGACGGAGTCCATACACATGGCCGCAAACTCCTCGGTCGCGTCCACGACGTAGTGTTCCAGATCCAGCGCCTCGGCCGTCTCCGCCGCCTCGGCGAACTCCTCGGCTGGCTGTCCGACGTCGACCGTGACGCCGACGACCTCGTCGTACCCCCACTCCTCTTCGAGAAGCGGGACACAAACTGTCGTATCGAGGCCGCCGGAGAACGCGAGTGCCACACGTGTCATTACCGACTTCTCGACCCCTCACGGACTTAAATTCTACGTTTTTGCAATTGAAATAAAATGGAAAACGGGACGCTCACGGGAGGTCGCTGGAGCGTCGAACGAGGGGAGTGAGAGAGAAAGGTGGGCCTAGCGGGCCCGTCGTCGCGGCCGTCGGACCGCGGGGGTGGGGCGGACGGGTTCGGACGAACGTGCCGATGTCCGGTCCATTGTCGCTAAAAATCGCGGCTCGCTACTAATATCTTGCGAACGGGCGGCGGATGGGCGTTCTCACTCCTCCGGGATGATCCGTCGATGTACCGTTCCGCCGGTGAAGCGTCGTCGATCACGAGGCATGTTACCGTATATGCCGGCCGATAGCATAACCGTATCGACGCCGACGTGGCTCACCGGCGCCCGAGAATCCGAAGCTGTCCGATCGGTCCGAGTAGCCGGGTGATGCCCACGAGAACGACCGCTAGCACCGCGGCGAACGGGAGCGACAGGGCGGGGAGAAGCGCGGTGGCGACGCCGACGGCGAGCAGAGCCACCCCGTAGATGATCGCGAGGATGGTCACCGTGATGAACACGCCCTGTCGCTCGTTCGCCCGTTGGTTCGCCTCGATCCAGTCGGCGTAGCCGAGCAGGAGATCGTCGTACAGTCCGCGCCGGAACTCGCCGTCCTCGTACCCCCCCGTCGCGATCCACCGGAGATCCTCGGGGCCGATGCCGGCGTGGTACTCCCCCGTCGAGTAGGTGATCGCCGCGGCGGCCATCGCGCCGACGAGGACGGCGATGCCGGCCAGCGTGACCGGGTTGAGCAACTGGAGCGCGTCGGCCGCCCGCCCGCCGTAGACGAACGAGAGCAGGCTCAGGAGCAACCCGACGAGGACGGTGACCACTTGAAACAGCTGGATCGCCTTCCCGTCGACGTTGTCGATGCTCGATAGCTGCTCGTCGAGAAACCGCCGGGCTTCCTCCAGGCTCGCTTCGAGTCCGGCCATCTCGTCGGTGTCGGTGTCCGTCATCGATGTCCGTACGTCACGCCAGCAAAAATAGTTGCCTCAACGACACGTCAATCCGGCCCGTTACCCAACTAGCTGCAAGACCAGCCAGATGCCGAGACTCGCTGCCGGCGGGATAGTAAGGTTGTCGTCGAGGACGTAGCCGTAGAGGACGGGCGTGAAGCCGTCGGCGACCGTCGCGCCGGCGCTCCCGACGGCCGCGGCCGCGAGCGCCACCGGGAGCGATACGGTGGGGACGAGAACGATGGCCGCGAGCACGAAACAGACGGCGAACATGACCGCGAGGACGCCGACCCGTTTCGCCCGCCCGGCCTCGTTCGAGCCGAGGAGGCCGCTGACCGGATCGCCGAGCGTCAGCATCAACATCCCCGGCACGGCGACGCGTGGCCCGAAGACGAGCGCCACGCCCGTCATGCTGAACATATAGAGCGCGTAGCCGGCGACGTTGTCCCGTTCGTACTCCCGGGTCAACGTCTCGTAGATGGTCCAGTCGAGGCCGACGCCGAGCCGAACCGCTTCGAGAACGGCGGCGACCGCCGAACCGGCGAGGAGTAGCCAGCCGAGCGTCGGCCAGTCGATAAGTTCCAGCAGGTAAAGCGCCGGGAACCCGACGCCGCTGGCGTGGACGGCGCGTCGCTTGAGTTCGGCGCCCGCCGTCATACGCTCGCCCGCCGGCGGCTCGGTCGATCGATCGTGTCTCGCCGTGTGCTCACCATCCTACGAGCGAGTCACGTCCGTATCCACTCGCTCGTAGCCGTCGAGTAAGTCGTCGAACGATCCCCGACCGGCGAGGATGGC
The DNA here is from genome assembly GCF_000427685.1 of Haloplanus natans DSM 17983. Lineage (NCBI taxonomy): Archaea > Methanobacteriati > Methanobacteriota > Halobacteria > Halobacteriales > Haloferacaceae > Haloplanus > Haloplanus natans. The sequence goes on from NZ_KE386573.1 coordinate 3,230,304, forward strand.
GCCCAGTTCGTCGGCCAGGTCGGCGGCCGGCACCCGCACCTGTGCGGTCGTATCGCGGTCCCGGACCGTCACCGTCTCGGGCTCTTGCTCGACGCTCTCGTGGTCGACGGTCACCGACAGCGGCGTCCCCACCTCGTCCTGCCGGCGGTAGCGTCGGCCGATGTTGCCCGAGTCGTCGTGGGCGACCGACAGCCCCGCGTCGCGCAGGTCGCTCACTACGTCGTCGGCGAGGGATTCGAGGGCGTCGTCGCCCACCAGCGGGAACACCGCCACGTCCGTCGGCGCCACCTCCGGCGCGAGCGAGAGATACGTTCGCTCCTCTCCGTCGATCCGGTCGCGGTCGTACGCGTGCGCGATCAGGGTGTACACCGTCCGGTCGACGCCGAAGGAGGGCTCGACCACGTGGGGCGTGACGTGTTCGCCCGCCTCGGTCTGTTCTTCGACGCGGAAGTTCGCCACGTCGGCGTCGACGGTCACCTCGTCGCCACCGACCTCGACGGTCACCTCGTCGGCCTCGAAAGCCTCGGGGTTCCGTTCCGCGAGGTCACACAGCGTGTCGGCCACGTCGCCGGCTTGCCCGCCGAACTCGGGGCCGAGGACGCTCATATCGGGGTCGACGACCGCCCGCTCGACCGTCCGGGGGTCGTCGTACTGTTCGAAGACGGTGAAGTCGTCGTCGCTGTGCTCGGCGTGTTTCGAGAGGTCGTAGTCGCCGCGGTAGGCAAAGCCCGCGATTTCGATCCAGTCGCCGTCGGCCGGATCATCGCTCACCGTGCCGCTCACCTCGCTCTCGGCGTCCCAGCAGTCCGCGGCGTAGTGGGCGCGCTCGCCCGGGAGATGCTGACGGAACCGGAACCGGTCGTCGTCGACACCGATCCGGTCGTACCACTCGCTGGCGACGCCGAGGTAGTAGGCCACCCAGTCGCTGGCGATAATGTCGGCCTCGACGGCCTCGCCGACCGTCGTCTCGACGTAGCCGCCGTCGGGGTCTTCCTGCTCGTCGGCGGGGTAGAGCTTCAGCGACACGTCAGCCACGCGGGAGAGCGGCGGTTCGTCGGTGTCGGGGTCGACGAACTGCTCCAACTCCGCCTGCGTGAACTCCCGGGTGCGGACGATACCCTTCCGGGGGCTGATCTCGTTGCGGTAGGCACGACCGATCTGGGTGACCCCGAACGGCAACTGGTTGCGCGCGTACTCCTTCAGCCGTGGGAACTCGACGAAGATGCCCTGGGCCGTCTCGGGGCGGAGGTAGCCCGGCTGGCCGGTGCCGGGGCCGATGGCCGTCTCGAACATGAGGTTGAACTCCTCGACCGACAGGCCGGCGAGGGGGGCGCCACACGAGGGACAGGCCACCTCGTACTCGGCGATCAGCTCCTCGACCTCCGGAATAGGGAGGCTCTCGGCCTCCTCCACGTCGCTTGCGTCTTCGATCAGATGGTCGGCGCGGTGGCTCTCGCCGCACTCGTCGCACTCGACGAGCATATCGTCGAAGCCGTCGAGGTGGCCCGACGCCCGGAAGACGGGTTCGGGGCCGATGGTCGGCGCCTCGATTTCGTCGTTGCCCTCGCGGACGGTAAAGCGGTCGCGCCACGCGCGCTCGACGTTGCGCTTGAGCGCTGCGCCCTCGGGACCGAAGGTGTAGAGCCCGGCGACGCCGCCGTAGGACTCGTAGGCGCCGAAGAAAAAGCCTCGGCGCTTGGCGAGTTCCGCGATGGCTGCGCCGTCGCTCATACGCCCCTCAACAGGTCCACGTCACGCACGACGCCGGCGAGTGCGCCGCCGTCGATCAGCGGGACCTGCTCGATGTCGTTCGAGAGGAGGAGTTTGGCGACTTCCTTCGCCGTTTTGCGCCCGGAGACCGTCACCAGATCCGCGGTCATGAACGTCGAGACGGGTTCGCGCGGAATCTCGACGTTCCGGGTCGGGAAGTAGCGGTTGCCGACCGCCTTGATGCCCTCCCACATCCACTCGTCGTCCTGGTTGGCGATGCTCTCGCCGGTGTCGTCCTCGCCCTCGACGACGCGGGCGACTTCGATGATGTCGACTTCGGTGAGCATCCCCGCCATCTCACCCTCGTCGTCGAGGACGACCGCATACGGCACGTCCGCGTAGTTGATCTCGCGTTCGGCGACGGTGAGCGGCGTGCCCTGGTAGGTGGTGTTGACCGCCCGCGTCGCCAGCGACGCGACCGGCGTGTCGCCGTCCACGTCGCCGCGTGCGATGGCCCGCACCACGTCCGTGACGGTGATGATCCCTTCCAGTTTGTCGTCGACGACCGGAACCCGTCGCGCGTTCTCGGCGATCATCATCGCCGCCACGTCGACGATATCGGTGTCCGCCGTCGTGGTCGGGACCTCCCGCATCAGGAGTGCCAGTTGGTCTTCGTCCGGGTTCTCGATGAGGTCGTCCCGCGAGACGAGACCGCGGTACGCCTCGCCGTCCGCCGTCGGCTTGACGACGGGGATCGAGGAGAACCCCCGCTCCTGCAGATACTCGAGAGCGTCGTCCCTGGTGCCGGGAAGATCGACGGTCACGACGTCCGAGCGGGGCGTCATCGCGTCGGCTACGTGCATGCTCCTCGTTCCGCCGTCCACCCCCTAATACTCTGCGAAGGGCGGGCCATCCTCGATGTGCCAACCGGCTCGTATCGACGTATTTATATGAGATTGTTACTATCTAACATACATGGCGTCCAACGTGGCGACTGTTGGGGGAGGGAGTTCCGATGTCATGGCTTCGGTCGACGAGAGCACCGGAACGACGGAGTTCGTCATTGCGGACGTATCCCGTGACGACGCCTGGGTGTCGATCCGGCTTCGGGACGCTCCCGGCCTCGACGACTGGCGATAACGGCGGCACGCGCCCCGTCGACCGGCGCGTTCGGCCAGCGGCGCCACGAGCCCGCACCTCGACCGGCGATCCGCGGCCTTTATTCACGTCACTCACGCACTGAGCGGTATGTCGAGCCACGCCCCCGGTAACGTCCTCTTCGTCGTCATGGACACGGTTCGGGCGGACCACCTCACCCCGTACGGCTACGACCGGGAGACGACCCCCGGGCTCGCCGAGTTCGCGGACGAGGCGGCCGTCTTCGAGGAGGCCGTCGCCCCCGCGCCGTGGACCCTGCCCGTCCACGCCTCCCTCTTTACCGGCCTGTATCCGAGTCAGCACGGCGCCGATCAGGAGAACCCCTACCTCGAAGGGGCGACCACCCTCGCGGAGACGCTCTCGGCCGCCGGCTACGACACCGCGTGTTACTCCTCGAACGCCTGGATCACGCCCTACACCCACCTCACCGACGGCTTCGACCACCAGGACAACTTCTTCGAGGTGATGCCCGGCGACCTGCTCTCGGGCCCCCTCGCCCGCGCCTGGAAGACGATGAACGACAACGAACGTCTTCGCGCCGTCGCCGACAAACTCGTTTCCCTCGGGAACGTCGCCCACGAGTACTTCGCGGGCGGCGAGGGCGCCGACTCCAAGACCCCCGCCGTGATCGACCGCACCAAGGGGTTCGTCGAGGACGCCGAGGACTGGTTCGCCTTCATCAACCTGATGGACGCCCACCTCCCCTACCACCCGCCCGAGGAGTTCGCCGAGGAGTTCGCCCCCGGCGTCGATTCGACCGACGTGTGCCAGAACTCCAAGGAGTACAACTCGGGTGCCCGCGACATCGACGACGACGAGTGGGCGTCGATTCGGAACCTCTACGACGCCGAAATCGCCCACATCGACGCCCAGCTCACCCGACTGTTCGACTGGCTCAAAGCCGAGGACGAGTGGGAGGAGACGACCGTGATCGTCGCGGCCGACCACGGCGAACTCCACGGCGAACACGACCTCTACGGCCACGAGTTCTGCCTCTACGACCCGTTGGTGAACGTCCCGCTCATGGTCAAACACCCCGATCTGGACGCCGACCGCCGGACAGACACCGTCGAACTCGTCGACCTGTATCACACGGTGCTCGACGCTCTCGACGTGCCGGGCGGCGACCCCGCCGCGCCGGGCGAGACGGCCGTCGCCCGCGACCCCACCCGCTCGCTCCTGCGCGACGACTACCGCGCCTTCGACGCCGCGGCCGACCCCGACCCCGGACAGGCCGCGGCGGGGAGTGGAGCGTACGGCTTCATCGAGTACTCCCGGCCCGTCGTCGAACTCAAGCAACTGGAGGAGAAGGCGGCCGCCGCGGGGGTCGACCTCGACGAGGAGTCCCGGTTTTACTCGCGGATGCGTGCCGCCCGCCGCCCCGACGCGAAGTACGTCCGGATCGACCGGATCGACGACGAGGGCTACCGACTTGACGACGACCCCGCGGAGGCGACGAACCTCGCCGGCGCCGGCGACGGCGCCGTCGCGGCGACCGAACGTGTCCTCGCGGACTTCGAATCCCGCGTCGGCGGCGCGTGGACCGACGCCGCCGCCGACGACGTGACCGACGACGCCGTCGCCGACATGGACGACGAGGCACAGGAACGGCTGCGTGACCTCGGCTATCTGGAGTGACGCACGACTTTTTGCTGTGGGCGCCCATCGTTTCCTATGGAACCCAACGTCGGCGGCACCGACCGCACCGTCCGGGTGGTCCTCGGCGCCCTCGCCCTGCTCTCGTCGATGGCCGTCGTCGTCTACGGCGGCGGGTTGGGTGACCGTCGGATCGTCGTCGCGGCCGCGACGCTCCTCGTCGCCGCCGTCATGTTCGCCACCGTCGGCGCACGGCGCTGTCCGATCAACGCCGTACTGGGGCGGAACTCCTGCCGGAACGAGACGTAGCCGCTCACCCGGAATCGCCACGCGGCCGTCGCCGTCCCGGTCCCCGGTGATCGATTCGAGGCCGACTCACATGAAGTCGTCCAGCCGCGACGGCTTGTTCCGGTCGTTCTGGAAGACGCTCTCGATGCTCTTTTCGAGCACTTCGAGTCGCTGTTTGGTGTACGGCCGACAGCCGAACTCCTCGGCCACCTGGATGGCGGTGTCCAGATACTTGTTGACCGACCCCTCGTGGACGGTCAGGTTGACGCGGCCGCCACACTCCCGGCAGTCCCCCGAGAGCGGCATCCGCCGGTACGACTCCCCACAGTCCAGACACCGGGTCTCCTGACGCGAAAACGCCCGGAGGTTGCCGATCAGGTCGGGCAGGAAGTGGTACTCGATGACCCGTTCGGCCACGTCCGTCTCGTCGACGGCGCGGAGCTTCCGGGCCAGATTTAGCTGGGCGTCCATCTTCTCCATCATCGACCCCAGCGTCTTGTACGCCGACAGATCCGGACCGAGCGCGATGTTCGAGGTGTCGTGGGTGTGATCGAAGCCGTGGTACTCCGTCTCGGTGTCCAGCGACGCCTCCGCGATTTCGATATCCACCGCTTCGGGGTCGGCCATCTCGCGGGTCGCCTCGTAAAATTCGAGGGGGTACTCCCGAACCACGTCCATGTTGTGAGCCTCGTCGTCGATTTCGGTCGGGTCGATCCGGGAGGACATGACGAGGGGGGCGTCCATGCGACCACCTCTCTGGTCGGGCAGGAACTCCTGGCTGAAGTTGAGCAGGCCGTCCATGAGGAGCATGACGCAATCTTCGTCGCCGTCACACTGGGCGAGAGGGATATCGTTTGCGTAGAGCGTGTGGGTGTCGGCGACGGTGAGACAGTAGGTGTGCTCGACCGTCGATCGAACGATCCGAACGGTTTCGACCTCGTCGCTGTCGCCGCTCCCGCCGTCGGCTTCGAGGTGCGAGCGATTGGTGTCAGCGGTCGGTTCCCTATCGAGTGGCGGTGGCAGTTCGTCACCGACCGTCAGTTCCCGGGCCTCGACGCGCTCGATACCGTCGTCCCACCGCAACATCTCATGATCCGGCGTCACCGTAACCGCCCGCCCACTCCGCGTCTCGATTTCGACCAGATGATCCGGCGCCCGGTGTTTCGACACCGCCTCGACCGGTTTCAGTACCTGCTCGCCGCCGTCGTCGATGCTCGGCACGTGCACGTCGCCGTCGAGTTCCTGTACGAGCGTCCCGAAGTCGTCCGTCTCCGGATCAGTCAGCCGCTCCTCCACCAGCCGCTCGATCCGCTCGTGGTGCCACGCGCCGTTCTCGTCCCGATACCACACCTTCGTCTCCGGATGGAAGCAGTTCCGCCGCTTCGCCGCGTGGAAGTACGGATGCGCGTACCCGACCGCCGCCGACGTGAACCCGACGACGCGCCCCACCACGGCCGCGGAGGTGTGTGGCGCCATCCCGAAGACGAGTTCGCCCACCAGATCCTGGCGCTTCTCGACCTCGTAGAAGGGCGGCAGGTCGTAGAACTCGGTCAGCAGGTCGTCGACGAAGTCGGCCGTCTGCAGGAGGTGCTGGGCCGCGCCGTCCGAGAGCACGATGTCCTGTACCTTGAGTTCGACCAGTTGGTCGTCGAAGCGGAGCGGGTCGCCGTCGATATCCGTCTCGTAACCCAGTTCGCGGAAGTCCTCGGCGGTCACGTCGAGTTCCTCGGGTCGGACGGCCGTCACCGGCAGGTCCGTCATGTCGTAGCGCACGGTGCCGTCCTTGAACGAGCTGACGCCGTGTTTCGCGCGGAGGACGCCTTTCTCCATCGGCTCGGGCGTCTTGTTCGCGGACGTGAGCCCCTTCACGCCCTTCAGAATCTCGAAGGTCGCCTCGCGCTCGCCGACGGTGTCGAGGGCCTCCCGATATCGCTCGCCGAGTTCGAGCCGTCGCCACTCGGCGCTGGTCACGTCCCGCTCACAGCGGTCGCAGTGGACGCGCCCGGACTCGTCCGGGTCGACGAGTTGTCCGCAGGACTCGCACTCGTAGACGGGCTCGGTGTGGGCGCCGCAGTCCGGACACTGTGTCCGGTAGGTGGTGGCGCCGCAGTCGCCACACGACCGCCGGCCGACCTGGACGTTCACGACGCCCCGTCCCTCCTCGGTGTGGGCGTGGGCCGCGCTGCCCACGTCGCGCTGACTCCCGCCCGCCTCGCCGATCGGAAAGAGCGTATGCACCGCGGGCGAGAGGTCGCGACACTCCGATTTCTCCGGCCGACCCATCCGATTGCCGATGCGGGTGGGCGCCCGCTCCCGGACGGTAAACGGCGCCACCTCGTTCACGACGCGGATGGCGTTGTCGCCGCCGTCGTACTCCCGTGCGGCAGGTGGGAGGTCCTCGAGCGTCCACTCGCGGTCGAGATCCGTCGTCACGCCGAGGGTTCGGGCGAGTGGCCGCCAGTCCGTGATTCGGAGCGTGTCGTCGGTCGCCACGTGTTCGACGAGGAGGCGTTCGAGCGTCCGGCGCACGTCGCCGGTCGCCTCGACGACGAGGGCATCAGCGCCGGTTTCGCTCGCTGCTCCCGTTACCCCGACGCCCCCGTCGCTCTCGACGGCGACCACGTCGCCCCCCGCGACGGCCCCGGCCAACTCGTCCACCGCCGCGACGCTCACGTCGTGCCAGAGGTAGGTGTACGCCGGATGCAGCGGGCAGTCGTACTCGGTCGCCCACCGGAGCGCCTCGGCCGCCCTCGGGTCGTCGAGGGCGACGCGCGGATCGTCCCGGAGCGCCTGCACGTCCGCGTCGCTTTCCGCGAACTCCTGGACCCACCACTCGATCGTGTACGAGGCGGGTGCGAGCGGGTGGTTGTTCTCGACGAACTCGCCGTAGTTGACGAGATACTCGCCGAGGTCGATGATCTCCTCGACGCCGTTGCGGACCGAAAGCGCCTCCGCGGGGTCGTCGATGCGGCGCACCTCGCCGTTCGCCAGTCGGACCGTCGGCCCCTCGATGGTGTCGACGGGGACGACGCCCGCCGCCTTCCCGGGCCGTTCGGTCTTGATCTGTGTCCCGGTCGCGAGGAAGTCGTCGACGAGATGCATCGTCGCGGGGTGGACGCCCGCGGTGGCGAAGCCGTGGTTGCGGGCGCGGCCGTACCGGAGGCGAAAGCCCCCCGCTTCGGACGGGTGGCCGAACACCGGCCGGCCGGCGATCAGATCGCGCAGGAACTTCGTCGAACGATCGACGCGAGGTGGCCCCGTCGGCTCCGGATCGTCGTCGATGTCGCCGTCCGCCGCGTCGTCGTGGTCGTCCTCGCTTTCGTCCGTACCCTCTGTGATGGTCCCGTCGATGAGGTCCTGGAGCCACGGCCACTCCACCTCGTCCAGTTCCCGGGTGTAGCGCTGGATTTTCGGCGCCTTCAGTGCGATCCCCTCCGCGAGGACGAGACACATCCCCCCGCGGGCCGAGTTGGTGTCGATCCGCTCCAGATCACGGAACCCCGACACCTCCTCGTCGCCAGTCGCCTCGCCGTCCAGCATGATCGGCATGTGCTCGGTGATGAACTTCGTCTCCTTGTCCTTGGGCGTGTACTGGAGCCCCGTCTCGGAGTCGTAGAGGCCGACTTCCTCGGCGTACCGCTCGATCTCGTCGTCTCGGGGTTTGAACTCGTCGATGCCCAGAAGCGAGCGGGCGTAGTCGGCGACGAGCACCGACAGCGCCTGGGCGGTCCCGCCCGCCGAGCGGATCGGCCCGGCGTAGTAGACGTTGACGAACTCGGTGCCGTCGTCGTTCGCAAGTACTTCCACCCGGTCGATGCCCTCGATGGGAGCGGCGACGACGCCCTCGGTCAGGAGGGCAACGGCCGTCCGGACTGCCCCTTCGATCTTGCCGGCGTCGGTGTCGTAGTCGCCGACCGTGCCCTCGACGAAGTCGGTGACGAGCGCCAGCGCCGCCTCCTCGCGGCTCATCTGCCCGTCGAGTTCCCGGACCCGCTCGGCCACGCCGTCGATGCCGAGGATGTTCTCCACCCGGTCGGCCATGTCCCGAGCGACCGGAATTTCGACCTCGGTGGTCGGGTCGGCGCCCTGCGCTCGCGCCCGCTCCGCCCGATCGAACGCCTGGTCGAGTCGGGCTTCCATACGCTCGAAGTAGCGCTCGTCGTCTGGCGTCACGGCTCGGTCGTCCCCGTCGGTCGATCGAACGCGTCAGGTTCCTCGAACGCCCGGAGGTGGAGCGTCCCCTCGACGGCCGTCGCGGCGTTGAGATAGCCGCCGACGGCCTGCCCGCTCGGCCGCGTGAGGACGGCGTGTGGCCGGGCGGCCGGGCCGTCGCCGTCGGTCGAGACACCGCCGACGCAGACGGCGACCGTCAGCGACTCGTCGAACCGGACCGCGCGGTGTTGTGCGGTCGCCGGATCGTACTGCCACACGTCCGCGTCCGTCACCGTCCCCGTGCCGGTGAACCACGCCGACGTGATCCCCTCGGCGTCGGCGACCCCCTCGATCGCCTCCCGCCAGTCGTCGCCCTCCTCGACGACGATGCGGTACTCCGCGCTCACGGCGAGTTCACGAGCGTCCATAGACGCGACACGGACGGGTGTGGATTAAACCTTCCTTCAGACGGGTCACGGTCCGCCGACTGCACCGCCGCTGATCGCGTGGTCGAAAAAGCCGCGAGCGGACGAGTAGCGCGTTTAGAACGGGGCCTGCGGGCCTTCGTCGCGGCCCGAGTCGTCGTCGGTCGTCTCGCCGGGGAACGAGGGCTCCATGCCGCCGTGGCCGCCCTCGCCGCCCATGCCTTCCATGCCGGTGTCGGCGTGGACCTTCGTGATCTCGGGAATCTCCTTGACCATCCGGCTCTTGATCGCCTGGATCGTCATGGGGGAGATGCCACAGCCGGAACAGGCGCCGCCGAGCTGGATGCTCACTTCGCCCGTCTCGGTGTCGATGTGCTGGATGGCGGCGCTCCCGCCGTGCATCTGGATCTGCGGGAAGTTGCGCCGCAGGAAGTTCGTCACGCGCTCGCGAAGGTCGTCCTCGCCGTCGGCGTCCTGAGCGTCGGTACTCATACGCGAAACAAGGATATCGACCGGCTTAGGCCTTTGGTTCGTCGGCGTCGTCGAGGCCGAACACCGCCCGCAACTCCGCCTCGATTTCGTCGACGTAGCGGTCGAGCGTCGCCTCCAACTTCTCCTCGTCGACGATCACCGCGGTCACCCGCTCGGTCGGGTTCTCCGGGAGTTCGATCCGGAACTCGTCGTCCTCGTAGAACGGTTCCGACTCGTTCAACACCTGCTGGTCGATGGCGTGAACCAGATCCGAGTCGAATCGATCGTTCATCGTCTCGAAGGCGTTTTTGTACGCGCGCTGGAGTTCGGTGAAGTAGTTCGCGTACTTGTCCTCGAACTTCTCGGGGTCGAAATCGGCCATGACCGTCCTTACCCTCCACCGGGCAAAAGTCGGACGGTCGTCGAATGCGGCCCGTCACGGCTGGTCATCGGTCCCGACACACTACTGTCCTCACCCGAACTGGGCCGCGACGGCGTCGTCGACCGCCGCGACGAACGCTTCCTGCTCGCCAGCCGGAATCGTCGCACCCGCGGCCACGTCGTGTCCGCCGCCGTCGCCACCCACCGACCGTGCCGCTTCCCGCATGGCCGCCGAGAGGTCGAGTCCCCGACGAACGAGAGCGTGGGAGCCGCGGGCGGACACCTTCACCTCGTCGTCACCCGCGGCCGAAAACGCGACGATGGGCCGGTCCCGATCCACGCCGTCCGCGCCCAGCGCCATCCCGGCGACGATGCCGACGATGGTCTCCCGGATCTTCGTTCCCGCGTCGAACCACTGGACGTGCTCTTCGGTCTGCACACCCTCCGATTTCACGAGTTCCAGCCCCGAAGAGAGGTTTTTGCGGTGGTTGCGCAGGAGCGTCCGGGCGCGGTCGAGTGCCTCGCCCCGGTCGCCGAGACACACCGCGAGCCCCACGTCCGCGCGGTCGTAGCGCGCCGTCGCGTTCAGGAGCGTGGAGAACTCGCTCACGTCGCGTAGCTCCGTTCCCTCCGCCTCGGCGGTGAGGGTGTAGGTCGTCCCGATCAGGTCGTTCACGCGGTCGGCGGGGACGCCGCTCGCCACCGCCCGCTTGAGGAGGGCGCTCGCCACCGTCCGGCGCTCGTCGTCGGTGAGGTCGACCCACCGCTTCCACTCCCCATCCGCCCGGAGATCGAGATCGAGTTCGGAGAGAAAACGAACCGCCCCGGACTCGTCGCCGCTGATCCCCGGCACCTGCACGTCGCTCGCGTACTCAAGCAGTTTGGGGAGCGGGCGGGTCTGCCGGCCGTACATCGCCAGGTCCGTCCCCTCCTGCAGGACGCCCGCCGCGACCCCGTCGGCGACGATACGTTCGTTCGCGCCCGTGAGGCCGTCGACGCCGGCCTGCATGTCGCCGACGGCGCCGACAACGGCGAGAGCGGCTAGGTCACGGTTCACGTCGCCGCCGAGCGCCCGTGCCACGCAGTACGCCGCCCCGGCGCCCGACAGTTCGCTCGCGCCGTTCAGTCCCTCGAGCAGGGGGTTGCAGTGGAACTCGGTGTCGGCGTCAGCCGGCTGGTGGTGGTCCGCGATCACGGGGGTGAAGGCGTCGGCGTACTCCACGACGACGTCGAGTTGGCCGCTCCCGAAATCGGTGAACAGGACCGTCTCGTGGTCCGTGGCGGCGATTCGGGCGATGGCCGCCTCGTCGAGTTGCTTCTCGAAGACGACGTCGAACGGAACCCCCGCACGTTCGAGCGCCGTCGCGGCGACGGCGGCGCTCGTCAGGCCGTCGGCGTCGATATGCGACGCGAGGAGGACGGAGTCGGCCGCGTGGAGGCGGTCGGCACACGCCACTGCCCGGTCGGCGAGTTCGGGAACGGGCCCTGCCATCGGTCCGGGATCGGTCGCCATCGCTCATAAACCCTCGACTCCCCCGCTATCGGCGGAGGTGCGCGACCGTCTCGCGGGCCAGCGCCTCGAACGTCGCCTCCGTGGGCACGACGTCGACGTCGATGCCGAGCGACTCGGCCGTTGCCCGCGTCGGTTCGCCGATGACGCCGACGACGGCGTCGTTCAGGCCCGCAATCGCCTCGTCGCGAACCCCCCGCGCCGCCGCGGCGTCGAGGAAGTGTTCGACCGTCAGCGAGGAGGTGAAACAGGTGGCGTCGAGGGTACCGGCGGCGGCGAGGTCGGCCGACTCGCCCGAGCCCTCGGGGCGCACGAGGCGATAGAGGACCGTCTCGTGCACGTCCGCGCCCGCGTCGCGCAGGCCGTCGAGGAGGACGGGACTGCCGTGGTCGCTCCGGGCCACCTCGACGCTCGTGTCGTCGGCCGCTGGCCGCTCCCCCGAAGAGCGTGGCTCCTCGCCGACCCGCTCCGCGAGCAGTTCGACCAGGCCGGTCGAGGAGAACTCGTCGGGCACCAGGTCGACGGTGTAGCCCGCCGCCTGCAGGGCGTCGGCCGTCTTCGGACCGATGGCGACGACCGTCGCGTCGCCGGGGGTCCAGCCCGCGTCCGCGACGAGTTCCGCTCCCGTCTTGCTCGTGAAGACGACGTACGCGGCGGCCTCGGGCGTCGCGCCCGTTGGCTCGACGGCGAGCATGGGGTCGGCCACCGCCTCGACGCCGAGGCCGTCGAGGAGCGTCCGGGCCGTCTCGATGCGCTCGTCGGCGGGGCGGAAGACGGCGACGCGGGGACGACCGCGCTCGCTCACTCCTCGGCCTCCTCGCGTGCGCGGTCGATCAACTCGGCCGCCCCCGCCTCACGGAGGTCGGCCGCGAGGTCGACCGCCGCTTCGACGTGGGCCGTGATCGGGAGGTCGGCGGTGCGTTCGACCGCCTCCGTCCCGTCGAGTGCGAGCACCTGCACCGTCACGTGGACGTACTGGCCCTGCACGACAGCGTGGACGCCGATGGGGGCGATACAGCCGCCGCCGAGTTCGGCGAGGACCGTCCGCTCGACGGTCGTCTCGACGCGCGTCACCGGGTCGTCGACGAGGTCACGGATCGTCTCCGCCGCCTCCGCGTCGCCACGGGCCGTCACCGCGATGGCGCCCTGTCCCGGCGCGGGGACGAACGACTCCGTCGGGAGCCGCGTCGTCGCCGCGGTGTCCAGCAGGTCGCTCCGGGCCAGTCCCGCCTCCGCCAAGACGATGGCGTTGTACTCCGTCTCGACCGCCCGCTCCATCGCCCGCCGCTCCAGTTCGGAGCGGTCGTCGAACCACGCCGCGACCGATTGGTCGAAGTTGTCGGGATGTTCGCCCTCGTCCTCGTCTTCGGCGTCCATCCGCCGCTGGTGTTCCCGCTGCAGGCTCGGCGCCAGCAGCTTCTCCAGCCGAGTGTCGACGTTGCCACGGAGGGGTTCGACCTGCAGGTCGGGGCGGTGGCGGCGCAACTGCGCGCCGCGACGGAGCGAGGACGTACCGACGACGGCGCCCTCGGGCAGGTCGTCTAGGTCCGCGCCGTCCGGCGTCACGAGTACGTCGTTCGCGGGCGCGCGCTCCGGCACGCCGGCGACCACCAGTTCGGGCGGCGACTCGGTCGGCATGTCCTTCATCGAGTGGACCGCGGCGTCCACGTCGTCGTCGAGAACCTGCTCGTCGAGTGCGCGGACGAACGCGCCCGTCTTCCCCAGGCGGTGGATGAGTTCGTCCCGAATCTCGTCGCCGCGGGTCGACACCTCGACCGTCTCGACGTCGAGGCGTCGGGCGGAGAGGCGGTCGCGGACGCTCGCCGTCTGCCGCAAGGCGAGGTCGGACCCGCGCGTCGCTAGCCGTATCGTCCCGCGCGTGCTCATACCGGGGGGTCGCCCCCGAGACTAAAAAACTCGCCTCTTCGCGCGTCGCGGCTACAGCGCGTTCTGGTAGGCGTCCAGCGTCCGCTCGACGTCCGCTTCGGTGTGGGCGTAGCTGACGAACTGCGCCTCGTACTGGTTGGCCGTGAGGAAGACCCCGCGCGCTTTCATCTCCTGCCAGAACACGCGCTCCCAGCGGTTGGTCTCGGCGGCGGCCACGTCCGCGCCGGTCTTGGGGCAGGTCTCGAAGTTGGGGCAGCCCTCGCGCTGGCGACAGCCCGCCTCGCAGCGGTCCGGCCCGCCCCGCCCCTCGCGGGTGAAAATCGTCTTGAAGATGCTGCCGGTGCCGACGACGGTGTACTCCGGCGCCCGCTCCTCGAGGATGTCCGTGATCCCCGCGCGCAACTGCTCGCCGAGGGCGTTCACGTGGTCGTATACGTCGTTTTCGGCGGCGTAGCGCAGGGTTTCGAGGCCGGCGGCCATCGTCACCGGGTGGCCCGAGAAGGTGCCGGACTGGAACACGTCGCCGCCGGGGGTGAGATGTTCGACGATCTCGGCCCGGCCGCCGACGGCGCCGACGGGGAAGCCCCCGCCGACGATTTTCCCGAGCGTCGTCAGATCGGGCGTGACGCCGAACTCGCTCTGGGCGCAGCCGAGGCCGCCGACGCGGAAGCCGGTGATCACCTCGTCGAAGACGAGGAGGGAGCCGTACTCGTCACAGAGTTCCCGAAGCGTTTCGTGGAAGCCGTCGACGGGCATCACCACACCCATGTTGCCGAGGATCGGTTCGGTGAGGACCGCCGCGATCTCGTGGCCGTGTTCTTCGAACACGTCGGTGATGGTCTCGGGGTCGTTGAACGGCACCGGGATGGTGTGGTCGGCGAAGGAGTCGGGAATGCCGGGCGACGAGGGGTGGGCGCCCTCCGGCCCGCCCTCGACGAGCGTCGACTCCTGGGCGCCGTGGTAGCCGCCCTGCATGACGACGATTTTGTCACGCCCGGTGTACGCGCGGGCGAGGCGGACCGCCGAGACGGTCGCTTCCGTCCCCGAGTTGACGAAGCGAAGCATCTCGACCGAGGGGACGTGACGCGCGACGAACTCCGCGAGATCCACCTCGACTTCGGTCGGTGCGCCGTACATGGGGCCGGCGCTGACGTGTGACTGGACCGCCGCCTGGACGGGATCGGGGAGGTCGTGGCCGTACAGCAGGGGGCCGTAGCCCATCACGTAGTCGAGATAGCGGTTGCCGTCGGCGTCGATCACGTGCGCGCCGTCGCCGCGTTCGACGAAGAATGGGTACGGCATCGACGCCCGGACCGAGGAGTTGACGCCGCCGGGCAACACCGACAGCGCCCGGTCGTACAGGTCCCGCGATTCGTCGTGGCTCATGCCTACCGCTGTGCGCCGCTACGAAAAGAATGTGGGGTTTCGAAAAAGGAATCGCCGGACCGTTGGTGCTCGGTCGCTACCGCACTCCGGTTCGGGGCGGAACGTAGGGCCGTTCGTATCAGACCGCGTCGGGACCCGTCTTCCCGGTGCGAACCTGCACCGCTTCGTCGACGGGCATGATGAATATCTTGCCGTCGCCGGGTTCGCCCGTGTTCGCGCCCTCGCGGATCGCCTCCGCCACGTCCATGGCGGGCACGTCCGCGACGACACACTCGATTTTCACCTTCTGGTGGAGGTCGACGGTGTACTCCTCGCCGCGCCACTGCCCTTTCTTCGCGGGCTGTGAGCCGCGGCCGGAGACGTTCGTCACCGTGATCGAGGGGGCACCGACTTCCGCGATGGCCTGTTTCACGTCGCCCAGTTTCTCCGGGCGGAGCATCGCGACGACCATCTTGATGTCGCGGTCGTCGCCACCGTCGGTGCGGATGATGTCGTTGCCGCCGTCGGCCATCACGTCGGCACCGGGGTCGCCGAACTCGGGGTAGGTGTTGACGCCGTGTTCGGCCACGTCGAGACCCTCACGCTCGTGTTCGGGCGAGACGCGGGCCTGACCGATCAGCTTGAGTACGCCGAAGACGATCGCCGTCGCGACGATGGTCCAGCCGGCGATGACCGCGACGCCGACGATCTGGCCGACGAAGCTGACCGAGTAGCCGGGGATGGCGAAGATGGGAAAGAGCACGGCGCCGAGGACGCCCGCGGAGCCGTGAACCGGGAACACCGCACAGACGTCGTCGATCTTGAGCCGTTTCTCGATGAATTCGAAGACGACGGGGAGCTGCGCGCCGGCGAGGATGCCGATCACGAGGGCACCCACCCAGGTGATGGCGTTGGTGTTGCTCGTGATGCCGACGAGGCCGGCGAGCATCCCGTTCGCGACGTACAGCGTGTCGACTTTCCCCGTCTTGGCGAGGGCGGCCGTCGCGGCGCCGATGGCGCCCGCGGCCATGCCGAGGGTCGTCGTCAGGGCGACGCGGCCGACCGTGTCGGCGAAGGCACCGAGGGCGACGCTACCCTCCTCGACGACGAACACGGACGCGGCCGTGCCGACGTTGAAGCCGTACCAGCCGAAACAGAGGATGAGCGTCCCCAGCACCGCGAAGGTGAGCGAGTGCCCGGGGATGATGTTCACCGAGCCGTCCTCGTTGTAGCGATCCATCCGCGGACCGAGCACCCACGCGGCCGTGAGGCCGGCAATGCCGCCCATCCCGTGGACGATCATGCCGCCCGCGAAGTCCTGGAAGCCGGGACCGATCGTCGTCAGGAAGCCGCCGGCCCAGGTGAGGCCGGTGACGACCGGGTAGATGACCGCGGACAGGAGGATGGTGTACGTGACGTACGCGCGGAGTTTCGCGCGGCCGGCGACGGCCCCGCTGACGATGGTCGCCGCAGTCATGGCGAACACCGCACCGAAGAGCCAGCCGATCCAGGCGTCGGAGCCGCCGGCGATGTAGCCGAACGGGTTTGCGCCGCCGCCGACGATGCTCGAAACGCCCGCACCCACCAGGAAGTAGACGATGACGCCGACGCTCCAGGTCAGCATGTTCTTGGTCAACTGGTTCGCCACGTTCTTCGAGCGTACCTGCCCCGCCTCCAGCATGGCGAAGCCGGCGTGCATGAAGAAGATCAGGAACGTGACCGTCAGCACCCAGACGTTGTTGACCCCCGACGCGAGGGCGGCTGGATCGATCTGGAGCGGCGTCAGCATCCGCCCACCTCCACCGTGTGTAGTTCGCGTTCGTTACTTGGACAGACGTTCGTGTTTTGTATCGCTTCCTGCATGTTCGTTCTCTGTGTCGCGATAGAACGTACTGTTACGGCATAGTATAAGGGTTGGCGTTTACAAATGTCTCAATAACGACTCTGTCGTGGATGTTCGTCCGATTTAATAGCGGATAAGGATTGTATAAGGTCGTAAAACAGCCAGCATCTCGCCTTATTTTGCCGAGAAAGTGCTCGAATGTAGTGTCAGGGAAAAACCACTAAACGCCGGGTCTCGCGCCGGGCGGTCAGCAGTCGGGCGCGATGTCCTCGGCGAAGTACGTCACGATCATGTCGGCGCCCGCCCGCTTGAGCGAGAGCAGGGACTCCCGCGCCACCGCGTCGAGGTCGAGCCACCCCTTCTCCGCCGCGGCGTGGAGCATCGCGTACTCCCCGCTGACGTTGTAGGCCGCGACGGGTCGGTCGAACTCACGGCGGACGGTGTTCACCACGTCGAGGTAGGGGAGGCCGGGTTTCACCATCAGCACGTCCGCGCCCTGTTCCACGTCGAGGCGGACTTCCCGGAGCGCCTCGCGGCCGTTCGCAGGGTCCATCTGGTAGTGGCGCCGGTCGCCAAAGGCCGGCGCGCCGTCGGCGGCGTCACGGAAGGGACCGTAAAACGCGCTCTCGTATTTCGCGGCGTAGGACATGATCGCCACGTCCTCGAAGCCGGCGTCGTCGAGGGCGGTCCGGATGGCCCCCACCATCCCGTCGGTCATGCTGGAGGGGGCGACCATATCGGCGCCCGCCTCGGCCTGGGAGACGGCGGTCCGCGCGAGGAGGTCGAGGGTCGCGTCGTTGTCGACGGTCATGGTCGGCTCCTCCCGTGCCCCCGGCTCCAGCAGTCCACAGTGCCCGTGATCGGTGTACTCACAGAGACAGACGTCGGTGATGACCGTCGCGTCCGTCTCGGCGGCGATGGCGCGGGTCGCCCGCTGGACGACGCCGTCTTCCGCCCACGCGCGTGATCCCTCGGCGTCTTTGGACTCGGGGATGCCAAAGAGGATGATGGCTTCGACGCCCGTCTCTAGGACCTCCTCGACGCGTGCCACCGCCTCGTCGACGGGGACTCGTTCGTGGCCGGGCATGGATTCGATAGGCACCCGTTCGTCGGTCGTCGCGTCGACGAAGACGGGGGCGATCAGATCGTTCGCTCGGAGGTCGATCTCGCTGACGAGTGAACGGACGCCGTCACGGCGGAGCCGGCGTGGTCGGTCGGTCGAGTGCATACCGCACGTCTCGCCCGGGAC
Organism: Haloplanus natans DSM 17983; assembly: GCF_000427685.1. Classification (NCBI taxonomy): domain Archaea; kingdom Methanobacteriati; phylum Methanobacteriota; class Halobacteria; order Halobacteriales; family Haloferacaceae; genus Haloplanus; species Haloplanus natans. The sequence goes on from NZ_KE386573.1 coordinate 3,248,339, forward strand.
GCCCAAAACCCCGTCGTTCGGCGGGACGACGTGCCGTCGATGCGCCGGGACACCGACCCGTATCGTCGGTTCTCGCCGGACCGTCCCGGTGGGAATCCGTGGACAGTCACGATGATCCCCATCAGTAACCGCTATGATGCCCCACGGCCCAGACCCACCCGTGCTACCCCCGCTCCAGGTTTCGCAGTTGCCCACGGCGCTCCGGGACCTGCTGGCCGCGGACTACGGCCTGCTCGTCCTGTTCGGCGTCTTCGTTCTCGAAGGGGCGATGTTGCTGTATGTCGTCCCGAGCGAACTCGTCGTGCCGGGTGCGCTCGTCCTCCTCGGCGGCTCGGTCGAAACCGCCGTGCTCGTCGTCGCCGTCGCCGTCGGGGGCGCGACGGTCGGCCAGTACGCGCTGTTCACGCTGGCGAAACGCGCCGGCCGCGAGCGACTCCTTCGGTCGCGGTGGTTCCGCGTCAGCGACGACGCCCTCGAACGTTTCGAGGGCTGGTTCGACCGCTGGGGGCCGGTCGTCGTCCCCGTGAGCAACACGCTCCTGTTCACGCGCGGGATGGTGACCGTGCCCGCCGGCCTCGCGGGGATGGACGACCGGCGGTTCGTGCTCCTGTCGGCACTCGGTACGCTCTCCTTCGAGTCGATCCTCGCGGCACTGTATCTCTGGTTCGGAACCGTACTGTAGGGAAGGCGGCGACCGGGGGGACTACTCGGTGCGATCGATGTCGATTTTCTCGCGCAGGGCGGCGAGATCGTCGGACTCCGCGAGCTCCTCTAAGCGCTCGCGGAAGTGGCTCTCGCAGAGGCCGACGCGAATACCCTCCTTCTCCGCGGCGTAGGCGGCCTCGCGATCGCAGTAGTGGCAGTGCATACCCTCTCTTGGTGCTCCCACGAGTTTAACCCTGCGCATCCGGCAGACGTGACGCGATCGGCGCGTACGCCGTCGCGGTGAGTCCGGCGACGCCGAGCCGTCGATCGTGGGCGTCGCTCCCTCCCGTCACCAGCAGGTCGTGGGCCGCGATCACGTCGTCGAGTCGCGCCCCGTCTACCGGGCGACCGTAGGGGTAGTACCGCTCGATAGCGTCGAGATCCGCCGCGAGTTCAAGGGCCCCGTCGGAGTCCGCGTACCGAAACGGGTGCGCGAGCGAGACGACCGCACACGCGTCCGAGAGGAGATCGAGTCCTCGATCGACGCTCGGCACGTCACGCGAGACATAACAGGGGCCGTCGTCGCCGATGAATCGCTCGAACGCGCCCGCGTAGTCGCAGTCGGCCGGGCTCGCGTCGACGGCACGGGCGACGTGGGGCCGTCCCACGCCGGGTTCGAACGCCACCTCCAGGGAGACGTCGACGTGGTCCTCGATCCGGTCGGCCATGCGCCGGGCGCGCTCGATCCGATCGGTCTGGAGGCGATCAAGTTCGCCCCGGAGCGCCGCCGTCTCCTCGACGCCGTAGCCGAGCAGGTCGACCCGCCCCGCCGCCGTCTCGACCTGCAGTTCGATCCCCCGGATCACCGTCACGCCGTCGAGCGTCGTCACGGGCGCGTCGAGGTCCGGATGCAGGCGGTCGTGGTCGGTGACGGCGACCACGTCCACCCCGTCACGCCGCGCCGCGGTGGGGAGTTCGGGGACCGTCAGCCGACCGTCGGATGCCGTCGTGTGTACGTGGAGGTCGGCGATGACATCCATACACTTCCCTCGCTACCCCTGCCGATATGCCTTGCGACCCCTGTCTCGTGTGAACAATTCTCAATTAAGGACAATTAAGGACTTGGATCGGACTAAGGTCGTAAATGGAAAACCATTATAGTTATCGACCGTGTTGGACCTGTTGATGAAGTTCAACGGCACTGGCGAAATGATCGACGCCCTGGAATTCCCGATCACCACCGACGAAATCATCGCCGACCACGGCGAACACGAGCTCGAGCTCCAGCGCGGAACCGAGCGCGTCGGTGAAGTGCTCGAACGCCTCGGCACCGAGGAGTTCGAGTCCCCCGAGGACGTCCGCCTCTCCGTCCGCTCCGCCGTCGGTCACAAGGCCATCGGTCGACGCTTCTACAGCGACCGCGACCCGACGGCCCTCGGCGAGAGCGGCCCGACGCCGCTGTCGCTCTAGTCGTCCCCGCAAGCGTCTCCCGCTTCGACCGCTACGACAGCACCGACTCCAGTTCTAGCGGGACCGATCCTTTCGTGTAGCCAGCCACGCGGCCGTCCGGCCGGGTGCGGTAGACGACTGCCGGTCGGTGGCCGACTTCCGGTTCTGCGTCTCTGACGGCGAACCAGTCGTCGTCCGGAAACGACGAGCAGTCGACGAACAACACGACGCCGCCCGCGTGATCGGAGAGTTGGCCGTCCGTCTTCGTCTTCGCCGTGTCGCGCACGGCGGCGACGGGTGTTCCCGCCGAGCGGCGGTTCGGCGGGAGCGGCCGCGTCACCTCCACGAGCGGGTGTTGCCCGTCCGGCGCCCGTGCCTGGAAGTCGATGGAGTGGCCCGTCGTCACCTCGATTTCGGGCACCACGTCGTAGCCGGCGTCGACGAGGAGTTTCGCGGCGTGGAACTCGCCCATCGTCGCCGCCATCCGCGTCAGGTCCAGCCGTTCGGACGTGCCCAGTTTCCCGGCCATCGTCTCCCGATAGTCGTCGAGGATACCCGTCGCCAGGAACGATTCGTAGAATTCGAGCACGTCGTCGCGGTCGGCGTCCGGGAAGCCCCCCGCGTGGTCCGCGAAGAACTCGCGGGTCGTCCACCGGCCGTCCTTCGAGAGGAAGACAGGGAGGAAAAACCACGACAGGTGGGGGTACGGTTCGAGCCACGGCGACTGCTCGTGGAGTTCGGCGCGGAGTTCGCGCTCGGCCCACTCCGCCACCGGCGTCGGCACCTCGGTGAACCCGTACTTCTCGGTGCGCCAGAGGCTCGACGGCGTCTCGGTGTTGCCCAGCCAGTAGCCCTCGCCGTCGCTCCAACAAAACAGCGCCGTGTCGCCGTTGTCGACATCGAAGCGGCGGGCGTCGTACCCGTCGGGCGGTTTGAACCACGGACGGTTCCACGTCGCGCCGAGGTTGGCGTCGAGCGGGTCGAACACCTCGGCGCGGACGCGGCCCTCCGTCCATCGGCCAGGGGCGTGTCGAAACCGGAGCGGTCGTGCCACGATGGCCGTAGATGCTCACACCGTTTATATTGTTCGTCGCCCGTCAGTACCGCCGGCCGAGCATCGGGACACCGCCCGTGTCGGTGCCGCGACCGACACGCCTTTCATGATGGTTCCGGAACCTGTCGCATCGATGAACGACCAGCGGGACGCCATCGTCGAGGGATCGATTCCGCGCACGCTCGTTGCCCTCGCGCTCCCGCTGGTCGCCCAGAACGTCGTCCGCGTCGCCCAGCAGGTGATCGACACCTTCTGGCTCGGCCGCCTCGGCGAGACGGCCGTCGCCGCCGTTGGCCTCACTGTCCCCGTCCTCGGCGTCTGCTTCGCCCTCCTGGTCACCCCGTTCGTCGGCACGCAGATTCTGGTCTCCCAGCGCGTCGGCGCCGACGCGGACGACGGCGCGCGCCGCCTGGTCGTCCACGGTTTCGTCCTCGCGCTCGTCGTCGGCGCCCTCGTCGGCGCCGGCGTCTTCCTCGGTGCCGACACCGTCGTCCGCCTCGTCGGTGCCGGTCCCGAGGTGGCGCCACTCGCCGCCGTCTACCTCGCCGTCGTCGGACTCGGCCTCCCCCTCGCGGGCGCGAGCGACGCCCTCGAAGCCGGTTTCGTCGGCCGCGGCGACTCGCGGGCCTCCCTCTGGATCAACGTCGCTACCGTCGCCGTCAACGTCGTCCTCGACCCGTTTCTCATCTTCGGCTGGTGGCTCTTTCCCCGGTTGGGCGTTCGGGGCGCGGCACTCGCGACGGTCGCCGGCTACGCCGCCGGCCTCTCGCTCGCGCTCGCACTCGCGCTCGGCCCCCGGATGTCCCTCGCGCGCCGCCACCTCGCGCTCACCACGGCCGACTTCCGTGACCTGCTCTCGGTCGGGGCGCCCATCACCGGCCGCCAGGTCGCCAGTCAGAGCGTTCGCGTCCTCCTCGTCGGCGTCGTCGCCCTCGCTGGCGGCGCCGCCGGCCTCGCCGCCTACACCGTCGGTGCCCGCGTCGCCAGCGTGGCCGTCCTCCCCTCGCGCGGCCTCGGCCAGGCGGCACAGAGCATGGTCGGCCAGAACGTCGGCGCCGACCGCCCGGACCGCGCCCGGCGGACCACCCGCGTCGGCGTCGTCGTCGCCGCCGGCGCTCTCGCCTGCCTCGGCGTCGTCCAGTGGCTGGTTCCCGGCTCCATCGCCCGGATTTTCGTTCCGAACCTCTCCGGTGACGGCCTCGCGCTCACCGTCCAGTATCTCACCATCCTCGCCTACGGCTACCCCGCCATCGGCGCCGTCGACGCCCTGCTCGCGGGGTTCAACGGCGCCAGCCGCACCCGGACGAGCTTCGTCGCCGACCTGCTGAAATACTGGGCGGTGCGCCTGCCCGTCGCCGCCCTCGCCCTCCCCGCCACCGCGTCGGTTTCACTGCTCGGCGTGACCGTCGCCCCCGGCCTCGACCTCGGGATGCCCGCCGTCTTCTGGGCGGTCACGGGATCGAACGTCGTCGCCGCGGGTGGGGTGGGAGCGTACTACGTCCGCGCGGTCCGGGGCGGGCTGTTCGCGGACGTGGGCGCGTCCGAGAAGGGAGACGACGCCGTCGACGCCGACCCCGAACCCACCGACTGATAGTGTTTATTGTAAGTCAGTGCCGGTGGGTAGCCGAGACGGTCCAGCGATCCACCGGTAACCCGTTATAATAAACACTATGATACTGAGTATCGTCCGTCAGTACCGGCCGTCGCCTCGGCATCGATGTCGAGTCGCCGAGGGCGAGGACCCGGTTCCGACGGTCCGGCCGACTTTCCCTCGCCCCCGACGGAAACGCCTTTGACGCCCCGGTCCCCCGTCTCATCTATGCTTCCGTACGGCGTCCACGTTGCTCGTCCCCGACCGGAGGTGCCGACCACGTGAAAGTCGCCGACGCCGTCCCCGAGTTCGCCGACGCCTTCGACTTCGAATCGTTCAACCGCATGCAACAGGAGGCGTTGCCCGTCCTCGTCGAGACGGACCACAACGTCGTCGCATCGGCGCCGACGGCGAGCGGCAAGACCGCACTCGCGGAACTCGCCATCTGCCGGACGCTCCGCGACGGCGGCACCGCGCTCTTTATCGCCCCCATGCGCGCGCTCACCAACGAGAAAGAGAGCGAGTGGGAGCGCTTCGAGGAGATGGGCTACTCCGTCTACGTCGTCACGGGCGAACGCGACCTGAACCCGCGGCGCGCCCGCCACGCCGACGTGCTCGTCATGACGCCCGAGAAGGTGGACTCGGCCACCCGAAAACACGACTCCCGGCGCTACGACTTCGTGACCGACGTGGACTGTGTCGTCGTCGATGAGGTCCACCTCCTCGACTCCGAGCGCCGCGGCGGTGTCCTCGAAGTCACCGTCTCCCGCCTCCGCCGGCTCTGTGACCCCCGCTTCGTCGCGCTCTCCGCGACTATGCCGAACGTCGAAGACGTGGCGGGGTGGCTCGACGCCCCGCCCGAGGCCACCTTCGTCTTCGGCGACGATTACCGCCCCGTCGACCTCCAGACCGGGGTCAAGACCTACTCCCACGGCGAGAACACCTTCGCCGACAAGTACCGCCGGCTCTACCGCGCCCTCGACCTGGCCGAACCCCACGTCCGCGAGGACGGCCAGGCCCTCGTCTTCGTCGCTTCGCGACAGGACGCCGTGAGCGCTGCCGCCAAGACCCGCGACGAACTCGCCGAACGCGACGTACCCATCGGCGCCCGCGGCGACTACGACTTCCACAACGAGGCGAGCGAACTGAGCGACGACCGCCTCCACAAGGCCGTCCTCGACGGCGTCGCCTTCCACCACGCCGGCCTCTCGAAGGACGACCGCGACCGGATCGAGGCGTGGTTCAAGGAGGGAAAGATCGACATCCTGTTTTCCACCTCGACGCTCGCGTGGGGGGTCAACCTCCCCGCCCGCTGTGTCATCGTCCGCGACACCAAGTACCACGATCCGCTCGAAGGCGAGGTGGACATCAGCCCTCTCGACCTCCTGCAGATGCTCGGCCGCGCCGGCCGGCCCGGCTACGACGACGTGGGCTACGGCTGGGTGGTCTGTGACCGCGCCGACGCCGACCGATACCGCCGTCTCCTGCGGGAAGGGACCGAAATCGAGTCCCACCTCGCGGCCGACCTCGACGCCCATCTCAACGCCGAACTCGCGATGGGCACCATCGGCGACTTGGACGACGTGATGGACTGGTTGGAGACGACGTACTACTACGTCCGCGCCGCCTCCGAACCCGACGCCTACGACTTCGACGGCCTCCGTGACCGGGTGCGCGAGACGCTGGAATCGCTCGTCGACCGCGGATTCGTCGAGATGGGGTCGGATCTCGCCATCGACTCGACGCCGCTTGGCCGCCTCGCCTCGAAGTACTACCTCCGGCTCTCCACGGCGGAAGCCTTCCACGCCCTGGCCGACCGGGATCGGATCGACACCGACGCCGTCCTCGAAACGGTCGCCGCCGCGGCCGAGTTCGACTCCGTCTCCGCCCGGCAGTCCGAAGCCGACGCCGTCGACGCCGTTCTGGGGAGCGAGGCGCCGAAGGTGCCTCGTGGAGACGGCGAAGCCGTCGACCGCGACCACCTCGACGACGGCACGCGCAAAGTGCTCGCCATCCTCCGAGCGAGTACGAGCGACTCCGTCCCCGCCGACCTGCGGAGCGACGCGTGGATCATCCGCCGGAATGCGCTCCGCCTCCTCGCGGCGCTCCGGGAGTTCCTCGCCCGCTTCGCCGGCGCGCGCGCCGCCAACCTCGCCCGCCGTCTCGAAGCCCGGATCGAACACGGCGTCAGCCGCGACGCCGTCTCGCTCACCGCCGTCGACGGCGTCGGCGCCGGCCGTGCGCGCACCCTCGCCACCGGCGGGCTCTCCCGACCCGCCGATATCGTCGCCGCGGGGACCGACGAACTCGAACGCGCCGGCCTCGCCGCGGGCGTCGCCGAACGCGTCGTCGAATCGGCCGCGGACCTCCCCGCCGTCTCGGTCGACTGGGGCGACGTGCCCGACGCCGTCGCCGCCGGCGACAGCCGAATGTGCGAGGTTCGGGTGCGAAACGAGGGCGGCGGCGCCCGCGTCGGCGTCCGCGTCACCGTCAACGGCGTCGAGATGCACGAGAAAGAGACGTATCTCTCGGACGTGACGACGGCTCCCGTCGGGGTCTTCGGCGCCGATGCGGACCAACTGGAGTTCACGGTGGAAGTGACCTTCCCCGACCTGCCAATCCGGCCACTCGTGGCCGAGCAAACGGTTGCCGTCGAGTGAGCGCTCTCATAGTGTTTATTGTAACGGGTTACCGGTGGATCGCTAGACCGTCTTGGCTACCCACCGGCACTGACTTACAATAAACACTATCACGCGCCGGCCAGCAACTCGTCGAACAGCGCTCGCAACGTCTCGGAGTCGTCGGCCCGCCGGTCGGCCAACTCGACGGCTTCGGGGTCGCCGCCGTAAGCGACGGTGAGAATCCCCGCCCGCGTCGCCGCCCGGACGCCGTTTGGCGAGTCCTCGACGGCGGCGCAGTTCGCGGGGTCGGCGCCCACCCGTCCCGCGGCGGCGGCGTACACGTCCGGCGCCGGCTTGCCCGGGCCGTCGACATCCTCCGTGCTCACGACTACGTCCACGTCGAGGTCGAACCGCTCGACGACCCGTTCGATCCACCGTCGCGGGCTAGAGGAGACGATGGCGACCGACACGCCGTCCTCGCGCAGGGCGGCGAGGAGGCCCCGGAACCCCGGCATCAGGTCGGCGGTGTCGTAGAGGTCGGCGGCCGCCGACTCGTAGAGGTCGAGAAACGCCGCCCGATCCAGCGCCATCTCGTAGCGCTCGGCGAGGTGATCGTAGGTCTCGCGGTAGTTGACGCCGCGGATGTCGGCCTGCGAGGGGTCACCGTCGGCCACCGCTTCGGGGAGGATCACGTCGCGCTCACGGGCGCGCCAGAACGTCTCGGTGTCGACGATCACCCCGTCCATGTCGAAACAGACCGCGTCCATACCGGCCGACTGCGCCCCATCGGTGAAAGGGCTTCGTCCGAGGGTTTTCACCCGGAGACGGGGCCAGCCCGGGGCATGGCAGACGCCATCCGCACGTTCGCCGGCGACTGCACCGTCGAAACCGACGACCGAACCCACCGCGGTCGGGTGCTCGTCCTCGTCAAACCCGATCGGACCGTCCTCGTCCACGATGCCGACGGCTACCAGCCGGTCGCGTGGCTCACCCGCGCCGACAGCGTGGCCGTCGAAACCGACGACGGCTTCGGCCTCACGGCCCACCTCGACGACCGACGGCTCCGGGTGACCGGCGACCGGATCCGCCGCTCCGTCTATCCGGTCACCGAGGCGGGCGTCCCCGTCGGCACGAGTCCGGAGACGGGTGGGCCGCTGATTCGCACCGGCGGCGCGGTGGTCGACCTCGATTCCGGGGCACGCTACCCGCTGGTCGCGGGGGCGACCGTCCTCGACGCCCGCTGTCCGGACTGTGGCCTCCCGACCATGCGCGTCGACCGCGGTGCCACCTTCGAGGTGTGTATCGACCGTGCCTGTAGCCCCCTCGACGACGCGGTGCGGGCGCGGTTCGACCGCGAGTGGCCCTGTCCGGATTGCGGGTCGGATCTGCGGATCATCCGCCGGAGCGGACGACTGCTCGCCGGCTGTGACGCCTACCCCGACTGCGAGACGGCGTTTACACTCCCCGCGGGCGTCGTCGTCGACGACTGTGAGTGTGGCCTTCCCGTCTTCGAGACGGCGACCGGGCGGCGGTGTCTGGACGGCACCTGTGACCGGCGGTGATGCCGCACCGCAGACCCTTTACACACGCCCCGCCCCCACACGAGTATGCAAGGGACGTTCGCGGACGGCGCCGTTCGCGTCGGCGGCGACGCCCGCCAGCGCTTCTACGACGCCCGCGGCTACGGCCGGCCGCTCGACGGCAACCGTATCGAACTCGCGCCCGTCGAGGCCACCCACCTTCTCTTCCGTGGCGACCTCGACGCCGTGGTCGGTCCCGACGGCGAGCGGATGGACTTCCGGGCCTTCCTCGTCGCCAGCGACGCCGCCCTCGCGTTCGTCGTCTACAAGGACCTCCGCGACCGGGGCTTCTACCTCTCGCCCGCCCGCGACGGGTGGGTCGACGACACCACGGGCGCGGACTTCGTGGTCTACCCCCGCGGCAAGGGGCCGGCGGACGACGAGGTGGCCTACCGGGTCCGCGTCGCTGGCGAACGCGAGGAGATCGCCGCCGCCGCGCTCGGGGACGTGGTCCTCGCCGTCGTCGACGAGGAGGGCGAACTCACCTACTTCGAGACGGGGCGACCGGGCGCGGCGGGCGACGCCGCCGACGGTTCGCGCTACGACCCGCCGTCGGGGCTCGACGCCGCCCTCCTCGCCGACCGAGCGGTCGTCTGGGAGCCGCCTACCGGTCTCCACGACCGGGGGTTCTACGGCCAGCGACTCCACGGCCGCAACGCCGAGTCCGGCCCGCTCCAACTCTCGCTCGTCGAGGCGGCGTATCTCGCCCGCCGGGGCGCCCTCGACCTGGCCGAACCCCGCGTGGTCGAACGCGGCCGGCAGGTGGAGGGCGAGCGTTTCGACCGCCGGCTCCGCGCCTACGCGGCGCTTCGGGCCGCCGGCAGCGTCCCCAAGAGCGGGTTCAAATTCGGCGCCGACTTCCGTACCTACGACTCCTTCACCGCCGTCGACGAGATGGACCACTCGACCCGCCTGATCCGTGTCGTCGCGCCCGATCACACCTTCCTGCCGCGGGACCTCTCGCTCGACGTGCGGCTGGCGGGTGGGGTCCGGAAACGAATGGTTTTTGCGCTGACCGACGTGAACGAGGGGATAGACTGGCTCTCGGTCGCCCGACTCACGCCCTAACATGACACGAGACACTCCCGAGGACGACGCCGATACCGACGACCCGAGCGAGACGACAGTCGCCGACGGCGGGAGCGACGCCGACACCGCCGCCGGCGCCGACGACGTCGCCCTCGACCCCTGGGGCTCCTCGACCGTCTCGGACTACCGCAAGCTGTTCGACGAGTTCGGCATCGAGGCGTTCGACGAGGTGCTCGACGAGGTGCCGAACCCGCACTATCTGATGCGTCGGGGCGTCATCTTCGGCCACCGCGACTACCGCCCCGTCGCGCGGGCGCTCCGCAACGGCGAGGACGCCGCCGTCCTCTCGGGGTTCATGCCCACCGGCGACCCCCACATCGGCCACAAACTCGTCTTCGACGAGATAATCTGGCACCAGAGGCAGGGCGCCGACGCCTACGGCCTCATCGCCGACCTGGAGGCCCACAGCGCCCGCGGCCTCTCGTGGGACGAAATCGACGAGCACGCCCGCGACTACCTGCTATCCCTGCTCGCGCTGGGTTTCGACCCCGAAGAGGGCGAACTGTACCGGCAGTCCACCAACCGCGAGGTGCAGGACCTCGCGTTCGAACTCGGCTCGAACGCCCGGTTCGCGGAGTTCGAGGGCATCTACGGCTTCGACGGCGAAACCTCCGTCTCCCACATGCAGTCCGTCGTCACGCAGATGGCGGACATCCTCTACCCCCAACTCGATGAGCCGAAGCCGACGGTCATCCCCGTCGGCCCGGACCAGGACCCCCATATGCGACTCGCGCGCGACGTGGCCGCGCGGATGCGTTACTTCAAGGTGACCGAGGCGTACGCGAGTTTCGAGGCCGACGCCGCGGAGCGCGACCACCTCGCGGCCGCCTACGCCGCGCTGGACGACGGCGCGGAGCGACGCTCCGCGGGCAGTCGGCCGCAGGCCGACGACGACCCGGACACCGTCCGCTGTGAGGACGCGGCCGACTGGCTGGACGCGGAGATGGCGCCCGACGCCGCCCGCGACGCCGCGATGGAGAAACTCCGGGCCGCGGGGAAGGAGCCGCTTCGCCCCCGCGTTCGCTTTCTCGACCGCAACGCGACCGACGAGGCGTTCGAAGCGCTCATCGAGGCGGTGCCGGGGGAGAAACGCCGGTACGACGAACATATCGACGCCTTCGAGATGGACCACGAGGCCGCGGAGGAACTGGCCCGCGAAGTCGAAGTCGACAACGGCGGCTACGGCTTCCTTCCCCCATCCTCCATCTACCACCGGTTCATGACCGGCCTGACCGGCGGGAAGATGTCCTCCTCCGTTCCGGCGAGCCACATCTCCCTGCTCGACGACCCCGAGGACGGCTACGACAAGGTGAAGTCGGCGACGACGGGCGGGCGCGAGACGGCCGCAAAACAGCGGGAACTCGGCGGCGAGGCCGACGACTGTCCCGTCTACGAACTGTACGCCTACCTGCTCTCGGGCGACGACGACGAGTTCGCAACCGAAGTGTACGAGGAGTGCGTCGGCGGCGAGCGACTCTGTGGCGGCTGCAAGGAGCAGGCGGCCGAACTCATGCGCGAGTTCCTCGCCGACCACCAGGAGAAACGTGCGGAGATGGAAGCGGTGCTCGACGGTCTGGACATCGACCTCGACTCGGACCGCCGTGGTATCCCCGGCGACGGGCACTAGGCCGTGCCAGTGGTCGAGACGCCGTTCAGAACGCTTTTCATTCGCGGCGTGCAGTGTCCTCACATGGCGACCGAACCCACCACCACCGACTCGCTCGCCCGCGAAGCGCCCGCACTCGGGTTCGGCTTCTTTTTCAGCCCGTAGGTCGGCGGACCCCGCCCGCGGCGGGCGGACGAAACCGACCGTTCGGTCGGTCGCCGGCGGCGGTGGCTTCGGAACTGCTAACTGGCCAGCTTGGGTGGACGTGAACAAGAACGACACAGAGTATGCGACTCCCGGACTCACAGGTCGCGGTGTTGGAAGCCGCGAGCGCGACGGACGAACGGACGATCGAACAGTTGAGCGAGGCGACGGGTCTGAAACCGGAGACGGTGACCGGTGCCGCGTTCGACCTCGAGGACGCGGGACTGGTCTCGGTGTCGGCCACCGAGTCGGTCTCCTATACGATCACCGAGGAGGGCGAAGCCTACGCCGAGGCCGGCCTGCCCGAAGTGCGCCTCTACCGCGCCGCCGTCGATGCCGGCGCCGTCGACGACCCCGTCTCGATGGGTGCGGTCATCGGCGCGGCCGACCTCGACGGCCCCGAAGTCGACATCGCCCTCGCCAACTACGCCCGGAAGGGGTACGGCGAGGTCGAGTCGGGGCGGATCACGGCCGATCCGGACGCCGACCCCGAGTCGGACGCGGAGGCAACGGCGCTCGCGGCACTCGTTGCGGATGCGGGAGCCGACGACGAGGACGCACTCGCCGAACTCGACCGCCGCGGCCTCGTCGAGCGGAGCGAGCGCGCCGTTCGCTCTGTTTCCCTCACCGACGACGGCGTCACCGCGCTGATGGAGGGCGTCGAGGCCGCCGAGACGGTCGACCGGCTCACACCCGAACTGCTCGCCTCCGGCGAGTGGGCGGACGTGGAGTTCACGGCGTACAACGTCGAAGCGGACGCACCCGAGACACGCGGCGGCAAGGTCCACATCCTGCGACAGACCGCCGAGCGCGTGAAGGATACCCTCGTCGGCATGGGCTTTCGTGAGATGGACGGTCCCCACGCCGACTCGGAGTTCTGGATCAACGACTGCCTGTTCATGCCCCAGGACCACCCGGCGCGCACCCACTGGGACCAGTTCGGCCTCGACGTGCCGCCGATGGGCGACATCCCGGCGGACCTGCTCGAACGCGTCCGCTCGGCCCATCTGGAGGGCGTCGGCCCCGACGGCGACGGCTACCACTCCCCGTGGACCGAGGCGGTGGCCCGCGAAATCGACCTCCGGGGCCACACCACCTCGCTCTCGATGCGCTATCTCTCCGGTAACGAAATCGGCGAACTCGACCCGCCCGAGCGCTTCTTCAGCGTCGAGAAAGTGTACCGCAACGACACGCTCGACCCGACGCACCTGCTGGAGTTCTTCCAGATCGAAGGGTGGGTGATGGCCGAGGATCTCTCGGTGCGTGACCTGATGGGCACCTTCGAGGAGTTCTACGAGCAGTTCGGCATCACCGACCTGCAGTTCAAGCCACATTACAACCCCTACACCGAGCCGAGCTTCGAGCTGTTCGGCACCCACCCCGAGACGGGCGAGTTGATCGAAATCGGCAACAGCGGTATGTTCCGCGAGGAAGTCCTCCGTCCCCTCGGCGTCGACTGTGACGTGATGGCGTGGGGCCTGGCGCTCGAACGACTCCTGATGCTCATGTACGGCTTCGACGACATCCGCGACGTGCACGGGACGCTGTGTGATCTGGATCTCCTCCGCGAGACGGAGGTGCTTCACTGATGCCCGTCGTCGACGTCGACGCCGACGAACTCCGGCGGCTGACGGGCCACGAGGAGAAGACCGAGGAGGAACTGATCGACGACCTGTTCACGCTCGGCCTCGAATACGAGGGCGAGACCGAGGACGGCGAACTCCAGTTGGAGTTCGGCCCCGACCGCCTCGATCGGCTCTCGGTCGAGGGCATCGCCCGTTCGCTTCGCTACCAGTACGGCGACGACCGCGGCGTCTACGTCCCGAACACGAACGATCCCGACTGGACCATCGAAGTCGAGGCGTCGGTGCCCGACGAGCGACCGTACGTCACCGGCGCGGTGATCCGCGGGGTCGACCTGGACGAGGCGGCGCTCGACTCCCTGATCCAACTGCAGGAGAAACTCCACGCGACGATGGGTCGCAAGCGCGCCAAAGGTGCCATCGGCATCCACGACCTCACGATGCTGAAAGGCGAGGTGCTGAGCGAGGACGGGCGGGACGGCCACACCATCACCTACCGCGGCGTCGACCCCGAGGGCGACCGGTTCGTCCCCCTCGACGCCGACCGAGAGATGACGCCGGCGCAGGTGCTCACCGACCATCCGACCGGCGAGACGTACGCGCCGATCGTCGCCGAGTACGAGCGGTATCCGGCCATCTACGACGAAATCGGGCTGTTCTCGTTCCCGCCGGTGATCAACGGCCGGCGGACCGAGGTGTCGACCGACTCCCGCGACCTGTTCGTCGAGTTGACCGGGACGGATCAGTGGACCATCGACCGGATGTGTACCGTCATCTGTTACGCCCTCGACGCGCGAGGTGCGACGATAGAGGAAGTCGAGGTGTCTTACCCCGACGGCACGCTCCCCCGCCCCGACTTCGAGGTGGAGACGAAGACCGTCGCCCACGAGCGCATCGAAGGGATGCTCGGGATCGATCTGGACGTCGCGGAGACGGTCGACCTGTTCGAGCGGTCGGGACTGGACGCCGAGGCGTCGCAGACGCCTCCGGGAGACGGCGGAGCCGTCGATACCGGCGCGGACGATGGGACGGCCTACGAGGTGTCGATCCCGCCGTACCGCACCGACGTGCTCCATCCGCTCGACCTGATCGACGACGTGGGGCGAGCCTACGGGTTCAACGAACTCGATCCCCGCTATCCGGACGTGGCGACTGTCGGTGGCCGGCACGACCGCTCGACGCTCGAAGCCGCGGTGCGCACGTCGCTCGTCGGCCTCGGGTTCGAGGACCTGCTCAACTTCCACATGATCTCCGAGACGGAGAACTACGACCGGATGGGCGTCGACCCCGGAACCGACGTGGTCGGCGGCGACGATCCGGTGGCGATCACCGAACCCTACAGCGAGGACTACACGATGCTCCGGACGTGGGCGTTGCCCTCGCTCCTGATGGTCTTGGAGAACAACACCCACCGGGCGTATCCGCAAGACCTCGCCGAAATCGGGCTGGCGGCGGGGGCGGACGGGAGCGAGAACACGGGCGTCGCGGAACACCGAACCGTCGCCGCGGTCCTCGCGCGCCACGACGCCACCTACGAGGACGCCAAATCGCGGCTCGCGTCGCTGTGTGGCGACTTCGATGTCGACCTCGAAACGCCCGCGACCGAGCATCCGACGTTCATCGACGGCCGCGCGGCGACCGTCGTGATCGACGGCGACGCCGTCGGCGTCATCGGCGAGGTGCATCCCCGGGTGCTGGTCGAACACGACCTCGAACTGCCGGTGGCGGCGTTCGAGTTCCGGCTGGACGCGTTGGCGTAGTGTCGCCGAACGAACGTGAGGCGGGCGCACGCGCGACCATCGGGAGTGCGTCGCGCTTTTGGTCCAGCTTTTGCCGAGGGCTGGCGGTGCCAGCCCGCAGCGCAAAAGGTGGGTGCGTGGCGTTCGAGTTCCGGCTGGACGCGTTGGCGTAGATCAGTACGTTTCGATGTCGACGCCGAGCCGTTCGAAATCCGTGACGTTTCGCGTGAGAACCGGCTCGCCGACGATTTCGGCCGTCGCACCGATGATGACATCGCCGTCACCGAGGGCGTTCCCCTCGTTTGCCAGCTCGCCGGCGAGGCGCCCTAACCGAGTCGTTTAACACCAATCCTCCGGTAGCGTCACCCGAGCAATGCCGAGCGGAGAATACGACCCCGAGACGGTCGAACGGCAGTGGCAGGAGCGATGGGTCGAGGAGGATCTGTACGCCTACGGGGACGGGGCTGTAGATCCGGACACCGTCTTCTCCATCGACTCGCCGCCGCCGACGGTCTCGGGGAGCCTCCACTGGGGCCACGTCTACGGTTTCACCCTTCAGGACTTCGTCGCCCGCTACAACCGAATGCAGGGCGAGGACGTGTTCTTCCCGTTCGGCTACGACGACAACGGCATCGCCTCCGAACGCCTCACGGAGGACGAACTCGGGGTCCGCCACCAGGACTACGGCCGTCGGGAGTTCCAGGAGAAATGTCGCGAGGTCTGTGCGCAGTACGAAGCGGAGTTCACCGAGAAGATGCAGAACCTCGGCATCTCCATCGACTGGTCGGAGACCTACCAGACCATCTCGCCCGAGGTCCAGCGGACTTCACAGCTCTCGTTCGTCGACCTCTACGAACAGGGTCGGGAGTATCGCCAGCGCGCGCCCGCCATCTGGTGTCCGGAGTGTGAGACGGCCATCTCGCAGGTCGAGACCGAGGACGACGAACAGGACAGCCACTTCCACGACATCGCGTTCGATGTCGTCGAGGACGGTGCGGACCTCCCGGAGACGTTCACCATCTCGACGACTCGACCCGAACTCCTGCCGGCCTGCGTCTCGGTGTTCGTCCACCCCGACGACGAGGCGAACGAACATCTCGTCGGCAACCACGCGCGCATTCCTCTGTTCGGCCAGGAGGTGCCCATCATCGAGGACGAACGCGTCGACATGGGGACGGGATCGGGCGTCGTGATGTGCTGTACCTTCGGCGACCAGACCGACATCGAGTGGTACCAGGCTCACGACCTCGACCTGCGAATCGCCATCGACGAGTCGGGGACGCTGACCGACGTGGCGGGGGAGTACGCCGGACTCGACCGCGACGAAGCCCGCGAGGCCATCGTCGCCGACCTCGACGAGGCGGGCGCCCTGCTCGACCGACGGGCGATCACCCACACCGTCAACGTCCACGAACGCTGTGGCACGAGCATCGAGTTCCTCGTCACCGAGCAGTGGTACGTCAAACTCCTCGACAAAACCGAGGAGTATCTGGAAGCGGGCCGACAGATGGAGTGGTATCCGGAGAAGATGTTCACGCGATACCGCAACTGGATCGAGGGGCTCCAGTGGGACTGGGCCATCTCCCGGCAGCGCTCCTCTGGCATCCCCTTCCCGGTCTGGTACTGCGCGGACTGTGACGAGGAGGTCGTCGCCGATCGCGACCGGTTGCCGGTCGATCCGCTCTCGGACGACCCGCCGGTCGACGCCTGTCCAGCCTGTGGCCACGACGGGTTCGTCCCCGAGGACGACGTCTTCGACACGTGGGCCACCTCCTCTTTGACGCCGCTGATCAACGCCGGCTGGGACTGGGACGCGGCGAGCGGGGAGATGGTCATCGAGCGGCCCGAACTCTACCCGATGGATATGCGGCCACAGGGCCACGACATCATCTCCTTTTGGCTGTTCCACACGGTCGTCAAGTGTTACGAGCACACGGGCGAGGTGCCGTTCGACAGCGTGATGATCAATGGGATGGTCCTCGACGAGAACCGGGTGAAGATGTCGAAGTCACTCGGCAACATCGTCTCGCCCGACGAGGTGTTAGAGCAGTACCCCGTCGACGCCGCGCGCTACTGGGCTGCCGGGAGCGCCGTCGGCGACGACCTGCCGTACAAGGAGAAGGGTCTTCGGGCCGGCGAGCGCCTGATGCGGAAGCTCTGGAACGCGTCGAAACTCGTCGACGACCTCACGCCCGCGGAACGGCTCTCGCGACCGGACCTGCGAGAGATCGACCGCTGGCTGCTCGCGGAACTCGACGACCGCATCGAGACGGTAACCGGCCACTTCGAGCGCCGCGAGTTCTCGAAGGCCCGCGACGAACTCCGCTCGTTTTTCTGGCATACCTTCTGTGACGACTACCTCGAAATCGCGAAACAGCGGCTTCGGGACGGTGACGACCGATCCGCGGCCTATACGCTCCAGACGGCCCACCGACGCTTCTGTACGCTGTTTGCCCCCATCCTCGCTCACGTCACCGAGGAACTCTGGCGGGACATGTACGGCGACGGGAGCGTCCACACGGCCGACTGGCCCCAGCCACTCGGGGTCGACGCGGACCTCTCGGCCGGCGAACTGGCGATGGATGTCGTCGCCGCGCTCCGGAAGTACAAGACCGACCACCAACTCTCGATGAACGCCGACGTGGACGCGGTGCGGGTGTACGGCGACGTCGACGCGTTCGCCGACGACATCCGTCGCGTGATGCACGTCGACGAACTCGAATCGGTCGACGAGACTCCGCCGGTCGAGTCCGTCGTGACCGGCGTCGACCTCGATTACTCGCTGGTCGGGCCCGAGTTCGGCAACCAGGTCGGCGACATCGAGGCCGCCATCGCACAGGGCGACTACGAAGTCGTCGACGACCGCCTCCACGCTGCCGGCGTCGAACTCGACGCCGAGATGTTTGAGATCGAGGAGGAACGGCAGTATACGGGCGAGGGCGAGATGATCGAAGCGGGCGACACGGTCGTCATCGTCCGGAACTGAGCCGCGGTCCGTCCCCGGGCAAATATGGTTATCCTTTCAGCGAACGCAGGTGTTTCGTAACACAACACCTCCTCGTTTCGTTCGACGACTCGGCGCTATCGGATCGGGTCTCGAGGTTCGCCTTCCCCGAGGGTCGCCTCACGGCGATGTACGTCATCGACGCTCGTTCGGACGAGACGGCGGGGCGGCCGGGTGGGGAGACACGACCGACCAGTACGAGCGCTGGGTCGACTCCCGGCGCGAGTTCGTGGACGCACAAACGGCCGCCAACGCGTCCGGGGGCCGTACTGGCACGGCCCACAACCCCACCGTGCGGTGCGACGAGTGGGGACCCTCTCTGTCGTGGGTACGGTCTGTGACCGTAGAACCCAACGATTTCCGTCGTGGGAGGATGTCAGGCTGGAGACGGTCGTCGCCTTCGGGAAGTTGACCGACGCCGTCCGGGAGTACTGTAGCCAGCACCCGGTCGATACGGTCATCGTCGTCAGCACGGACCGCGACGCGTTCGGTTCCTACGTCGTCGGCGACGACGTGACTCGAGTCGCCAACACCGCGCCGGTGCCGGTGGTCGTCGTCTAACTACAGATCGGCGCCGACCGCCTCTTCTACCGAGTCGAACCCGTCCCGTTCCAACAGGTCGAGGAGACCACGGTTGATGTCGCGCGCGAGGCCGGGTCCCTCGTACACGAGTCCGGTGTACAACTGGACGATGCTCGCACCCGCGCGAATCTTGCGGTAGGCGCCTTCGGCGTCCGTGATCCCCCCGACGCCGACCACGGGTACGTCGGTGCGCTCGGCGATGAACTCGACCGTTCCCGTGGCGCGTTCCTCGATGGGTTTGCCGGAGAGGCCGCCGCGCTCGGCCCTGTTCGGGTTTTGCAGGCCGGGCGGTCGCTCGACGGTCGTGTTGGTCGCGACGACGCCCGCGAGATCCAAGTCGTCGACGACGGCCAAGGCCTCCTCGATGGCGGGCGTGGCGAGATCCGGGGAGAGTTTGACCAGGAGGGGGTCGGCGCCGGCGTCGACGAGGCCGCCGAGGATGCGCTCGAGTGACTCGCGGTTCTGGAGTTCGCGCAGACCGGGCGTGTTCGGACTGGAGACGTTCACGACGAAGTAATCCCCCGCGTCGGCCACGCGCTCGTAGGTGTATCGGTAGTCGTCGACGGCTTCGTCGAGCGGCGTCGATTTGGACTTCCCGATATTGATCCCGACGGGGTCGTCCGGCAGGTCCGCGTCGTCCAAACGGGCACCGATGCGGTCGGCGCCCTCGTTGTTGAAGCCCATCCGGTTGACGAGCGCGCCGTCCTCCGGGAGGCGAAAGAGACGTGGCCTGGGGTTGCCCGGCTGTCGTTCGGCGGTGACGCCGCCGACTTCGACGTGTGAGAAGCCAAGAGCGGTGAGGATGGCGGGGAGTTCGGCGTTCTTGTCGAAGCCGGCGGCGACCCCGACCGGCGTGTCGAACTCGAGGCCGAACGCCGCGGTTCGCAGTCGGTCGTCGTCGACGGTGTAGCGGTCGCGGAGTACGTCCTCGACGACGGTGTGTTGAACGCTTCGGAGGAGTCGGTGGGTCACCCGATGGGCCGTCTCGGGGGGGAGCGCGAACAGCGCCGGTTTCACCAGATCGTACCCGTTCATGCGGGTCGCCCCGTCCGTTGGCGGCGCGCCGGCGTGCCCCCGTTGTTGCGGACGATCATCGAACTCAGAAGTCGTGTTCGACGTCGTCCGGGTCGGCCTTCTGGATGATGATCTTGCCGTCGCGTACGCGGACGAACACCTCGTCGCCGATATCCATGCCGGCCACGGCGAGTTCGTCTTCGTGCAGGTTGACGTGGACGTTGTGATATTCGCCGTTCTCGTCCTTCGCACCGCTTGGACTGAGCTTCTTTTTCCGGACCATCGGGGGTGTCTAGCCCCCTTTCGCCCTAGGACACACATAAGGCTGTCTACTGTCGCACGTGTTCGCCGTGTCGACACCGCTCTCCGAGCGGCGTCGCATCTCGGTGCCGCCGTGCGTTTATATACGAATCTCCGCCAGAGGCCTCATTTTGCCGATATATTTATGTTGTGCCATGTGTTCGATCCCCATAGAGGTCTCAAATCATGGTACGA
Source organism: Haloplanus natans DSM 17983 (assembly GCF_000427685.1). Classification (NCBI taxonomy): domain Archaea; kingdom Methanobacteriati; phylum Methanobacteriota; class Halobacteria; order Halobacteriales; family Haloferacaceae; genus Haloplanus; species Haloplanus natans. The sequence continues at coordinate 3,268,595 of NZ_KE386573.1, forward strand.
GAGGACGGTAAGCGGAACTTCGTGATGCGCGAGGACGGCAAAGAGGATAGCGTGTTCTCGGGGAACATGCCTCGTCAGGCCGCGCTCAAAGCCGCCCGTCGGCTAGATCCGGCGGGTTCGGAGAGCGAGGCGGAAGCCAACGCGACCGAAATCCGTCTCCGCGAGAAGGGGACGGACAAGGTACACATCTTCGACGCGTGGGCGTGGGAGGAGGACGCACCGGACGACAAGCCGGACTGGATGGGCAACCAGATCACGAAAGGCAACGTCTCGAAGAAAGGCATCGAACACCTCGAGGAGTGAGACGGGTTGGTGTGAGCCAGTACCGGTGATTCGACAGGATAGGTCGGCGAACCACCGGTATACAGTCACACCGATCCGTACGAGCACCACCCGCGTCGGGGCACGCCGCGGGTAGCGACGGTCTGTGGCTGGCCGCCCCCGGGCCACCCGTCCCGGTCGCCAGTGCCGACAGGGCTTTGTCCGTGCGCTAACGAAAGTGGTCCGCGTGGCCGCTCCCCGGCGGGACCGACCGTGCGAGCGAGGGATGACCGACCGGCCTCCAGCCGCGCGATACCGTTCTCTCCGTCCTGTGGCTCGTACCCATGAAATCCATTGACGTGGGGCGTTCTACTTCGACGGCCTTATCTATGCCACCGGTCTCTGTTGTAGTACGCGCGTCGTCGGCGTCGATCCGTCCGCCGGACCTGTTCCGGTGGACACATAATCGACGGCCGGCGGCGGGACGCTTCCGACGCCCTTAAGTGATTAAGGGCGTTCGGTGGTACTGTGACGGCGAGGGCGACGGTGCCCTCAACCCCCGGACGACACGCCCGATGCGGCACGATCCACGCCCGATCAACGGGCTTATATGGGTCGCCCTCATCGGTTCAAGTCCGGACGAAACATGAGGATTCCCCCCCTGCGGTCCGCCGTAAGACGGAATCTGATGTGAGCCTCGGTGGTTCGGTGACACCCGATCGATCCGGTGACAGCGAACCACCACCTTGGACCTCAGTGGTCTTTACGACGCGGAAACACTACGTTTCCCGCCACCCCTCTCTCCACACGGAGAGAGCCCATTCCGGTTGATCCTGCCGGAGGCCATTGCTATCGGGGTCCGATTTAGCCATGCTAGTTGTACGAGTTCACACTCGTAGCAAATAGCTCCGTAACACGTGGCCAAACTACCCTACAGAGAACGATAACCTCGGGAAACTGAGGCTAATAGTTCATACCCGTCCCATGTTGGAATACAGGGACGCGCAAACGTTCCGACGCTGTAGGACGTGGCTGCGGCCGATTAGGTAGACGGTGGGGTAACGGCCCACCGTGCCGATAATCGGTACGGGTTGTGAGAGCAAGAACCCGGAGACGGAATCTGAGACAAGATTCCGGGCCCTACGGGGCGCAGCAGGCGCGAAACCTTTACACTGCACGCAAGTGCGATAAGGGGACCCCGAGTGCGAGGGCATACAGTCCTCGCTTTTCACTACCGTAAGGTGGTAGTGGAATAAGAGCTGGGCAAGACCGGTGCCAGCCGCCGCGGTAATACCGGCAGCTCGAGTGATGGCCGATCTTATTGGGCCTAAAGCGTCCGTAGCCGGCCACACAAGTCCATCGGGAAATCCGCCAGCCCAACTGGCGGGCGTCCGGTGGAAACTGTGTGGCTCGGGATCGGAAGACCCAACGGGTACGTCTTGGGTAGGAGTGAAATCCTGTAATCCTGGACGGACCACCGATAGCGAAAGCACGTTGGGAAGACGAATCCGACGGTGAGGGACGAAAGCCAGGGTCTCGAACCGGATTAGATACCCGGGTAGTCCTGGCCGTAAACGATGTCTGCTAGGTGTGGCTCCCACTACGAGTGGGTGCTGTGCCGTAGGGAAGCCGCTAAGCAGACCGCCTGGGAAGTACGTCCGCAAGGATGAAACTTAAAGGAATTGGCGGGGGAGCACTACAACCGGAGGAGCCTGCGGTTTAATTGGACTCAACGCCGGACATCTCACCAGCATCGACAACGGTAATGACGGTCAGGTTGATGACCTTTCCAGAGCCGTTGAGAGGAGGTGCATGGCCGCCGTCAGCTCGTACCGTGAGGCGTCCTGTTAAGTCAGGCAACGAGCGAGACCCGCACTCCTAATTGCCAGCACCGGCTTCGGCCGGGTGGGTACATTAGGAGGACTGCCGTGGCTAACACGGAGGAAGGAACGGGCAACGGTAGGTCAGTATGCCCCGAATGTGCT